>CAYNNL010000059.1:0-12766 GCA_964398765.1 uncultured bacterium | reverse complement strand
CCGCCGGAGTAGAGCGCGATGGCTTCGCTCCAGCCGTACTCGGCGCAGAGGTAGGCGTAGACGTGGTCAGCATGCCCGGCGGACCCGAACCAGCCGCG
The DNA here is from genome assembly GCA_964398765.1 of uncultured bacterium. Taxonomy (GTDB): domain Bacteria; phylum Deinococcota; class Deinococci; order Deinococcales; family Trueperaceae; genus JAAYYF01. The sequence continues at coordinate 12,668 of CAYNNL010000059.1, read as the reverse complement.
GCCGGCCAGGTAGGCGCGGAACTGCTCCATCACCTGTTCGTACTCGGCCAGGAAGTCGGGGTCGGCGGCGGCCGCGTCCAAGCGCTCCTGGGTGATGTCGCGCAGGACCGCGACGGGGTTGTGTTGACACCTCTCCCATAGCTCGCGGTCGAGGCGCCTGAAGAGCCGCCGCGCCTCCGACTGCCACGACCAGTACAGGTTGCGGGCCAGGTCGTCCAGGCCGTGGATGGCCTGGGGGAGCTTCGGGAGGACGGTCAGGTTGCCAAGGATTCTCATCGGGGGTTCTCGCTTCCAACGTCGGTCGTGAAGGCCGGCGGGCGGGGCCGCTCGGGCGCCGCCGCGGCAGGCCGCCCACTTTATCACCCATCCGGTCCGCTCCGCTCAGTGGCCACGCCGGGTACTCTTCTGGGCATGAGGAGACCCTTACCGCTCGTGGCAGTCGCCATCTGCCTCGCCCTGCTGTGGCAACCGCGGTCCTCGGCCCAGGAGGTGCGCTTCGAGCTGGGCGTCCTCGAGCGGAGCGGCGGCGTCACGCCCGGTTTCGCGGTGCGGTTCGACGGCGTTCGGGTGGAGGGCGGCACCGTCACCCTCGACCTCGCTCACACCGGTGACGCCGGCCGGATCGGCCTGGGCGCCTCGACGAACTGGGCCTTCGGCCCCGTCGGCAACGTAATCGTCGAGGGCTGGGGGGCGCTGCGCACCGACGGCCGCGCCGAGGGTCGGCTGGGCGCAAGGGGCGTGGCCGGGCCCGTCGCGGTGGGGGTCACCCTGGTGGCGTTCGGGGACCGCCCGGCGGCGTTCAGGAGCGGGGCCGTGACGAGCGTGGAGCGGCCGCAGCTCGCCGGTGGGGCCTTCGGGGTGCAGCTGGCCCTGACCGCGCGCCTGGACCGCAACGTCATCCTGGAGTTGGCCCCCGAGTACTACCGGGCGGGAGGCCCGGTCTGGCGGGGTGAGGCGCGCCTCCGGCTCCTGAAGCTGATCGGCGAGAACGAGGTGGACGTCCTAGCGACCGGCTACATGGGGCCCGGCGGCGGCGAGGCTCACGCCGCGGTGGGTCTCGGGTTGACCCTCCCTCGGGGCCGCGCGCCGGACTGGGCCTTCGCGGTGCTCGTCGGCTGGTCGCCCGCCGGGCCGGCGCTGGGCGGCCGCGCCTCGTTGGCGGAGGACGTGGGTACGGTCAGGGTGAACCTCGAGGCGGCCTACGAGCCGTACCGTCAGGACGTGGCCCCGTTGCGCCTCTCGGCGGGCGCGACGGCGCCGGCGGCGGAGGCGTTGGGCGGCGGCCGGTGGGAGGCGTCCGTACAGGTCGCGACCGGGTCATGGGCACAGGGCCTGGCGCCGGCGACGTGGGGCACGGAGTCGGCGGCCACGCTGGCCCTGCGGCTCCCCCTCGACCTGCGGTGAGGCCTCGGCCGCCGGTAACTACTCGGGGATCAACTCGCCCGTCTTGAGGTCGAGGCGGAAGACGCCGTGCTCCGGCACGGCCCGCAGGAACGTGCGCGACTCGCGCGATTCCCGCAGCTCGAAGGTCCGCAGTCCGGGCTTGATGCCGGCCGCGAACGAGCCAGGCTGGAGCATGCCGTCGATGTAGATGAGCGCCTCGCGCCGCTCGTCCCAGTAGACGAGCGGGTCCACGGACGGCACCAGGTCGCGCTCCACCCGCGACACGCGGTAGTTGCGGACCAACACGTCGATGACCTCGTCCTCGAAGCCTCCCCGGGTGAGGGTCACCCTGTGCGTTCCGGGTAGGGCGGCGACGGTCACGGGGCTCGTGCCGACGAGCACACCGTCGAGGTGGACGCTCGCGCGCGGCGAGGCCAGCACCTGGATGCTGCCACCGGAGATGGCGGTTAGCACCACGTGAACGAAGGCCGTGTCGGCGCCGCGCAGCTCCACCATGCGCACGTCCGGGAGGAAGCCCTCCTTGCGCACCTCGAGCTGGTACCTGCCGGGGGCGACCATGACGACGTCGAGGTGCGACGTGCGCCCGAGCGCCACGCCGTCGAGGAACACCTGGGCGTCGCCCGGCTCGCTCGAGACGAACACGCCCGCGTCACCCTTGACGAGTTCGAGGCGAGCGCTGGTGAAAGCGGCGACGGCGGACGCCAGCTCGTCGACCGTGGGACGCATGCCGCCCGGGTCGAGCGGAAGGCTGATCAGGTCGCTGCTGCGGTCCTTCTCGGCGTCCACCACGATGATGTTGATGGCGTACGTGCTCGAGTCCCCCGACTGGAGCAGCGACAGCTCGCCGCTAACCGCGTAGCGCGCCTGGTCCAGCTCCGCGATCAGCACGGCGAACTCGGGCTCGAGGCTCCCGGCGATGCCCGGCGTGATCAGCTCGCCGTTACGCACCTCGAGGCCGGTGGCCGCGCCGACGGCCGAGCGGAAGGCGCCCATGAAGCGCTGCACCAGCTCGTCCGGGACGGCGCCCCGGGTGCCGAAGGTGGGCACCGACACCTGCGCCACGGCCGATGTGAACGCGCTCAACACGAGTAGCGCGAGGCCCACCCAGACGTGACGGACGCGGCGGCGACGGTGGCGCACCCCTGAAGTATAGCCGCTGTCACCGTCGCTTCAGGGGCGGGAGGCCCTGGTACCATTGCCGCATGCGTTACCTGGTGCTGAGCGACGTCCACGCCAACCTGCCGGCCCTCGACGCGGTGATCGCCCAGGCCGAGGCGCGCGGGTTCGACGCCACCATCTTCCTCGGGGACGCGGTCGGTTACTACCCTCACGCAGAGCAGGCCGTCCAGCGGCTCATCGAGCTGAACCCGGTCGTGCGCATCCTCGGCAACCACGACTCCGCCCTCCTCGATCTCGCACAGGGCGACTTCGGCGACCACTGGGCCGCGGGCGTCGTCATGAACGTCCTGGAGCGGCAGCTCGTCACACTGAGCGGCGACTCGCTCCGGTTCCTCCAGAGTCTCCAGAAGCGCCACGTCGAGCGCGGCTTCGAGGCGGCCCACGGTGCCCTGAGCCACGATTGGGAGTACCTATCCACCGTGGCGACGGCTCAGGCGAACGTCGGCCTCATGACCGAGAAGCTGCTGTTCGTCGGTCACACGCACGTCCCGAAGCTGTTCGCCACCACGACCAACGGCTCGACCGACCTCTGGCGCACCGTGTCGTTCCGTGACGCGCTCGAGACGAGCTACCGCATCCCGCCACTGGCGCGGGTGATAGCCAACCCCGGCGCCGTCGGGCAACCTCGCGACCAGGTGCCGTTAGCGTCTTACTTCATCTTCGACGCCGAGTCCCGGGTGATCACACATCACCGCGTGGAGTACGACGTCAAGTCCGTGCAGCTCGACGTGGTGGCCGCCGGGTACCCGGAGATGCTCGCCACCCGCCTGGAGGCGGGTAGGTGAGCACTCCCGCTGCGCCGGCGCCGCTCGCGCCGGTCGGGCACGCGGCGGTGCTCGCCGAGCTCCAGCGGCTCTGGGGAGCCCGCCAGGGTCCGCGCACCCTCTTCTTTGCGGGGCCGCAGCACGTCGGGCGCAGATCGGCGGCCAGGTGGCTGTGCGCCCTCGTCAACTGCCAGCTCCGCCGGCCGGAGGAGGGACCGTGCGGCCGCTGCGAGAGCTGTCGCCTCCTCGCCGCCGGCACCCACCCGGACCTCAAGGAGGTTGCACCCGCCCTCGTCACCGGCTCCGGCCGCGCCAAGCGCGACCCCGAGGTGCGCATCGACCAGCTGGTGGAGCGAGAGAAGGGCGACCCCGAGCCGCTTGGGCCGTGGCTGGTGACCCGCCCGCGTTTCCGGGTGCGCGTGGGGGTCATCGACCAGGCGGACAGCATGAACGCCGCGGCGGCGAACGCCTTCCTCAAGATGTTGGAGGAGCCACCCGACTGGGCCCTCATCGTGCTCGTGGCGCCCGGACCCGAGGCGCTACTGCCCACCGTGGCGTCGCGCTGCGTGACCCTTCGTTTCGGCGCCGTCGACGTGGCCGAGGTCGGCACCGAGCTTGGGTTGGGCAGGGCCGCCACCGACCTGACGGGCCATCCGGCGTTCCGGTTGGGTCAACCGGGGGCCCTGATCGCTTCCCTCGAGGCAGCGGACGCGGCCGAGGTAGCGCGGGGGGCGGCGCTGCGTTTCCTGGAGGCGACCAGCGGCGACCTCCTCTCGGCCTTGACGGGCGCCGAGGAGCTGGCGAAGGCGGCGTCGGTGGCCGCCGACGCCGGGACGGCACCGGGCCCGCTCGGCTGGCTGCGGGAACTGTTGAGGGACAGGCCGGCCGGCGTCTACGCGGCCGCGCTGGACGCCGTGGACGACTGCGAGCGGGCGCTGGCGGCTTACGCTCAGGCGCCGCTCGCCTGCGCGGTGCTGGCGTTGCGGTTGCGGCAGCTCGGGACGGCCCGCTAAGCGGTCCCGCCTCGCACCCGGCTCACCTCGTCGGCCGGGTACTCGACCATCCCGCCCTCGTCGGTCTTGATCTCGACGGTGCCCTTGAGGGGGTTCAGCTTCACGACCCGGCCACACGTGCCGGACGCGTCGTGGCACGCCTTGGCACCCTTGCGGGGCATGCCCTTCAGGAGCTCTCTATACATGTCGTGCTCGTACTGCAGGCAGCACATGAGCCTCCCGCACGGTCCGCTGATCTTCTCCGGGTTGAGGGGCAGCTGCTGGTCACGCGCCATGCGGATGCTCACCGCGTTGAAGCTCTGGAGCCAGGTGCTCGAGCAGTTGGCATCGCCGCAGACCCCGAGGGCCCCGAGCATGCGCGCCTGGTCGCGGGGGCCGATGTTGGCGAACTCGATGCGGGCGCCGGTGTGCTCAACCAGCTCGGCCGCCAGCACCCGGAGCGGCGCCTGCTGGTCGCTCGTGTAGCTGACGACCAGGAGCGTCTCGTCGATGTTGAACTCTACGGCGACCACCTTGACGTTCCTGTCGGCCTGCCGCGCCCTGGCTTTGAGGAGCCACTTGAGGTCCTCGGCCTTGGCCTTCAGCTCCTCGTAGCGGGCGACGTCGTCGTCTTGCGCGTCCCTGACGTAGTAGCCTTGCGGTTTGGCCACTTCCACCGGACCCGTTCTGACCACCGCCAGCTCGAGGCCGCGCCGCGTCGTGACGACGCAGCGGGTGCCCCGCGCCGGGACCGTGGGCGGGGCCTCCATGTAGTGGATCTTCGGGCCGTTGTCGAACTTCACACCGATGCACTCGGGCATGGCTGGCGCTCCTAACCTGATAGGCACCGCTCACCCGGCGCCGCCGGGCGGTCTCGCCGGCCGCCCGCGCCTCCGAGGTCCGGGGCGCGGCTCACGGCCCGCCCATGGGGATGCGGCGTCATCCTACCGTTCGCGGCCACCCTGGGTTGTCGCGTCAGACCCCCGCAGGGGAGCGAAGCTCACACGGTGCTCGGGGCACGGGCCGAGATCGGCGAGAGCGGCCACGTGCTCGGCGACGCCGTAGCCCTTGTGGCGCTCCAACCCGTAGCCGGGGTAGGTCCGTGCCAGCTCGATCATGTGGGCGTCGCGGACGGTCTTGGCCAGGATGCTGGCGGCCGCGACCTGGAGCGAGGTGCCGTCAGCGCGGGCCGCCGCGACCTCCGGCAGGTCGAGCCCGAGCCGCAGGTAGTCGGTCACCACGCCCGTGGGGGCGGGGTCGAGCGCGGCCACGGCACGCCGGGCGGCGAGGAGGGTGGCCCCGAGCACGTTCAGCTCATCCACCTCGCGGGCAGTGGCGAGCCCGACGGCCCAGGCCACGGCATCGGCTCGCACCCGAATCGCCAGCTCGGAGCGGCGCTCCGGGCTGAGGGTCTTCGAGTCGCGGTAAGGTCCGGCCGTGCCCGCGGGCAGGATGACCGCCGCGGCGACGACGGGTCCGCACAGGGCACCGCGACCGGCCTCGTCCACGCCCGCCACCAAGCGGACGCCTCGCCTCCACAGCTCGGCCTCGAGTGACCAACCCGGGGCGCCGCCGGAGTGCCCGGCCATGGCGCCGCCTCGGCTCACGCTCCGGCGACCACCACGTTCGCCACGGTCTCGGGGAGCGTGAAGTAGAACGTGCTGCCCCGACCCATCTTCGACTCGACCCAGATCTGGCCGCCGTGCTTCTCGACGGCGAGCTTGCAGAAGGTGAGGCCCATGCCCGTGTCGTAGCGGTCGTGGATCGTATGCCTCGACTGCTCGAAGGCGTTGAAGATCCGCTTGTGATCGCTCTCGGGAATACCCTCGCCGTCGTCGCGGACGCTCAGGACGACGCTACCGTCCTTGCTCCAGGCGCGGAAGTCGATGTAGCCGCCGCGGCGCGTGTGCTTGATGGCGTTGGCCATGAGGTTGGCGATGACGCGCCTCAGGAGGTTGGGATCGCCCACGATCCTCTCGGCCTCGGGCCTCACGAGGAAGCCGAAGTGCCGGTCGCGCGGGCCGCCGCTGACGTCGCCGAGGGCCGACTTGGCCAGCTCCGTCAGGCTGCCGATCGTCTCGGGGTGGTAGGGCATCTGCCCTTCCTTCATGCGCCTCACGTCGAGGATGTTGGCGGCGAGGTTGAGGAGGTGCTGCGACTCGCTGCGCGCGAGGCTGAGCAGCTCCTCCACACCCGCGTCGGCGCCCTGCCCGTTCAGCATGTCGATGCTCGAGTCGAGCAGTCCCATCACGCTGGCTATGGGGCTCTTGAGGTCGTGCACGAGCATGTGGATGAGGTCGTCCTTCATCCGCTCGCTCTCCTTGTACGCCTGTTCGAAACGCCGCGCCTCCTCGAAGGCGCGCCGCATGGCGCTCTCGGCCCTTCGCCGCTCGAGGAGCTTGGCGAGGTGGGCCCTGACGACCTGCTGCCGCGTGGGCAGGGTGATGTACGCGTCCACGCCCTCCTCGACCACCTGAGCGTGGATCTGCAGGTCCGCCGGTCCCAGGTAGAGGAACGGGATCTCCTCGAAACCCTTCCGCTTCCGCAGGATGTTGACGAGGTCGAGGGTCGGCACGCGTTCGCGCAGGCCGTGGTCGAGGACGAGCGCGCTGGGGACGTTCTCGCCCCGCGTGTCGTACAGGAGCTTCTCGACGTCCGTGTAGATGCGGCCGGTGAGGCCCACCCCCTCCACCACCGGTAGGAACCCGGCCGCGCGTTCCTCGGTTTGCATGGCGATGAGCGCCCAGGAGGCAGGTTCCGGCATCAACGCATACTATCAGTCGAACAGACGCTCCACGACGTGAAGTCGACCCGAGGTCCGGGTGCCGCCGCACCGACCGGGTCACCGACGCTAAGAGCGCGGCGGGCGCCTAGGGGATACCGGCTGGCCGGCCCGGCGGCTGCTAGCATGCGCCCACCATGAGCGCCCCGACCGTAGCCGCTCTGCTCGCCATCAGGTTCGCGCACCCGTGGCTGCTCCTCGGCGTGGTGCCCGTCGTGGCAGTCCTGTACCTGACGCGGCGGCGCGGCTGGCAGCTGAGAGCCGTCGGGCTCGGTGCGCTACTACTGACGTTGGCGCAGCCGTGGGCGGCCGCGCCGGGCGGCAGGCTGGCCGTCCTGGTCGACGTGTCGGATTCGGTGGGCACGGGAGCCCTCGCGGCGGCGCGTCAGCTCGACCTGACCGACCTGGTCCCCGCCCCGTTGGTCGCGTACGTCGCGGCGGACGCGGCCGTGGTCACCGACCTCGGCGCGCGCGTCCCGAACGAACTGAGGACCGACGCCACCGACCTGGCGCGCGCCCTCCAGGTGGCCGTCGCCAACGGGGCATCGCGCGCGCTGCTGGTGTCCGACGGCGTCACACCCGAAGCCGAGTTGCTCGCCGCGCTGCCGGCCATGCCGGTCGACGTGCTGCCCGTCGCGCGGGCCGCCGACGCTCGCGTGACGGAGCTCCTGCTCCCGGCGCGCGCGGCGCCCGGTCAGGCGGTCCGTGGCACGGCGGCGCTGCGGTCCGACCGAGCGGCCTCCGGCACGCTCAAGGTGCTGGTCGACGGCACCGTCGTTGCCGAGCGTCAGGTGGAGCTCCCGGCGGCGCAGGAGGTGGCGGTCACGTTCGGCGTCACCGCGCCGGCGGCGAGCACGACCGGCGCCGCCTTGGCCGTCGGGGTGGAGCTCACGGTGCCGTACGAGCAGGCGCGGGGCAACGATTCGGCGGAGGGTCTCGTCACCGTCAGCGGGCGCGCGCCGGTCATGGTCATCGGCGACCCCGCCGCGGCGCGCCTCCTGCGCCTCCAGGGGTTCGACGTGCTGGAGGGTGGGCCGGAGGCGCTCACGTCCCCGCTGTCCTTCAGCGCCGTCGTCCTGCGGGGGTCAGCGGCCCCGTTCAGCCCGGCGCAGCAACGGTTGTTGGCGCAGTACGTGACGGACGGCGGTGGGCTGCTCATGACCGGCGGGCCGACGTCGTTCGGGCTGGGCGGCTGGTACCGGACCGCCGTCGAGGACGTGCTCCCGGTCACCACCGACCTCCGAACCGACGTCTCACTGCCGCTCGTAGCGATGGTGATGGTGATCGACAGGTCGCAGTCCATGGCGGGCGGGCGTCCGGCCAAGATCGACCTGGCGAAGGAAGGGGCCGTGCAGGTCGTCGACCTCGCCTATGAGCAGGACCTCCTCGGCCTGATCGCGTTCAGCGACGGGCCGGGCACCAGGTGGGTGTTCGAGCTGCGACCGGCCACCGAGCGGGGCAAGCGCGAGATGGCGGCCGGCATCTACGCCCTCGACACCGGGGGCGGCACCGTGCTCGGCCCCGCTTACCAGAGCGCCCTCACGGCCCTGGGGTCGGTGGAGGCCGCGGTGAAGCACGTCATCGTCCTGTCGGACGGTCAGCTATACGACCAGGGCCCCTTCGGGGGTGAGGCCACCGACTTCCAGGCGCTCGCCCGCGGCGCGCTGGAGGAGGGCATAACGACCTCGACCATCGCCATCGGCAACGCGGCCGACTTCGAGCGCCTGGCGGCCATCGCCCGGGCGGGCGGCGGCCGTTACTACGAAGCGGTGGACGCCGGGGGCCTGCCGCGGATCTTCACGAACGAGGCGTTGACGGCGACCCGCTCGCTGTTGATAGACGACCCGACCCTCCCGACGTCCAGGCCGAACCCGCTCTACGCGTTCCCGCCCGACCTACCGTCCGTGGCGGCGTACGTTGCCACGGGCCTCAAGCCGGGAGCGCAGCTCCTCCTGTCGGGCAAGGGCGACGATCCCCTGCTGGCCATCTACCGGACCGGACTGGGGCGCACGGCGGCGCTCACCACCGACCTGAACGCGTGGGCGGGCGAGCTCGGCGCCTGGCCGGAGCTGCCGGGCGCCCTGGCGACCCTGGTGAGGTGGCTGCAGGCGCGGCCCGACGGCCTGGTGGCCAGCGCGACGCGGGAGGGGAACAGCGTGATCGTCACCCTGGACGCGGTCGAGGACGGCGATTACCTGAACGACCTGCGCGTGACGGCGCGGTTCGGGGCTGCCGGCGCCGAACTGGAGCAGGTCGGACCGGGCCGCTACCGCGGCCGGCTGCCCTGGCGGGGCGACGCGGGCCGTGACGTGGTCGTGTCGGTGGGAAGCGAGTTGGTGGCGCGGGCCCGGGTGGCCGGACCCGACCCGGAGCACGCCGAGGCAGGTGGCCCCGCTCTGTTGGCTGCCGTCGCCGCCAGGACGGGCGGCAGCGTGGTCACGCCCGAGACGTACGCGCCAGCCCTCGGCGAGGTGAGACGCCCCGCGTGGAAGGTCCCGCTGGCGTTGACACTGGCCGCCTTCATGGCCGAGCTGGTGTGGCGGCGCGGCTGGCGGCGCGCCGGCTCCGGCTGAACGCGCCGCGGGGGCGAGCTGAGCCAGACCGTCATGTGCGAGGTCAGGGGTCCAGGGCGGGGGCGTCGAACGGCGCGTCGACGTCGGTCTTGGTCACCTCGCGCAGCACGGCCGTGGCGTAGGCCCCCTTCGGCAGGTCGAACCCGACGGTCAGTGCGTCGCCGGTCTGCTCGACCGTCGTCTCGCCCAGCACGACGCGGGTGGTGCGGCGGTCGCCGCGTCGTGAGCCGAACTGAGCCCAGCGGAGGCCGAAGCGGGAGAGGATCTCCGCCTCCACCTCGCCCGCTCGCGCACCACCGGGCTTCACCTTCCGCCCGTGGAGCGGCAGCGTGGCGCTGATCTCGAGCCGCTCCGCGCGCGGGGCCTCCGCGGCCGCGTCCTCCACGAGGAACGTGCCGCCGGTATCGTGCTTGCGGGCCCAGTCGCCCTCCACCACCGTCCGGTACCAGCCAAGGTGGTGCCGCTCGGCCAACATGGCGTTGAACAGCAGGGACTGGAGGGCCGAGACGAAGAAGCGCTTGAGGTGGTGACCGCCGGGCACGTCCTCGCCGCGAAGCACGCGCAACCCGTCGTAGGCGTTGCCGCCGAAGCGCCCGAAGCGCTGCGGACCGAACCAGTTGGGGGAGCCGCTCTCCGCGAGCGCGGCGAGGACGGCCTCGGCGCGCTCGGCAGCACCGCCTTGGACCTCGCGGACGGTGATCTCGAACCGGTTGCCGAGTAGGTGACCGATGCCGAGCTTGTTGCGGTGGTAGCTCTCGCTGAGGATGCGCACGCCAGGCATGGCGGCGAGCTCGGCGACGGCGCCCACGTGACGCTTCGGCACGGACAGCCACTGCACGGTGACCGCCGCCTTGTCCTTCAGCCCGGCCACGCCGATGGCGTTCTGCTCCACGCCGGCCCGCTGCAGGGCAGCGATGAGGTCGCGGGTGGTGTGGCCACGCTTCTCGACGAGGAGGTAGCGGTGCGAGCCGCTGCCCTCCGGCAGGTAGGCGGGCAGTTCCGTGACCCTGAAGTCGTCAGGGGTGGCACGGATCACGCCGCCAGTGCCGGCGAGGTCGGCGGTGACCAGCGGGAGTTCCTCCCACCGGAACGTGAAGCGTTCCCGCTCGTCCCCGCCGTGGGCGTGGTCCGGTAGCGGCCCGCCGGGGGCCCCGCCGCCGTCCGCGCTCACGCCCTCCCCCGCCGGGCCCTGCCGCGGCGCTGCATCCTCTCCAGCATCATCCCCCGCGCCAGGTCGAACCGCTCGCGCAACGAATCGGCCTCGAGCAACGCCTGCTTGGCGGCCGTTGGCACCAGGATGTTGGCGCACACGAACGACGCCTGGTAGAAGGGGTCCTCGGGCACGTGCTTGTCTATCTCGCTGCCGGCGTCGCCCTTGAAGCGCGTGCCGGCGTAGGTCCTGAAGGTGTCCAGCGCGTCCCAGGCGGAGATGGCCTCCTCGTTGGGGTCACCGCGGTCCAAGGGCGCGGGGCGCTCCTCGGCGTAGCTGAGCGGCCTGCTGGCGCCGCCCCGCTCCTCCACCTCGACGACGTTGGCGACCTCCACGTGCGTGCGCTCCTGGCCGTGGACGAGGAGGTCGAAGGTGCCGTCGGGGTTCTCCTCCGCCGAGAGCACGTGAACGACGGTGCCGTAGCGCGCCAGGCGCGGGGCAACGTCGCTGATGACGGGGCGTTCGTCGGCGTACACGATGATGAAACGCTTCGGCTCGTCCTCCTGCGCCAGCACCTCCTTCACGAGGCGCTTGTAACGCTCCTCGTGGGCGTGCAGCGGGACCGTCATGCCTGGGAAGACGACGACGTCCAGTGGGAAGACCGGCAGCGTGCTCATGCCTAGACGGTACCAGGTGGCCGCGTCGCCCGGTGACGCGCAGGGTGCGAGGCGTGGGGGTCTCGGGGCGTGATGGACGGCCACTGACAGGGCGGGCCCGGCGCGAGAGCGCGCCGGGCCCGGCTGATCCGTTTGGCGGAGCCGACGGGATTTGAACCCGCGACCTTCTGCGTGACAGGCAGATATGCTAACCGCTACACTACGGCTCCACGCGAAGGCGAGTGTACGTGAGGGGGCGGGGCTGGTCAAGCAGCCGCCGCGACCTAGTGCTGCTTCGCCGCTTCCTTGATCGCGTGCGTGGAGAAGCCGATGCTCGGCAGGTGGTCGTGGACCTCGCCCGTGATCACCGTATCGATGAGTTCCGCGATGTTGGTGCCGCCCACCGCCACGCGCATCCCCAGCTCGGCCTGGACGTCGCTCCTGGTGCGGTCGTCCAGCATCACCTCGGTGCCGTACTTGAACATGTTGGGCGACACCAGGAGCAGGTCGGCCTCGCCGGGGGTGACGCCCTCGAGCAGGTCGCGCCCAGCCAGGAGCCCCGCCACCGTCGTGACCTCGCCGAAGGTGCGGTTGGTGATTGCGCGCACCTCGAGCTCGAGGCCCTCCACGTTCCTAAGGGGGGCGAGCGCCTCGACCAGCACGGGTGCGAAGAGCCGACCCGTGGCGACCAGGACTCGCCGCGGCCGCTCGAGCCGCTCCGGCAGGGCGACCGGTGGACCGGCCGTCAGGAAGTCACGCACCATCCCGACGCCGTTCTCGAGCATGGCGTACCCCTCGTACGCCTCGTCGGGCGGGAGCGCCAGGCCCGCTCGCAGGTAGAACTCGTCGGACGCGAACACGAAGCGCGTGCCCCGCTCGGAGAGCATCCGCTCCTGGAAGCGGTGGATGCGCATGAGCACGTCGGCGGCCTGGTCCGGCGTGTAGGGCTCGAGCGCCTTGAGGTGACCGCGGTGGCCCGTGAGCCCGACGGGAACCGCGGCGGCGGCAACGACGTTCGGGCGCGAGGCGAGGTAGTCGAGGGTCTCGTCGAGGTCGTCGCCGTCGTTGCGGCCGGGCACGAGGACCATCTGGGTGTACAGCTCGATAGTGGCGAGGCGCTCGATCATGCCGCGCACGCTCACGGCCTCCTCGAGCGGGATCTTGTTGG
>CAYNNL010000058.1:0-13180 GCA_964398765.1 uncultured bacterium | reverse complement strand
GGCAACCGCAAGGTGCCGTTCGGCACGCGCCTCTGGTGGGACTGGCAGCGCGACGAGGAGCGTTACCCAGACTGGCACGGCATGCTGGCCCGACTGGCCGGACGGGGGATAAGGGTGCTCACGTACGTGAACCCTTTCCTGGCACCCGTGGACGAGCGCCCCGGCGGCCGTCCGGGGCTCTTCGCCGAGGCCGCCAGCAGCGGCTACTTCGTGAGGCGCCCGGACGGCACGACCTACCTGACCGACCAGGGCGACTTCGTTGCCGGCCTGGTCGACCTCTCCAACCCCGCCGCGCGCGCCTGGTACCTGAAGACGCTCGCGGCCAACATCGCAGAGAGCGGAGCCAGCGGCTGGATGGCCGACTTCGGCGAGGGCCTGCCGCTCGACGCCGTCTTGCACGCCGGCAGCGCGCTCGAATGGCACAACCGGTACCCCGAGGCGTGGGCCGCTTTCAACCAGGAACTGCGCTCGGAAGTGGCCGCCCGGAGGGGCGTGTCTGCCTCGGAGCTGGTCACGTTCTTCCGCTCCGGCTTCACCCGCAGCCCCGGCAGCGCCGGGCTCTTCTGGCTCGGCGACCAGACCGTCACGTGGGACCGCTTCGACGGCATGGCCAGCGCCCTCACCGGCCTGCTCTCGAGCGGCTTCTCCGGCTTCGCCCTCCAACACGGCGACGTGGGCGGTTACACCTCCACCCTCCCGCCGCTACCGACCACCGTGCGGACGCCGGAGCTGCTCGCGCGCTGGGGGGAGCTGATGGCCTTCACGGTGGTGCTGCGCACTCACGAGGGCAACCGGCCCGACAGCAACGTGCAGGTCTACTCGGACGAGGGCACGCGCGCGGCCTTCGCGCGCGCGGCGCGGCTGCACGCCTCCTGGCGCCCGCTGCGTGAGGAGCTCATGGCGGAGGCGCGAGCCACCGGCATGCCGGTGGTCCGTCACCCGTGGCTTCAGTACCCGGACGACCCGGCCTGCGCCGACCTCACCGAGCAGTACTTCCTGGGTCCCGACCTGCTGGTCGCTCCCGTCCTGAGGCCCGGCGCCGCGACCGTGCGCGCCTACCTCCCGGCGGGCAGCGGTGGTTGGCGCCACCGCTTCACGGGCGCCACCCACCGCGGGAACGGCACGTGGGTCGAGGTGCCGGCGCCCCTCGGGGAGCCGGGGCTGTTCGACCGCGTCAGGTGAGGCGCGGCCCGCCCTGGGGCGCGCCGGGGTTCAATTGCGGCGGCCGCGGGGGTCGAGCACGTCGCGCAGACCGTCGCCCAGCAGGTTGAACGCCAGCACGGTCACGAGGATGGCGAGGGCGGGAGCCGACGAGGCCCACGGCGCCTCCGAGATGAACGAGCGCGTCTCCGACACCACCGCGCCCCACTCGGGCGTGGGTGGCTGCGCCCCGAAACCGATGAAGCCCAGACCGGCCGCGGTGAGGATGGCCGCGCCCACGTCGAAGCTGGCCTGGACCAGCAGCGGGGTGAGGGCGTTGGGCAGAACGTGCTTGAACGCCTGGCGCCAGCGACCGGCGCCGAGCGCGCGCGACGCGTCGACGAAGTCGAGCGTCTTGAGGCTGAGCACCTGCGCGCGGATGAGCCTGGCGTAGTACGGCCACGACACGGCCGCAACGGCGATCACGAGGTTGCCGAGGCTGGGGCCGAGAGCGCCCGCGATTGCCATGGCCAAGATGAGGGCCGGGAAGGCGAAGAAGATGTCGGTGACGCGCATAGCCACCTCGTCGACCACGCCGCCGAACAGCCCGGCCAAGAGCCCGACCAGGCCGCCGACCAGGAGCGACACGGTGACCACCGTGAGGCCGATCAGGAGCGAGATGCGCGAGCCGTGAACAACGCGCGCGAACACGTCGCGCCCCAGTTGGTCGGTGCCGAACAGGTGCGCCGCGGAGGGCGGTTTGAGGCGCGCGCTCAGGTCCTGCGCCAGCGGGTCGCCGGCGACGTAGGGTGCGAACAGCGCCACCAGCACGAGCGCGAGCGCGAGGAGCGTGCCCACGACCGTCCCCGGGTTGCGGAGGAAGCGCCTGAGCGCCTTGTTGCGGATGCGCGGTCCCTTCCTGACGCGGGCGGTGGTGGCGGTCACGAGTAGGCGATCCTCGGATCGAACACGGCGTACATGACGTCCACCAGGAGGTTTATGAGGCTGTAGGCCAGACCCGCGATGAGCGTGACCCCCATGACGGCGGGGAAATCGAGCGCCGTGGCGCTGGCCGTGGCGTAGGAGCCGAGCCCCGGCCAGGAGAAGATGGTCTCGGTGAGGACGGCGCCGGTGAGGAGCGAGCCGAGCAGGCTACCGAGCACGGTGAGCACGGGGAGGGCTGCGTTGCGCAGCGCGTGCTTGAGCACGACCTTGCTGCCAGGCAGTCCCTTGGCCTTCGCGGTCCGCACGAAATCCTGAGACAGGACCTCGAGCATGGCGCTACGCACCATGCGCGCCACCAACGCAGTGGAGAAGGCGCCGAGCACGAGGGCGGGCAGCAGCAGGTGCCTGAACGCGTCGCCCAGCACCTCCCAGTCGCCCGCCACCAGCGCGTCGAAGGTGAGGATGCCCGTCACGCGCTTCGGCGCCAGCAGGTAGGCGTCGAGCCGGCCCGGTCCGGGCAGCCAGCCCAGCTTGGCGTGGAAGAGTTGAAGGGCCAGGATGGCCAGCCAGTAGACGGGTGTGGCGCCCCCCACGAGGGCGAGGGTCCGCACCCCGAGGTCGAGGGGCCGGTCCTGCTTGACGGCGGCCAGTATCCCGAAGGGGATCCCCAGCAGCAGCGAGAACAGCATCGCGCCGAGCGTGAGCTCGAGCGTGGCGGGGAAGAAGTCCCTGAGGTCGCTCACGATGGGTCTGCCCGTGCGGAGCGACCGGCCCAGGTCACCCGTGGCCAGCGAGCGCATGTACAGCAGGTACTGCTGCCAGGCCGGCTTGTCGAGGCCGCGCTTCTCGCGGTACGCCTCGATCTGCGCCGGGCGGGCGTTGTTGCCGAGGGCGGCAGTGGCTGGATCGGACGGCACGACCTGCGAGATGAAGAAGGCCGCGAACCCCACGCCCCATACGACGAAGACGAGGGAGCCCAGGCGCCGCAGCAGGAACGCTAGCACCGGGCACCCTCCGCAGTGAGGGGGAGGGCCAGGTCACCCGGGCCCTCCCCTGCGTAGCACTTGGGCAAGCTTCTCCCGCCTTGACTTACGGGAGCTTGCTGATCCGGTCGAACTCCACGTCGCCGCCGGCGCTGCGCTCGAAGCCTTCGACCTTGGCCGAGGTGACGATCGGCTTGTACGGCTGGTAGAGCATCTCGTAAGGGCCTTCGGTCGCCACGAGGCGCGTCAGCTGCGCGTACAGCTCGGTGCGCTTGGCGACGTCGACGGTCGTGGCCGCCTCGACGGCGAGGGCGCTGGCCTCAGCGTTGTCCCACACGTTGCGCCAGGCGATGGAGCTGGCGGCGTAGCTGGAGAGGGGCGTGGCGTTGCCGTCGGGATCGGGGTAGTCGGGGCTCCAGGCGGCCAGGACGATATCGGCCTTCTGGGCGCGGTAGATCGTGTAGAGCTCGCTGTCGACCGTGGCCTTGATGTTGGCGGTGATGCCGGCTTCGGCCAGGTCGGCCTGGACCTTGGCGGCCAGGTCGGCGCAGGGGATGCCGCCGCCGCACGAGCCGGTCGAGACGAGGAACTCGACGGTGAGCCCGGTGGCGCCCGCCTCGGCGAGGAGCGACTTGGCCTTCTCGACGTCGCGTTCGTAGTAGATGTTCGTGTCGGCGCCCATCAGCCCGGCCGGGACGATGGTCTGCATGCGGCGGGCCCCGCCGAGCAGGAGGCTGTCGATGATGCCCTGCTGGTCGACGGCGTAGCGCACGGCGTCACGCACGCGGTTGTCGGCGAACGGAGCGCCCGCGCCCGAGTTCATGCCGAGGTAGGTCATCTGGAACGTGTCGGTGTTGAAGGTCCTGAGGTTCGGGTTGCTGGCGGCCGCCTGGAAGGCTTCCGGCGTGAAGTCCCAAGCGATGTCGATCTCGCCCGACTCGAGGGCGGTGCGCTGGGCGTTGGACTCCTGCATGTAGCGCATGATCACGCGCGTGATGGGGCCGGGATCGCGGTACTCGGGGTTGGCGACGAGCACGACCTGCGCGCTGCGGTCCCAACGCTCGAGCATGTAGGCGCCTGAGCCGGCCGAGTGGTCGTTCAGCCAGTTCTGCCCGTAATCGCCGTCCTCGTAGTTCGGTTCGACGGCGGCCTGATCCATGATGCCGCCGATGTTGAACGTGAGGAGGTTCAGGACGATGCTGGGGTTGATGCCCTCGGGCAGGTCGAGGCGCACGGTGCGCTCGTCGACGGCCACCGTGGAGCCGACGTCCATGCCGGCCACGTCGGTGAACAGGAAAGCCGACGGGCCGTCGCGCAAGATGGCGCGGTCGAACGTGAAGACGACGTCCGAGGCCTTGACGGGCCTGCCGGTCGAGAAGTTGGCCTCGCGCAGGTGGAACGTGATGCTGTTTCCACCGTCGCCACGCGGCGTGACCTCCCACGACTCGGCCAGGCCGGGGACGACCTCAGAGAGGTCGGCGCCGTCGAACTTGACGAGGCGTTCGTAGATGTTGTCGATGACGATCGTGCCGGAGAACTCGTAGCTGACGCCCGGGTCGATGGTGATCAGGTCGCCCCAGTCGCCGCCGATCACGAGCGTGGTCTGACGCGCCGACTGCGCGGCGCCGAACGCGGTCACCACGGCGATGCCGAGCGCGACCGCAAGGGTTGCCATCCGCTTGAACCTCATGCTGCCTCCGTTGAGCTAGTTAGGCTGTCTGCCCCGTGGTGGTCTACGGGTAGGCGGAGTCTACACCCAACAGCGGCGCGAACGGGAGGGGACCTCAGGGGCGTCAGTCAGTGCCCAGGGACGCGAGCATGTCGGTCGCCTTAGCCTTCTCGACCTCGTCGGACGCTCTGGCCGCCGGCAGCTGCAGCGCCTGCTCGAGCTGCTCCCTCGCGCCGGAGGGGTCGCCGAGCGCGATCAACGCCGTGGCGTACTCGACGCGGAGGTTCACCTGGCGCGGCGCGGCGGCGACGCCCTTCTCGAGCAGCGGGAGCACGGCGTCCTTGCGGCCCCCGTACAGCCAACCCACGCCGTTCTCGACCAGTTCGAGGTGCCACATCGCCAGCCCGACGAGCGCGTCAGGGTCGTTCGGGTCGAGCGCCAGGGCCTGGTCGAAGAGCCCCTTGAGCTCCGGGGCCACGCCGAGGTTCTGCAGTATGCCCGAGCGGCGCGCGATCTCGCCCTTGGCTCGGGCCAACTGCACCACCGCCGCCGGGGACGTTGGATCGAGCTTCACGGCCTGCTGCGCGGCCGTCACGGCGCGGTTGAGCCAGGGGAGCTGATCGGACAGGGGTGCTCCGGCCGGCACGAGGTCGTAGACCACCTCGTCGGTGGCGGCGCGCGCCGCCACCGTCTGCATGGCCGCGGTCGGCGCCAGGTGGGCCGCCTCCCAGGCGGCGGCGTAATCGCCGCGGTCGGCGAGGGTGGCGGGCGTCTGTGCCCAGCCCACTTGCAGCGCCGCCAGGGTGGCGAGCGCCAGCAATGGCGCGCGCCTCATGCGCCGGGCCGGGCGGAGCGTGGTGGGCCCCCGCTCAGAACGCGAACTGGAGGCCGAGGCGGAACTCGCTGTTGTCCTTCCAAGCCCCATACATGCTCCCTGCCGGTCCATAGAGGACGGTGGCTGCCGCCGTGCCGGTCAGGCCGTCGGCGAAGGTGTAGGTGAGTTGCGGCCTGACGGCGCCGCCGCCGCTGAGCCAGTCGTGGAGCCAGGCCACGTCCAGCCCGAGGCGCTGGCCCTGCTCGAACTGGGCAGCCAGGACGGTGGTGAGGGCGTCGTCGGGCTCGCCGCCGGCGTCGGCGGCGGTGCGCTCGAAGGCGACCTGGAGGGTCACGAACGGCCCCCCGGCGAGGTTCGTCTCGGCGCCGAGCACCGCGGCGAAGGCGTCGTTGCCTTTGGTGGGGTCGGTGCCGTCCGGGTCGGCCGAGAAGGTGTAGGCGGCCTCGCCCCGCAGCACGTAGGCGCCGAGGGCGACCGAGAAATCGGTGCCCAGGACCGTCACTTGGTCGTACGCCAGGCGGGGCTGAAGCTGGAACTGCCCCGGCGTGGCGGTGGGCACCAGGTCGGCCGACGCCGTGGGCAGGTGCCTGAAGCCGCGGTACGCGACGATGCTCACGTCGGCGCCGCTGCCGATGTCGAGGTCCAGGGTGGCGCGCGCGCCGAACTGCACGTTGCCGACCTCGAACGCCGGCAGGTCGTGCACGGGCTCGAGCACTCCCACGACCACGACCCCCGGCGGGAGCTGGGGCAGCGCCGCGGCAGGCTGCCAGCGCGCCCCCGGCAGGGTGGAGGGCACGAAGACGGGGACGAGCACCACGTCGACCGTCACGCCGTCCTGGCCGTGGATCACCGCGCGCACCATCGGGGTGGGGAGCCGCTGGTCGGCCGGGTCGGCCACCGGGTCGGTCATGTCGCGCGGGTTGACGACGTCGACGGGGTTGATGGCGTCGACCGAGCCCCACGCCACGACCTGGTTGCCGACGGTCAGGTCGACCGGCCCGAGGTAGACGGTGGCGTAAGCGCGGCCAAGGCGCGCGCTGAACGGCTCGCTCGCGGCCGCGTCGTATCGGCCGCTCGCCTCGGCCACGAAGACGGCGTCGGGGAAGAAGCCGGAGCCGACCTCGCCGTTCAGCTTGAGCGTCAGCTCGGCGGCCGCGACGGGGATGGTGCCGTCTACGGCGACCCCGAACTCGGCCGCCACCACGCCGCCGAGGCGGTAACTGACCTGCGCCAGCGCGGGCGTGGCCGTCAGGAGGACGCCGGCAGCGAGTGCGGCCACGAGGCCGCGGGTTCGGATGATTCTCATGCTCTCACCTCGGTCGTTGGTCGGGCCCCGGGAGGCGTCAGCGCTGCAGGAAGCGCTCGGTGAAGACGTCGGCCGGGATGTCCTCGTCCAGCTGGTAGCCGGACTGCGTGATGGTGGTCGAGGAACCGGCCGCCACCGTCTCCATGCGGATGACGCTGGGCAGCGTGTAATCGCCCACCGTCTCGGTCTCGTCGATGGTCAGGACCTTCATGAGCGTGCCGCCCGTGTAGAACTCCACGCGCTGCGGTATGAGCGTGCTCTCCGGGACCTGATAGACGATGCGGTCGTAGCTGCCGTCGGTGCCTGGTTTTGCCTTACCCTCCAGCACGTAGACGGGGCCCGACTGCACCTCGACGAGGGTGGTGTCATAGTCGTCGCCGAAGTCGCCGCTCATGCTCGAGATCTCCTCGTAGGAGAAGTCGGAGCCGAAGAACGAGTCCTGCTTCTGCCCGCCGGCCACGCGCCTGACGCGGCCGAGGGCCGGTAGGTAGATGAGGGTCTCGGTCTCGCCCGACGCCTTCTCCACGTTGAGGAAGCCCGAGCCGCGCACGTCGGCGGGTTCGAGGAACTTGATGAGCTGCGCCTTGCCGTCGTCCGCCGTCCAGATCTGCATGCTGCGCGTGAGCGAGTGGCCGGCGGCCGAGGTGATGGTCATGCTCATGGTGGCGATGGTGGTGCTGGGGGCCGGCTGCGCCTCCATGGCGTCGACGACCTCTTGGGCGGTGGCGTAGCGCTGGGCGGTTGCCGTTGCCAGCAGGGTGAGGGTGGCGAGGGCGGCGAGAAGCGCTCCGGAGCTGCGGGCGGTCTTGATCATCGGTGGGACCTCCTGGGTCACGAGCGGCCGGGCGTGGCCGTTGCCGGCACCGAACCGCGGGGGTTGCGCAAGAACACGAGGCAGGCCGCCGGCAGGAGCGTGAGCGACGCGGTGCCTACCGACAGGACGGTGAACGCCATGAGCGAGCCGAGCGTGCGCACGGGCACGAACTGGCTGAAGACCATGGCGAGGAAACCGGCGCCCAGGGTGAGGGCGGTGAAGAGGATCGAGCGGCCCGACGAGTGGAGCGCCTGGCTCATGGCGCGCTCGGGCGGGCGGCCGGCGCGCCGCTCCTCCATGTACCTCACGGTGAGGTGGATGGCGTAGTCGCCGACGCCGATGGCGAGCGCGCCGAGGAGCATGGTGGCGAGGTCGAGCGGGATGCCGAGCAGGCCGAGCAGGCCGTACTGCAGGGCGATGGTCAGGAGCAGCGCGAGGATGGTGACGATGGCGGCCCGCACGGAGCGCACGAACGAGTCGATGATCAGGACGAGCAGGATGGCGAGCGACAGGCTTATCACGAAGTCGTGAAGCAGGGCGTCCTCGATGGCGAGCTGGACCATGGTGGCGCCCGCGTAGCCGAGGGTCGCGTGCCGGCCCAGCGTGTCGGCGCCGACGGCCTCGATCTCGTCCATCATGCCGCGCATGACCGAGGTCGATTCGGACTTGGTGGCCACGTCGACGAGGGCCGCGCGCGAGTCGAGGGTGAGGTACTTGCTCACCTGCTTCGGGTCGCCGGAGAGCTGGTAGAGGAGGAGCTCCTGGGCGATCTCCTCGCGCGTGGTCGGGAGCCCGTCCTCGCCCGTCAGGGTGGAGTGGATGGCGCGCAGCACGGTGACGATGGAGGTGGTGGGCCCAACGCCGTCGATGGCGGCCACGCCCTCCTGGAACGCCAGCATGGCCTGCAGCGTGGCCGGGTCGGTCATGTCGCCCTCCACCATCACCTGCACTTCGCTGGAGCCGCCGAACGCCTCCTCCACCACCGCGTAGTCCTTGCGCAGGGGGGAGTCGACGTTGAAGTAGTCGATGACGGCGGTGTTGGGCACGATGCGGGTGGCGCCGACGATGGCCAGCACCAAGAGGAGGGCTCCCGCCACGAGGATGCCGCGGCGGCGCCTGTCAGTGAACCGCGCGACCGCCTCGAGGAAGCCGGCGATGACGCCGGGCTGCTCCGGGTCGACCACGCGCCTTGGCGGCTTCATCAGGCCAAGGACGGCCGGCAGGAGGAGGAGGGAGGCCACGAGGGTCGAGAACACCCCGCCGGCGGTGAGCAGGCCGAGGGCCCTGACGGTGGGCATGCCCGAGAGGGTGAAGGTGGTGAGCGCGGCGGAGATGGCGAGGCCGGAGATGAGGACGCCGAGTCCGGTCTCCTTGCGCGCGACACGGATGGCCTCGCGCTTCTCCTTGCCGTGGGAGAGCTCCTGGAAGAACCGTCCGAGGAGGTGGAGCGAGAACGAGCTGCCGACGGCGAGGATGGCCACGGGAGCGATGACGCTCAGCATGTTGAGCTTGGCGCCGAGCCAGCCCATGACGCCCAGGGCCCACAGCAGCCCGACGAGCACGGTCATGAGGGGCAACAATGCGCCCCTGACGGTGCGGAAGTTGAGGAAGAGCATCAGGAGGATCAGCGCGGCGGCCACGCCGCCCAACAGGGGCATCTCGCGCGCGAGCGTCATCTGCATCTCGCCGTTGATGAGGGGGCCGCCCACCAGGTGGACGTTGCCCATGCCCGCGTCCTGCCAATCGCGCGTGAGCACCGCGCGGATGTGCTTGCTGAGCGCGGCCGAGTCGACGTCGCCCGACACCTCCATCACCACGTTGGCGGCCCGACCGTCCTCGGCCACGAGGAGCCCGCCCCGGTAGAGCGGCGACGTCTCCAAGTACTCGCGGGCGGCCGCCAGCGCGGCCGCGTCGGGCGTGGCAGGCAGCAGGTCCTCGACGAGGAGGAAGCCGTCGTCGTCGACCATGCGCTGGGCGTTGGCGGCGGTCATGACGCTGGTGACGCCATCCACCTTCTCGAGGTCGGCGGTCATCTTCCTGAGCGTGGCGACGGCCTCGGGCGTGTAGATGTCGCCCTCGACGAGCGCGACCATCACCACGTCGGCGCTGAACACGTCGGATATCCGCGTCTGCAGCTCCGACACGGCGCTCTTGTCGGGCAGCATGGCCGTGATGGAGGCGTCGAGCTGGAGCCGCAGGGCGCCGAGCCCGAGCCCGATGGACACGAGCGCGAAGACGATCACGGTGGTCCAGTCGCGGCGGGTGCCGGGTCGGGTCATGCCGCGCCTCCACTGGAACGAGCGTTCCAGAAGCGGTTCGGTCGTGTGGGCTGATGGGTCATGACTGCCGAGGCCTCCTAGGCTGCCGGGGTTGTGGCGGGTGTGTCGTCGAGAGCGCTGAGCACGATGGCCGCGTAACCCTCGAGCACCTCGCGCCGGCTATTGACCTTGGCAACGAAGCCGAGGTTGAAGGTGCTGAAGAGCAGGAAGCGGGCGAGGTGCTCCGGGTTGAAGCGCGGGTCGAGGTCGCCCCGCTCGGCCGCCGCCCACAGTAACCCCTCGACCATGCCGATGAGGCCCGTCAGGTAGTGCGAGAGGTAGCCCAGCACCTCCGGCTTCGAGCCGGCCATCTCGACGGCGGCGCGCAGCGTGAGGGAGCTGCTGGCGCCGGTCGTGGCGAGGTCGTCGATCAGCTCGGTGAGTAGCGCCGCGTACTTGTCGCGGAAGGGGCCCCTGCCGACCAGGGAGAGGCGGAGGTGGTCGCGCTCCGATTCGGCGTTGGCGGCGAGGGCCTCCATGAACAGCCCGTCCTTGTCGCCGAAGGCGGCGTAGAACGAGCTGGCGCTGAGGCCGAGCTCGTCCAGGAGGTCGCGCACAGACGTGGCCTCGAACCCCTGCCGCCCGAAGAGGGCGGCGGCCTTGAGGACGGCAGTCTGGTGGTCGAACTCCTTGGGCCTCGCCATCGACCTCACCCTAGCACGTTATGGAACAGGTGTTCCACAAGTCGGGCGACGTCAGTCGAGCAGCTTCCTCCGCAGCGCAGCCAGAGCCTCGTCGGGGAGCCCGTTCGCCTTGAGGTACGTGACGGCGCCGCCGAAGCTCTCGTCGAGATGATCGAGCGCGGGGCCTATCAGCTCGGGCGTGGCGCCCAGCAGCCGCACGAAATCCTCGCGCTTCACGCCGTTCTTCTCGGCGTCAGCCAGTAGCCGTTCCCGCAGGGGCCCGATGCGGTCCTCGGTCAGCGCGAAGTCGTCCACGATCGTCTCGCGGTCTACCCCCACGCTCTCGAGGAGCAGGGCCGCCACGAGCCCCGTCCGGTCCTTGCCCGCCGTGCAGTGGAACAGCGCGGCGCCGGGAGCGGCTGCCAGCAGCGACAGGACGCGCACGAACGCGGGGCCGGCATGGTCGAGGGCGCGGAGGTAGAAGGCCGTGATGTCGAAGCGGTCGACCGGGTGGTCGTCGGCCGCGTCGATGTGGCCCCAGATCTCGACGTTCTGGTAATCGATGCCGGCCGCCCCCGCGAGGCTGTTGGGGTCACGCTCGAGCTCCTGCGGTTGCCGCAGGTCGATGACGGTGCTGAGGCCCAGCTTGCGCAGGCGCTCGAGGTCGGAGCCGTTGAGCGCCATGGGGATGTCGGAGCGGTAGAAGACGCCCGTGCGCGTGAGGCCGTGGCCCGCCACGGGCAGGCCCCCGAGGTCGCGCGTGTTGAGCGTTCCGTCGAGCGCCACGAAGCGCGCGTCGTGAGATGAGGGGTAGGCGGTGCTCATGCTGGCGGATTGTACCGTGCCGCCTCCTCCCGTCGGGCACCGGCCCCAGCGGTGTAGCATGCCCACTGGCGGCAGCAGGGCCGCCGGGGGTAGACGAACGTGAAGTGGGAAGACGCCGGACGCAGCAAGAACCTAGAGGACAGGCGGGGCCAGGCCGGCCCCGGCCGCGCCGCCGTACCGCTCGGCATCGGCGGGGTGCTGGTGGTGCTAGCCCTCAGCCTCCTGACCGGCACGGACCTGTTCTCCGCCCTCGGCCTCGGGCCGGCCACGACAACAACGCAGGCGCCGGCCAGCCAGGCGCAGCTCCAGGCGGAGGAGCCGCAGGTGCGGTTCGTCTCCTTCGTCCTCGACGACGTACAGGCGTTCTGGGGCGGTGCGTTCCAGGCCAGCGACCTCGGCTACCGCGAGGCCAAGCTCGTGCTCTACCGCGACGCCGTCCAGACGGCCTGCGGGCTCGCCCCCGCCAGCACGGGCCCCTTCTACTGTCCCGGTGACCTCACCGTCTACCTGGACCTCTCCTTCTTCGACGAGCTGAGCAGGCGCCTCGGCGCGCCGGGCGACTTCGCGCAGGCGTACGTGATCGCCCACGAGCTCGGCCATCATGTCCAGAACCTGCTGGGTGCGCTCGGCGGCGGACAGAGCGCGGCGCAGTCCGTGGCCACGGAGCTGCAGGCCGACTGCTACGCGGGCGTGTGGGCCGCGTCTGCCGAGCGACGCGGCATCATGGAGCCTGGCGACCTGCAGGAGGGGCTCACGGCCGCGTCTTCCGTCGGCGACGACACGCTCGCCAAACGCGCCGGCCGCGTCCCCAACCAGGAGACCTTCACGCACGGAAGCTCGGCGCAGCGGACCCAGTGGTTCGGCACCGGCTACCGCTCGGGCGACCCCGGCGCCTGTACACCGCGCTGACGCGCCGGCCGCCCGCCGGCCGTGAGGCGTCTGGCAGCACGTTGACCGCGCCGCCGGCCACCAACTATGCTCGCTGCGAACGTGCCAGGCGTCCGGCCTAGTGCCGGCCCCGGCCGCCCCCACGGGGCGGCGGCACCGCCCGGAGCGCGCTGGCGCGCCGGGGGCGTCGAGGGCGGCCGAACCAGGGCGCCGCGGCCGGTTGGAGGCAACGATGTTCGCTCGCTTGTCAAGGAAGCTCACCCTCGCGCTGCTCGCGCTGGTGCTTGCCGGTAGCTCGGCGCTCGCACAGACCGAGATCGTCTACTGGACGCACGAGGATCCCAACCGCACCGCCCTGGAGGAGGAGCTGATCGCTCGCTTCGAGGCGGACTACCCGCAGTACAAGGTCGTGCGCGTCACGAACCCCACCGACCAGATGGCGCAGCTCATCCTGACCGCCTTCTCCGCCAACCGCGGTCCCGACATCTTCAACATGGACATCCCGAACGAGTACCCGTACATCGTGAACGGGCGCGTCGCGCCCGTCGACCCGGCGGCCGCGGGCTACATCGACGAGCAGTCCATCTACGACGCGTACCTCCCGGGCACCCTCGACCCGGTCACGTTCGATGGCGAGCTCTACGGCCTGCCCCTCGAGGTGACCAACTGGTCGATCTACCTCAACATGAACGTTTTCCGTGACGCCGGCCTCGACCCGCTCACCGACTACCCCAAGACCTGGGAAGAGATGATGGCGGTCGCCGAGAAGCTCACGCTCCGTGACGGCGAGATCATCACGCGCCGCGGCTTCGACTTCCGCTACCCGTACTACCT
>CAYNNL010000057.1:0-13221 GCA_964398765.1 uncultured bacterium | reverse complement strand
CACCCGGGAGCCCGTCGAGGCGGCGGCGCAGCTCGCGCGCGGCGGCGGCTGAGGGGCGAGCGCGCGGCCGCGGCGCGAGGGCGAGGCGCCGGGCCGCCTCTGGCTTACGGTCTCGACGCGCCCGGCCGACGCCCTCAGGCGCCGCGCACGGCCCCGGCCGTCGCCGCCAGGTAGCGCCTGAGTTCGTCCTCGCCGCTGCCGAAGCTGTAGGCGGTCAGGCCCGCCGCCCGCAGGCGCTCGGCGGCGAAGAAGCTGCGCACACCGTGGGCGCAGAAGGTCACGTAGGTGCGCTCCCTGTCGAGGTCGGCGGCGCCCGGAGCCGAAGCCAGGGCCGACGCGGCGGCGCCCGGCAGGTCGGCGTAGAGGTCGACCGGCGCGCGGAGGACCTCGGGCCAGGCGGGCTCCCAGCCGTCCGAGAAGGCGCGGCAGTCGAGGAGCACGGCGCCGGCCGGCAGCTCGTGTACCCGCAGGTCGTCCGGTCGCGAGGGCGCGGCCAGCACGCCCTCACCGTCGCGCATGGCCCTGAGCGGTATGCGCGAGGCGCCGCGCGCCACGCGCTCCAGCTCACGCGCGAGGGCGGAACCGTCCATCCCCTCCTCCTGATGCTCCAGGCGCTCCGGGCGACTGGAGGTTGCCGGTCGCACGGGGGTGATGTTGCACTCCTCGACGGCGGTGGCCGACAGCGCGGCTGTGCCGATGTGCTCGGCGAGCGAGATGATCTGTTGCTTGTCGTGAGCGATCAGCGGCCGCAGGATGGGGCGGCTCGCGGCCGCGTCGATGGTGCGCAGGTTGGAGAGCGTCTGCGACGACACCTGGCCGATGGCCTCACCCGTCACGAGTGCGTCCACGCGGCGGCGGGAGAGGCGCCGTCCGCGCTCGCGCGGACCCTCGGCGGCCACGCCCTCACCCGCCGCCTGCGCACCTTCGGCGGCGTAAGCCTCGAGGGCGTCGGCGGTGCCGTCGGCGGCGCGGACCATGAGCCGCTTGAGGCCCACCTGCCACAGGTTGGTGTCGACCTGGCCGCGCATCTCCTGCATGGCCGGTCGCAGGTCGATGACGTGCGCCTCCGGGCGCGAGCCGGCGCCCCACGCGTCGCTCAGGCGCTTGGCCACGCGGAGCGCCAGCCGCTCCGACTCGAGCTCGCCCAGGCGGAAGTGGACGAAGTCGACCTCCACGCCGCGGCGCATGAGCGACCACGCGGCGACGACCGAGTCGTAGCCGCCCGACAGGAGGGCGAGGGCGTGCCCGCCCGTGCCGAGCGGCAACCCCCCTGCACCTTGGAAACGCTGGCTGAAGAAGAGGGCCTGGCGCTCGTCGACCTCAACCTCAACGGTGACCTCCGGGTGAGTGAGGTCCACCTTGGCACCGGGGTTCAGCGCCGCGCCCAGCTTGCGCTCCACGTCGAGCGACCCGAAGGCGTGGCGGCCGGAGCGCTTGCACCGCACCGCGTAGCGCTTGCCCTGCACGCGCTCGCCGTATAGCTCGCGTCCGAGGGTCACGATGGCGTCCAGGTCGGGCGCGGCAACCGCCTCCACGAACGAGAACGAGCCGATGCCGAAAACGCGGGCGAGGGTCCGGGCCGCACCATCCTGGTCCAGCTCGGCTACGCCCGGACCCACGTCGGCCATGACACGGTTGCCGCGCACGAACGCCCTGGCCTCGAACCCGGCGCGCTGCAGCGCGTCCTTGGTGGCCAGCCGGAGCTTGCGCAAGAAGGTCGCACGAGTGGTGCGCGACTTGATGGTCACCTCGGCGGTGGGCCGGATCGTCACGAACAGTCTGTTGCTTGTGCTCTCTGCCATCATCGGTCGCGTCCGGGCGCGCTCCTAACCTGGCGGGGCCTTGAGCCGCGTCGCCACCCGGCAAGGTTATCCGGCCGGGGCGGTAGGCACGGTAAGGGGACCGGCCCGGTCACCCGAGAAGAAGCGGCCGCGCGGTGGTGACCGGTTCCCCCGAACACTGGCCCATCCGCGCGGTTGACACATAGTCACACGCCGGTGCGACAGCTAGAGTCGCACGTTTCTCATCTGGTACAACGAGCGGTCCACGCGCGCCCGGCGCGCCCGCCGGGCCCGGAGTGCGCGACCCCGCGCAGTCCCGCCGCGCCGAAGCCCAGCCTCACCCGCCGACCCAGGGTCGTGCGACCTTGCCGGCCACGACGGGTCCGGCAGCGCCCGTGGCGGACGGCAGCACGTTGGGCTCCCCGTGCAGGGCGAGGTACCCCATGACGGCCATGGCGAGCGTCTCGCGGTCCTTGTCGTCGTAGCCGAGCTCCGCGAACCCCTTGACGGGAGCGTCGAGGCCGGCGGCTATGCCCTCCACCAGCACGGGGTTGCGCGCGCCGCCACCCGCCACGAGGACCTCGCCTAACCCGCGCGGCCCCAGGTGCTCGTTCACGGCGTCGACGAGGCTCTGCACCGTCAGGCGCGCGAGCGTGGCCATCAGTGTCGGCAGGTCGGGCTCGCCGGCTGGCCAACCGGTGGCCAGCGCGGCGCTCAGGTGGAAGAGCTCGCGGCCGGTCGTCTTGGGCGGTCCGAGCCGGAAGTACGGTTCCGCCAGGAGGCGCGCGAGCGCCGCCTCGTCCACCACGCCCTGGCGCGCCACGGCGCCGCCCTCGTCGTACGCACGGCCGGCGCGCGCGGTCATGACCTCGTCCAGGAGGCAGTTGGCGGGGCCCGTGTCGAAGGCGATCACGCCCGCCGGGTCGCCGTTCGCCGGCAGGTAGGTCACGTTCGCGATGCCGCCCAGGTTGATGACCACGCGCGCCACGCCCGGCGCTGCGTAGAGCTGCGAGTCGGGGAAGGCAACTAGGGGTGCGCCCTGGCCACCCGCCGCCAGGTCGGACTGGCGGAAGTCCGACACGGTGACAACGCGGCAGCGTTCGGTCACCACGGCGGCCTCGCCGAGCTGCAGGGTGCTCTTCACGCGCCAGCCGCGCGCCTCGTCCACGCGAGGGATGTGATACACGGTCTGGCCCGACAGCGCCACGAGGTCGAGCGCGTGCGCGGCCTGCGCCTCCGCCACCACCTGGGCGTAGAACCGCCCCACCTCCTGGTGCAGCTCGGTGATGAGGAGCACGTCCGACGTCTCGGGCTTGAGCGCGAGGTGCAGGCGCGCGGACAGTTCAGAAGGGTACGGCGTGGCCGAACGCCGCAGGACGCGCCAGTCGAGCCGCCCAGCCGCCCGTTCGAGCCGGACCGTCACCGTGTCGACCCCGTCGAGGGACGTGCCCGACATGAGGCCGAGGACGGTGGCCGGCGGAAGGTCGGCGGGCTTGCCCGCCCCCCGCTGCTCGGTCTCGCGGCCGCCTGCGGATCCGCCGGGCGCGCTCACGCGAACGCCTCCAGCGCGGTGCGGTGCACGGAGCGCCGCAGAGCGGCGACGCCCTCCACCGAGCCGCGGCGCGGGTGGACGCGGTTCGTGAGGAGCGTGACCACGAAGCCCGCGCCCGGCTCGACCACGAGGCTCGTGCCGGTGAACCCGGTGTGGCCGAACGCCTCAGCAGAGAAGCCGGGCCCTAACGGCCACCCCTCCTCGGCCAGGCGCCAGAGCAGCCCGCGCCGCGGGCCCTCACCGCCGGACTGATCGGTGACGGAGCGGGTGAGCAGTTCCTCGCCCGCGAACGTGGCGTCGCGGCGCAGCCACGCCTGGGCGTAGCGCGTGAGGTCGGCGGCCGTGCCGAAGAGCCCCGCGTGGCCCGAGACGCCGTCCATGGCGTCGGCGTTCTCGTCGTGCACGCGCCCTACCAGCGGACCGCGGAGCGCGTCCACCTCCGTGGCGGCCACGTCGGTGCTCGCCGGGAGCGGGCCGTAGCGTGTGGCGGTCATGCCGAGCGGCTCGAACACGCACCGCGCCGCGAAGCCGTCGAGGCGCTCGCCCGCCACGGACTCGATGATGGCCGTGAGGAGGATGACGCCCAGGTCCGAGTAGACGTAGCGGCCCCGTGTGGCCGTCACGGCCGACTGGAGCACGTTCGCTAGCACGGTGGTGCGCCCCTGCACCCAGGCGTAGAGGGGCCGCCACGCCTCGAGGCCCGCGCGGTGCAGCACCAGGTCGAGGATCGTCGCCTCGCCGAGCGACGGCTCCTGCATCCAACCGGCGTTGGCGAAGAAGCGGTCGAGCCTGTCGGTGAGGCGGACCTCGCCCGCCTCGACCAGCGCGAGCAGCGAGGGCAGGCAGGCCGTGACCTTCGTGACCGAGGCCAGGTCGTAGGCGGTCCCCGGGTGAACGGTCGCGCCGCCGTACGCCGCCGCGCCGACGGCGACCACGGCGCCGGGGCCGGTCGGACCGGCGACCTGCAGCACGGCGCCGGGGGTGACGCGGCCCTCGACCGCGGCCTCGAGAAGCGGGCGGGCCGCGGCGACGGCGCGCTCGGCAGGGCTTCCACCAGCGACGTCAGCTGACATGGCGGCAGGCTATCACCCGACGCGCCACTGGTCTAGCAATGGTACGGTTAGGGGTCACAGACCTGCGCTACCCGCGCCCTTCCAACCGGAGCGCTGGCAGCGCTACGCGGTCATGAAAGGACGGGAACATGAGCAGACGCAGGCTCTCACTCGTAGCGACCGTCGCCCTCGCCGGCGCGGTCCTCTTCGGCACGGCGCTGGCCCAACAGGGCCGGCTCGAGCTGGCTGTCGACCAGTCGCCGGTCGGCCTCGATCCCCACATCGTCACGGCCTTCTCCTCCTTCGCCGTGATCGGCCAGATCTACGACGGCCTCGTCGAGGTGAACGCCGGGCTCGGGCTCGAGCCCGCCCTCGCCACCTCCTGGACCGTGACCGACGACGGCCTCACCTACGTGTTCCAGATCCGAGAAGGCGTCAAGTTCCATAACGGCCGCACCATGACGGCCGAGGACGTCGTCTACTCGTTCGACCGCATCATGAACCCCGACACGGGCTCACCGCAGGCCAGCCGCTTCAACGAGGTCGCCTCCGTGACGGCCACCGGCCCGCTCGAGGTCACGTTCAAGATGAAGGTGCCGTTCGCCCCCTTCCTCTCCAACCTCACCAACCTGACGGTCGTGCCGCGCGAGGTCGTGGAGGCCAACGGTGGCAGCCTGCAGCAGGTGGCCGTGGGCACGGGCCCCTTCATGCTCAAGGAGATCGTCCCCGACACCTACGTGCTCCTCGTGGCCAACCCGGACTACTACCGCGCCGGCCAGCCCAAGGTGGCCGAGGTGCGCTACAACGTCGTCCCCGAGGCCTCCACCCGCGCCGCCGGCATGCGCACGGGCACGTACCACCTGATCCCCGACGTCGACCCCGCCACCGCCGAGACCCTCAAGAACGCCCGCGGCGTGACCCTCATGGGCGTCCAGGACCTCGCTTACACGCTGCTCGGCCTCAACGTCAGCCGCGCCCCCTTCAACGACCCGCGCGTGCGCGAGGCCATCAACTACGCCATCGACAGAAGCGAGATCGTCGACGCCGTCTACTTCGGCAACGCCGTGCCCGGCGGCCCGCTGAGCCCCGGCCTCACCGAGTGGGCCACCCCCACCTCCGCCTTCCAGTGCTACGCCACCGACAAGGCCAAGGCGCGCCAGCTCCTCGCCGACGCCGGCTACCCCAACGGCTTCGACGCCGGGCTCGTGACGTTCGGCACGATCCAGGTCGTCTCCGACGTGGCGCAGGTCGTGCAGGCGCAGCTCGCCGAGGTCGGCATCCGCCTCGACGTCAACGTGGCCGAGTTCGGCGCCTTCGTGCAGGCGTGGCGCAACTCCGACTTCGACACCTTCGTGAGCCTCAACGGCGGCGCCACCGACCCCGACGGCTACCTCTACCGCACCTTCGTGACGGGCGGCTCCACCAACGTCTTCAAGTTCTCCGACCCCGCCGTCGACGAGCTCCTCAACCGCGGCCGCACCACCACCGACCTGGCCGAGCGCGTCAACATCTACGACCACCTGCAGAAGCGCCTCGCCTGCACGGGCCCCATCGCCCACGTGGCGTACGGCACGCTGTTCAGCGCCGTCTCCGACAAGGTCTCGGGCTTCCAGCAGCTCCCCACCCGCGGCCTGCGCTACCTGCGCGAGGTCGAGCTGCGCTGAGGCCCTAGCGGGTGTTCCAGTACCTCGTCCGGCGCCTGGCCGACCTGGTGGTGGTCCTCTTCGGGGTGTCGCTCCTCGTGTTCGCGATGGTGCGGTTCATCCCCGGCGACGCCGTCGCCATCATGCTGGGCGCCAACGTCGACATCACCCCCGAGCGGGTGGAGGCGCTGCGCCGCCAGATCGGCCTCGACCTCCCCGCGTACGAGCAGTACTGGAACTGGCTCACGGCGGCGCTCAGGGGCGACCTCGGCACGAGCATCTGGACGGGCACGCCCGTCCTGACCGAGATAGCCGCCCGCCTGCCCGCCACCTTCGAGATCACGCTCCTGGCGCTCGTCCTCGCCCTCGTCCTGTCGTTCCCGCTCGGCGTGCTCGCCGCGCGGGCGCGCGGCACGGGCGGGGACGTGGTCGTCAGGGTCCTCACCATCGTGGGACTCACCCTGCCGTCGTTCTGGGTAGGCGTGCTGTTCCTCTACTTCTTCAGCCTCTACCTGCCGGCGTGGCCCACCATCGGCTACGTGCCGTTCGGCGAGGACCCGTGGGGCAACCTCGCCCGGGTGATCCTGCCCACGGTGGCAGTGAGCCTGCCCATGGTCGGCGGCCTCACGCGCATCGTGCGCTCGAGCCTCCTCGAGGTGCTGTCGTCAGACTACGTCCGCACGGCGCGCGCCAAGGGCGTGGGCGAGCGCGGCCTCTTCTACAAGCACGCCCTCCGCAACGCCATGATCCCCGCCGTGACCGTGATAGGCGTTCAGCTCGGCTACCTGCTCTCGGGCGTGGTCGTCATCGAGCAGGTCTTCGCCATCCCCGGCGTGGGCCGGCTGATGCTGGGCGCCATCAACGAGCGCAACTACCCGCTGCTGCAGGGCGTGGTGCTCATCGTCACGGGTGTGTTCGTCATCGTCAACCTGCTCGTCGACCTGGCCTACGCCTGGATCGACCCGCGCGTGGAGTACTCGTGAGCGTGCGCCGCTTCTTCTCTCGCCTCTGGCGCAACAAGGTCGGGTTCATTGGCTTCGTGATAGCCATCATCGTCATCGCGGCCGCCCTGCTCGGCCCGTGGCTGGCGCCCTACGACCCGCTGGTGCAGTCCATCCGCGAGCGCTTCCAGGGCCCCACCGCCCGCCACCTGCTCGGCACAGACAACTTCGGGCGCGACACCCTCTCGCGCATCCTCCACGGCTACCGCACCAGCGTGTTCGTGAGCCTCGCCGCCGTGGCGTTCGCCACCGTGGTCGGCGGGGTGCTCGGCCTGCTGGGGGCGTACTGGGGCGGCTGGCGCGACCGCGTGATCATGCGTGTAATGGACGTGCTCCTCGCCTTCCCCATAATCCTGCTAGCCATCGCGGTCCTGGCCGTGCTCGGGCCGGGCAGCTTCAACACGGGCCTGGCGATCGGCATCGTCTACACACCGGTCTTCGCGCGCCTGGCGCGCGGCCCAGCCCTCACCGTGCTGAGCTGGGACTACGTGGCCGCGGCGCGCGCGCTCGGAGGCGGCGCCGCGCGGGTGCTAGCCAAGCACGTGGCACCCAACATCATAGCGCCCATCCTCGTGCAGACCACCCTGTCGCTCTCCACCGCCATCCTGGTGGAGGCGTCCCTCAGCTTCCTCGGCCTGGGCACCCAACCGCCCACGCCCTCGCTGGGGCTCATGCTCAGCGAGAGCCGCGGCACCATGCTGCTGTCACCATGGGTGTCGGTCTTCTCCGGCCTGGCCATCCTGCTGGCGTCTTTCGGGTTCAACCTGTTCGGCGACGGCCTGCGCGACCTGCTCGACCCGACGCTGCGGGACGCTTAAGAGGTACGCGAGGGTGTGGAGGGTTGGGTCGACCGGCTAGCGGGTATCGACCTGCACCAGCCCCTGTAGGTTCGCGTAACCTGCCACGTCTCTAGTGACCACGGCGAAGCCGTGAGCGAGGGCGGTCGCAGCGATCATGCGATCAAGCACATGCACCCGGGCGTTACCTCCTCGTTCGACCAGGCGCCGTAGAAGCACGTCTTGCGCCCTTACGCAATTATCGTCGAACGGGATGCCGGCGCCGAAGGCTGACCGCAGCGCCTCGAACCGTGCGAGCCTCTCCTTGAACTCCGCGAGGGTCCTAGTGACGTGCAGGCCTCTGGTCAGTTCAGACCAAGTCAGCGTGCTAACCACCAGACCCTCGTACCCGGAGAGGTCCGGCGGCGCCTCGCCAACCACCTCACGTGCGATGAGGATGTTGGTGTCGAGCAGCGCGATCACCGGGCATCGACCCAAGGATCGCCAACGTCGAGATCCGCGGCTGACTCCTTGAGCTCCGCCGCCCAGTCACTCGCCAACGGCGTCGCGCGCAGCAACTCCTGGAACCTCTCCGCGGTGACCGTCAGAGCCGGGGAAGGCGGTACAAGCCTAGCGATCTCGCGGTTATGGCGAGTGACGATGTACGTCTCGCCTCGTTCGACTTCCTCGAGCGCTTGGGTGGGATTCTGGCGCAGCACAGCAACTGGAATCCGCTTCATGTCTAGATGGTAGCACAAGTAGACATTCTGTCGGAACCTGAGTAGGCTGACCCTCTGCGATAACGAGCAACTTTTGATTCGCTCGTTCCCGTCGAACCCGGGCCCCCTGAGTTCAGCTCCCGCCGTCGTCCGGATCGACGCCCAACCGCAGGACCGCTTCGCGCGCCGCGAGGAAGTCTGCGTGGTCCACAGCGTTGGCGAGCAAGAACTCCGCTTTGCGTTCCGGCGTGTACAGCTCGGTGGACTCCTCGGCCGCTTCCTGAGAGGTTCGCTCCAATAGGAACAAGCGACCCTCGAAGTGCGCTTCCACCTCCCACCCCAGGTCCTCCTGTGCCTTCCGCGCCTCGGATGGGTCTCCCCATGACTCTAGGACGGCGTGCACCGCACCCCGCGCCACCAAGCGCGAGAGCGCTTCCGCCAAGAGGGCTGCGTAGTTCTCATACGAGCGCACCTCGGGTGCCAGACCTGGCGCGTCAACGTAGCCGTCCTCCGGCCCGGACCCCGTGAACCGCACAATGCCAACGGCTCGCCCGCTACCGTCGACCGCTACGAGGTTCCCGTCCGGTCCGAACGCCTGGATGGCTTGCATCACACTCTCGAACGAAGCCGGGTTGTGGCCAGGCAGGTCACTCCAAGCGGCCCTGGCGGCCTCGAGTGACAGCTCGGCTCCTTCAGCGCCCACGCCGGGAACGATCCGCCAGCCTGGCGGCAGACGCGGTGCCGAGCGAAGGCGGCTCAACTCACCCCGCAAGCGGAGGTACCCGCTCACCCTCTGGGCACCGTTGGCGCCGAACAACGCCAAGGCCTTAGCGTCACCTGGGCTTATGTAGGCAAGCAACGACTCCGCCCCCGCCTCGGACGCCCGCGCGAGCACCGCGTCGAGCAGGCCGTGACCGACATTCGCTTCCGCCACCGGATCGACCGCCCACCGCAGGTGTGCCCGGCTTGCTCCAGGCTCCAGGTCGACGGCCGCCCAGCCCCAGGCCTGGGTACCCTCTTCGTTGGAAACAACGAGGTGACGCTCCTGCGCGGAACCGGGTCCCTTCATGGCGGCGTCGATCGTCCCCTCATCGAGAGTCTCGGCGGCACCCGCCTCAGACAGCCTCTCGAACAAGTCCAGGACCGACCGTAGGTCGTTCTCCACCACGAAAGCCCGGATCTTGTGAGCCATCCCCCATCTTCGCATCCACCGTGGCCCCGCTCACGTTCGTGCCCTATCATCGGGCATGATCAAGCGACGGATTGGCTTGCTAGCCGCCCTGTTCATCTCCCTTCTCGTCTCCACGGCCGCTGCCCAGGTTGACGCCCGCGCTCGCGCGCTGCTCGAGGGGCTCACGCCCGCCGATGTCGGGGAGATCCACAACGTCGACCAGAGCATCAAGACGACCGCCTACGTGGACGGTGAGGAACCGATGGAGTCGACGGCGCGCATCGTGATCGACTTCGACGGCAGGCGGCTCGTGACCATCTCCGAGATGGTCGGCATGAGCACCAAGCTCGTCCTCAAGGACGGCCAGGTGACGATGAGCATGGTCGGTCTCCCGATGACCCTCCCGGCGCCGCCGGAGGCCGCCGCCCAGATGGAGCAGATGTTCGACCAGAACGCGCCCATCCTCATCAAGGACGGCGACGTGGCCACCTTCGACGGCGTCGTGAGTTACGGCGACATCGTCTCCGGCGAGCAGGTGACCTACACCACCCACGACGACGCCGGCGAAGCCACCACGCTCCACTACCTGTTCCAGGACGACAAACTGATAGCCGTCCACTCCGGCTTCGAGGACGGCGAGTTCCTCGTCGTCTACGCCGCGCCCGTAGACACCGGCGCGCTCATGGGCTTCGACTCGAGCAGCTACATGCTCCAGGGCGGTACCTGGAAGAAGGTCGCCGACACGCACGTCGAGGCCGTGGCCTACAACACGACGTTGGACGAGAGCCTGTTCGAGTAGGGCACCGAGGCCTCCGGGCACGAGGTGCGGCGCTCTTGGGCTCCCGTCGAGTCTATGGTGGGAGCGTGCCGGCACCGATTAACGTTCGCGACGCCAAGACGCACCTCTCGAAGCTGCTAGAGCGTGTCGTCATGGGCGAGGAGATCATCATCTCCAAGGACGGCAAGCCGGTCGCGAAGCTCAGCCCGGTGGCGCAGAAGCGAGCCCGCACACCCGGGGGAGCAGAAGGGCTCGTAGTGCCCGACAGCTTCTTCGACCTGTTCGAGTGACTACTAGCGGCACAGGTCGCGAGCGGCGACATGACCCTAGTCACCTCGGTCGCGCGAAAACCTGGGTCCAGTAGTTGTTCACGCCTGCGGCGCCAAGCTGGGTGTAGTTGGCGTTCATTATGTTCTCGCAGTGGCCTGCGCTCTTTAGCCAGGCCTGCATGGCTCCCTGGACGCTACCCTGGCCCCAGGCGACGTTCTCGCCCCAAGTCGACCAAGCGTAACCCTCCTTGGTGATGCGGTCGCCGGCTCTGGACCCGTCGGATCCCTCGTGCCTCATCTCCTTCGTGTCGGCCATGTCCTGGCTGTGCACCTCGGCCGCCCGCACCAGCCGGGCGTCGAGAGTCAGGGCCGGTACCGGCGGCTTGATCTTGCTGCCACAGGTGGCGCCGCTAGCGCGCGCCTCGTTCACGGCAGTCAGTAAGGCGGTGGCGGTCGCACCGAAGCCGGTCGGTGGCTCAGGGTCGTCGGGGTCCGGACGGCCTGGACCGGGTGCGCCGGGCAAGATCCCCGTCCCGCACGCGGTCAACACCCAGGCCACCAGGGCGGCGGCGAGCAGGCGGCGGAGCTTCATGCGCCACGCTAGACCGCCCGGTGCCCGCCCGGCTGTGGCGTTCCTCCGACCTGGGGGGTAGCGTGGCCCGGGAGGTCACGCATGAGCTCGGAGGGTGAAGAGAACAGCGTTTCGGCCGACCTCGAGAGGTTCGTGGCCGCGCAGGCCGGCGTGTACCCGCAGGTGGTCGCCGAGCTGAGCGCCGGCCGGAAGCTCACGCACTGGATGTGGTTCGTGTTCCCGCAGGTGGCTGGGCTCGGCTCCAGCCCCATGGCCGAGATGTACGCCATCTCGTCGCTCGCCGAGGCGGAAGCGTACCTGGCGCACCCGCTGCTTGGCGCGCGGCTCAGGGAGTGCGCCGGGCTCCTCCTCGGCATCGAGGGACGCACGGCAACCGAGGTCATGGGGGTCCCCGACGACCTCAAGCTCCGCTCGAGCGCCACCCTCTTCGCGGCCGTGGAGCGGCGGGGCAACGGCGAACCCGGCGGGCTGTCCGTGTTCCAGGGCGTGCTCGACAAGTACTTCGGCGGCGAACCCGATCCGCTCACAGTGGCGACGCTGGAGCGTTGGGAGCGTGCGCTCAAGCCGGACCGCAACGAGATGTGGGAGGACCCGAGCGTGGTGGCGGCCTTCGCCGCCAGGCCGCCGGATCACCGCCTGCAACACCTGTTAGCGGGCGAGGAGGAGTACGGCGCCGTGCGCGCCGCCTGGTCGGAAGCCGGTTGGCGCGCGGGTGGCGTGGAGCCGCGGGTGCTCGACATCGGCTGCGCGGGTGGGCGCAACACCGTCTGGCTGGCGCAACAGGGGTGCGACGTGTGGGCGCTCGACGCGTCGTTCGCCATGGTCGAGGAGACGCGCCGCCGCCTGGCCGAGTTGCTCGGGCGGGAGGAGGCCACGCGCCGGGTGCGGGTGGGCGCCATGCGGAGCCTGGCCGCCCAGGAAGGCGCGAGCTTCGACCTGGTGGTCGCACTGGGGGTGCTGCAGGACGCCCGCTCGTCGGAGGAGTGGCACGCCGCGCTCGCCGAGGTGGCACGGGTGCTGCGCCCGGGCGGGCTCTGCCTGGTGGCCAACTTCGGCCCCGACTCGCGGCCCAGCGGCGAGCCGCTGAGCCCGGTCCCTGGCGAGACGGACGTGTGGGTCGGTTGCGGCCCCGGCGAGCGCCGGATGACCCTGCCGAGCCGCGAGGGGTTGGACGCCGACTTCGCGCGTCACGGCCTCCACCCGGCGCTGCCGACGGCGGCCGTGACGGTGCCTACCGCCGCGGGTCACCGCGTGACGCTGAACGCCTTATACCAGCGCTGACCGATGACGGTGCCCGCGGGCGCCCGCACGCTAGGCGCCCGGCGGCAGACCAGCAGGGAGCCGGCGGGACACGGCCGGAAGGCGACTGGGGACCCCTCACCCCTCCAGGAGCCGCGCCCGGAAGCGCCAGGTCGCGAGGGCGAAGAACACCGCCGCGAAGCCCGCGAGGACGCCCAGCTGCGGCAGCACGTCCACGAGCCCGGCCCCGTGCCGGAGGAGCTGCGCGTAGGCGTCCACGGCCCACGAGTGCGGCACGAAACGGGCAACGGCGCGCATGGTGGGGCCGAACACCTCGAGGGGCACCATGGCGCCGCCCAGCGCCGCAAGGCCGAGGCCGACCATGATGGCCACGCCGGACGCCTGCTGGTCCGTCTCGAACACCGAGCCGAGGAGCATGCCCGCGCCGGCCGCCACCGCCGCGAACACGGCCAACACGAGGAGGGCCGCCACGGGATCGCCCCACTCGACCCCGAAGAGGAGGGCCGTGGCGAGGATGATGTAAGCGCCCTGGAACAGCGCCACCAGGTAGCGCCCGAGCGCCTCGCCGAGGACGATGGTGACGGGATGTGTCGGCGATGCGAGCATGCGGCGACTCACGCCGAGGGT
>CAYNNL010000056.1:8856-13306 GCA_964398765.1 uncultured bacterium | reverse complement strand
GGGGGAGGGGAGACCGTCGCCGGCGCCCCACTCGACGGCGGTGGGCGCGGCGGAGCCGGAGAGGGTGACTCGAGCGGGGATCATGAGCAGGCGCATGCGGACCTCTGACGGTGGCGCGGACGGTTGCCAACGGCGTGAGGCGACGCACCGTTACCCCCAGTAACCGAGGGTAACGAGAGGATAGGTCAGGCGGTGGAGGGAGTCAAGCGGCCCTCGGCGGGCCGCCTTGGTAGGTTGACGAGGTCCCGCGCCGGTCGGCCGGGGCGGGAGGGAGGGGACCAGGTGCACGCCCCCAGGGCCCGGACGGCGCCGCTCGTGGCGCTGCTCTTGGTCGTCACCTTGACAGCCTGCGTCTCGCGGCCGCCGGCTGGCGCCGGCGGCGCGCGCGCCGTGCAGCCGCGGCCCGCGCCGAGCGCTCGCGCCGACCTCTCGAGCGCCCCGCCCGCCTGTCGCCTCTCCGCCACCGAGATCCACGCCGTTCAAGGCAGCGGCGCGACCAGCCCGCTCGTCGGCAAGCGCGTGACGGTCCAGGGCGTGGTGGTCGGCGACTTCCAGAAGGGCGACGGCGACGAGCCGTTCGGCACCAACCTGGGCGGCTACGCGGTGCAGGCCGAGGACGCCGCCGCCGACGCCGACCCGCGCACCAGCGAGGGGCTCTACGTCTACGACTCGCGCGTCGACGTGAACGTCGGCGACCTGGTGCGGGTCACCGGCATGGTGACGGAGTACCAGGGGTTGACGGAGCTCACGGACGTGACCGACGTGGTGGTGTGCGCCACCAGGGTCCCGCTCCCAACGCCGGCGACGATCACGTTCCCCCTCGCCGCCGTGGAGGACCTAGAGGCGTTCGAGGGGATGCTCGTGACGTTCCCGCAGGAGCTCGTGATCGCCGATCATCAGGACTTCGACCGCTACGGCGAGTTGGTCCTGACGTTCCCCCCGCCGGGCTCCCAGAGGCAGTACCAACCCACCAGCCGTCACGCGCCGGACGACCCGGCGACCGCCGAGCTCGCCGACCTCCAGGTGCGCTCGCGCATCCTCCTCGACGACGGTCGCGGTACCCAGAACCCCGACCCGCCGCGCCACCCGGACGGCACGCCGTTCGACCTATCGAACCGCTTCCGGAGCGGCGACAGGCTGACGGGCGTGACGGGCGTCCTCGACTTCAACGCCGGCCGGTACCGCGTGCAGCCCACGCGCGGCGCCACCCACGTGGCGGCCAACCCTCGCCCCGCCGTGCCGGACGTCGGCGGTGAGCTGCGCGTCGCCTCCTTCAACGTCGAGAACTACTTCACCGCCTTCGGCGCCACCTGTGGACCCACCGGCGCCATGGAGTGCCGCGGCGCCACGAGCGCGCGGGAGCTCGAGCGGCAGCGCGCCAAGACGGTGGCGGCCATCGCCGCCCTGGACGCGGACGTGGTGGCGCTCCTAGAGGTCGAGAACGACGCGGACGAGGGTGCCCTCGCCGACCTCGTCGCCGGCCTGAACGCTGCCGCGAGCGCCGGGCGGTACGCCCACGTGAGCACGGGCCCCATCGGCAGCGACGCGATCCGGGTGGCGCTCGTCTACCGGCCCGCGCGCGTGGCGCCGGCCGGCGCGCCGGCCGTGCTCGACGCGCCGGCGTTCGTCAGCCCGCGCGGGGGCCCAGCACGCAACCGCCCCGCCCTGGCGCAGACGTTCACGGAGGTCGGGACAGGCGAGGCGTTCACCGTCGTGGTGAACCACCTCAAGAGCAAGGGCTCCGTGTGCGGCAGGGGAGACGACGACCCGGTCCAGGCGAACTGCAACCTCACCCGGACGCTGGCGGCGGAGCGGCTCCTGGCCTGGCTGGCCACCGATCCGACCGGCTCGGGCGACCCGGACGTGCTCGTGCTCGGCGACCTCAACTCGTACGCGCGCGAGGACCCGATCCGCACCCTGCTGGCGGGCCGCGACGGCCGGGCCGGCACCGCCGACGACCTCACCGACCTTCTCGCCACCTTCGCGGGAGACGAGGCGTACACCTACGTGTTCGACGGGCAGGTGGGCTCGCTCGACTACGCTCTGGCGTCGGCGTCACTGGCGGGGCAGGTGAGCGGAGCGGCGGCCTGGCACGTCAACGCCGACGAGCCCGACCTGATCGCCTACGGGCTCGCCTTCAAGTCGACCGCGCTGCGCGCCCTCTACGCCCCGGACCCGTACCGGTCGTCGGATCACGACCCCGTGCTGGTCGGCCTTTCGCTCGGCGGCAGCTGAGCCCGGCTGGCCAGGCGGCGGCTGGCCAGCCGGCGGCGGTCACGCGCCCGCGTCGCGGCAGACCCAGCCCGGCGGCGTCGTGCCGGTGCGGATGAACTCCGCGAGGTCCTCGGCCTGCCGGCCCGCCAGGTCGGCGTCGGCGCGGGCGTAGATGATCGGCTCCTCCTTGGCGTTGTGCTTGTCGATGATGGCGAGGAGCGCGCGGCACTCGGCCAGGACGTCGTCCCGGGCAGCACCGGCCGCGCCGACGGCGTTGACCTCCGCCAGGGTCACGAGCCGACCCATGGACCGCCAGATCTCGCCGTGCTCTCGGTGCATGACGAGCAGTGCGGCGAAGAGCCCGGCGCTCTTCATGGCCGGGAACAGGAACGCCTCCTCCAGGTAGATGTGGCGCTTGAGGGCGGCCACGGCCGTGGTCAGCGCCGCGATGTCGGGTGCTCCTGCCGGGCCCTTCGAGCTCCCCTCCACGCTGGCAAGGAACGCCTCGAGGCCGGCGTCGATGTCGTGGTGCTCGCGCGTGAGCGCGGCGGCGAGGTCGGGAGCGGGCGCCACGAGCCTCAGTCGCTCAGGAGCGCCGCGTCGACGGTGATCTTGGCGCTCGCGAAGAGCCGCGACACCGGGCACAGCTTGGAGGCCTCGTCGGCGATGGCGACGAACTGCTGTTCCGTCACTCCCGGTACCTTGCCGCGCACCACCAGGCTCGAGCGGTCGATGGTCGGCACGCCGTTCACGTCGCTGAGCGACACTGTCGCCGTCACCTCGAGCCGCTCCGCCTCCAGCTTGTGCTCCGATAGCTTGATGGTGAGGGCCATCGAGAAGCACGACGAGTGGGCGGCGGCCAGGAGTTCTTCCGGGCTCGTCTTGCCGCCGGGCGCGGCCGTGCGCGACGCCCACGTGAGGTCGAGCCCGTCGAGGGCGGTGCTGCTGCTGGCGCTCAGCTTGCCGGCGCCTCCGGTCAACGACCCGCGCCAGGTCGTCTTGGTGGTCCTGTCTGCGATGCTCATCTGGATGTCCTCCTCGTCCGCCCGGTGGGCGGTCACGCCCCACGGGCTCGTGTCCTCACCCTACGCCCGCACCCCGGCGGCGACGCGGGCGGTTGTACCGAGACGGCCGCCCACCTGTAGGCTCTAGCCATGACGTCGGGTGACGAGGCGGAGGCGGGGCGCGAGCTGGCGGTCCTCTTCGTCTGCATGGGCAACATCTGCCGCTCCCCTACGGCGGAAGGCGTCTTCAGGGCCAAGCTCCTGGAGGCCGGCTTGGCGGACAGGGTCGAGGTCGACTCCGCGGGCACGCACGCGTACCACCTCGGCGAGCCGCCCGACCCGCGGTCGGTGAGCGCCGCGGCCAGGCGGGGC
Organism: uncultured bacterium; assembly: GCA_964398765.1. Lineage (GTDB taxonomy): Bacteria > Deinococcota > Deinococci > Deinococcales > Trueperaceae > JAAYYF01. Next base: position 9,716 of record CAYNNL010000056.1, on the reverse strand, counting down.
TACGACATCGGTGGCCTGCGGGCCCGGCAGGTCGTCCCGGGCGACGCCGAGAGGTTCGATCTCGTGATCGTCATGGACCGCGGCAACTACAACCGCGTGCTGCGCGAGTTCGGCGGGGAGGCGCGGCTGGCGACCAGCCGCGCCCGGCTCCATATGTTCATGGAGTTCGCTCCGGACGTGCCGGACGTGGAGGTGCCGGACCCGTACGGCGGGGGGCCGCAGGGCTTCGAGCGCGTCCTCGACCTGGTGGAGGCCGCGGCGGAGGGGCTCCTGGCGGACGTGCGGTCACGCCTCGCCGACTGAGCGGACCGAGCGACCACCCGGCGGCGGGTCGTTAATACGGATTTAAGAGCCCGCCTCCTACGCTGCTCGCGACGACAGGAGGCAACGATGTTCACGCGTACGACCTTCGCGCTAGTCCTCGCCGCGCTGGCCACGTGGGGGTTCGCCCAGCAGTACACCGGCACCTTCGCGGACACCGCGAACGGCATCGCCATAACCTTCCAGCAGGCCGCCGACGGGAGCCTCAGCGGCAGCGTGACGAGCGGCAACGGGCAGTTCCCCCTCCAAGGACAGGCTTCGCAGCAGGGCGCTTACGGCGCCGTCCAATCGGCTCAGGGCGTGCTCGGCTTCCAGGCGCAGCTCAGCGCCGACGGGCAGTGGCTGCAGATCAACTTCTACCAGATGGGCCCAGATGGCCAACCGACGCAGCAAGGTCAGCTCATGACCATGCAGAGGCAGGGCGGTGGGGCCGCGGGCGGCATGCCCGGCCAGCCCACCGGCTTCCCAGGCCAGCAACCCGGCCAGGTGCCCGGCCAGGTGTCCGGTCAGGTGCCGGGTCAGCAGCCCACCGGCTTCCC
>CAYNNL010000056.1:0-8756 GCA_964398765.1 uncultured bacterium | reverse complement strand
CCGCAGCAGCCGGCCGTCGACTGGAACGGCACGTTCGTCGGTAACAACGGCACGGTCGTGCTGTCCGTGGGCGCGGGCCAAGGCGGCTTCGTCGGGTACCTGCAGGACCAGGGCCAGCGCTACCAGTTCCAGGCGCACCTCGACGACACGACCCTGCACGGGATGTTCAACGCGGGCGGGGGGCAGTACGAGTTCTGGGTCGATCGCGACGGGCAGGGGGCGCTGCTCTACGTCGGCGACACGACGTTCGTCCTCCAGCAGGTCTCCAACCAGCCCACGCCCTGACCCCGGTTCGCCTCTGAACCTATGACGCTCCGGTCGTGCCGAGCCCCGGCACGACCGGAACCGTCACCCGGCCAGCAGCTCCGCTGTCGCCGCCTGCGGTGCCAGGCCGGTCTCAGCCGCCAGGTCCGCCTCGAAGCGGCTGAAGTGACGCTGCGCCTCGCGGCGCCGCCCCAGCCTCACCAGCAGGGTGAGGAGGGCCTGCAACCCCTCCTCGTGGAGTGGGTCGAGCTCCAGGAGGCGCTTCAGGAGGCGCACCCTGAACTCCGCCTCCGAGACGGACCCGACGGCGGCCGTCGCCGAGGCGGCGGCCTTCGGCGCCGACGAGAGGAGGGCGGCGGCGCCCGCCCCGTCGAACAAGGCCTGCAAGACCTCCTCGTGGAGCGCCTGCCGCTCGTCGTCCACGAGCGGCAGCGTGAGGCCGGGTGCGAGCGGTCCCGCGTAGAGGGCGAGGACCCGCTCGTGATCGCCTTCGGCCAACGCCTCGCGCAGCTCCTGCGCGTCGGACGTGAAGCGTGCCAGGCCGCTCTCGAGGATGAACGTCGGGGCGCCCCACGGCTCGAGCACCTTGCGCAGCATGTTCAGGAGCACACCGAGGCTGTTGCGTTGCTTCTTGGCGTCGACCTCAGGCCAGATCTCCTCGCCGATCCTCTCGCGGTCGGCGCCCAGTGCGAGGAGCGTCACGAGCTCCCTCTGCCGGTCGGTGAGTGGCAGCCGTTCGTCCATGAGCGAAGCGCTCACGTCGCCCAGCAGCGTCAGCCTGAGCGGCGGGAGTTCGTCGAGCCGCGAGTCGACCGCGGCAGCGCTGCCGCGGGCCAAGACCTCGCGCAACGGGTACGGAGCGGCCAGCTCGGGCCTGTCGGGCGGGAGCGCGTCGACCGGCACGCCGGCGTACACCAGCATCCGCGCGCCGAGCAGCGTCAGGTTCAGGAGCTGCTCGAGGCGCTCGGCAGACCGCTCGACCATGTAGGCGACGGCGTGCCAGTGGACTCGGAACTCCCGGTAGGCGTACGCGCCCTCCGTCTCGTGGAGGAGCGCCGCCGCCTCCCTGAGCTCGCCGCGCCCGGCGCGAGCCCAGGCCAGCTCGAGCTTCGAGAAGGGGCCGGACTCGACCCGGCGGTAGAGGTCGACGACCCCACCGAAGTCGCCCTCACGGCGGAGGACCCGGAGCCAGAGGGCGCTAACCCGCTCGGCCAGCTCGAACGCCTCCCACTTGCGCGCGGCGGCCAGGAGGCTCGGGAAGGCCGCGACGTCGCGCTCGAGGTAGGCGAGGTTCGACCGGATCACCAGTGCCATGTAGGCCCTGGACCGGGCGAGCACCTTCCGGAGGGCGGTCTTCGCTGTCTCGTCGTCGCAGGAGAGGGCCGAGTTGACGGCGAGGTTCTGGTGGAGGATGACGTAAGACGCCTCGTCGAGATCGGGTCGCGCGATCAGCTCGCGCTGGCTCGCCAGCGGACCATCGACGTCGCCGCGCGCCTCCCACACGACGGACTGCAGGTTGGCGAGAAGCCGCACCTGGGCCTGGCGCACCACGAGGCTCGGTTCGGCGCGAGCCAGCGCGGCGAGGCCGGAGGCGTAGCGCTCCTCGGCCGCGGCGAAGTCACCGCGACTGAACTCGAAGGTCCCCAGGTTCTGTTGCAGCACGCCCGCGGGGTGGGGAGGCAGTGACGGCACGAGCTTGTCGGCAGCCAGTCTGAACGCCTCCGCCTGCTCGAAGCGCTTGCTACTTCCCAGAGCGAACAGAGCGGCGCCGATCAGCCTGGCCCTCGCCTCCGGCGCCACCTCCGGGTCGGTGGCCAGGGCGACTGCTCCCGGCAGGGCGGCGTCGAAGCGGTTGAGGAGCAGGTTGGCGATGGCGACGTGGACGCGCCGGGCGGGCTCGGGGCTGGGCTCGACGAGCTCGTGCCAGCGCAGGAACGCCTCGGGTGAGTGCTCGAAGAGCATACCCTCGCCGCTGACCAGAAGGTCGTGGAGGCCGGCCGTGTGGTCGGCCTTCTCGAACGCGGCCGCGCGCAGGGCGGGGGGTAACCGGTCGCCCTGCGCGGCGACCTGCGCCCTGACGCCGTCGCCGTTGGCCGCGATGACGCTGTCCGCCATGAGGGGGTGGAGGCGGTAGCCACCGGTCAGGCGCTGGAGGAAGCCCGACCGGACGAGCTCGCCGGTGGCCTCGACGGCCGCCGTCTCCGGCAGTGTCTCGAGCGTGGCGACGAACAAGAGCTCGCGCCAGGCGTCCGGGCTGACGCTCCGCTCCACGCCGGCGAGCAGGCTCGTCTTCTCGGGAAGGTCACCGGTCAGGGCGGCGAAGTGTAGCGGCAGCGGCCAGCCGTGGGTCTGGCGCCAGGCCTCGCGGGCCTGGCCGGCGTCCTGGAACATGCCTGCGGCCTCGGCCTCCGCGAAGGCCAGGTCGGAACTGACCAGGTGCTGTAGGCGGCCGGCCGTCTCGAGCTTGGACAGCTCCGGGTAGGGGAGCGGTTGGCGGCTGGCAAGCAGCACGAGACCTCTGCCCTCGCGCAGGAGCGGACCCGGGTCCTCGCCACCCTGGAGGTCTTCCAGGACGAGGAGCGTGGGCGAGGACCAGAGCTCGTCGCTCAGGACCGGCCAGGGAGTTGTCGGCGGGAACCCAAGGTGACCAGCGATGGCGGCACGCGCGTCGCGCCCCCCCAACGACAACCACTCGACCCGCCAACCCTCCTTCTCCAGCTCGTCGGCCCACTGCGCCGCGAGCACGCTCTTGCCGTACCCGTAAGGCGCCTCGAGCCACACGACGAACCCCTGGGCGTCGGGTAGGCGCTCCAGCAGGCGGGGCCGACGCGGGTACTGGGGGCTCGTGGTTGGTCGGAGGGTCGAGATCCGAGTCTCCTAGGGGCGGGGCGGCGCAGGTGTGCGTTAGGGTCGAGTATAAGGCCAGTCGTCTGCGCCACGTCTTCCCGGGGTGCCCGCTCCTAAGTTCGGTTTAAGGGGGGTCCTGCTAGGGTCGCGGCCATGGGTGGAAGAGGAGGCAGCGGCTCCGGCCGCGCGGGTGATGGGGAGCCGCTCGAGCCCGGGAGGGACCTGAGGTCGTTGGGCCCGGAGGAGCTACTGGAGCTCTTCCTCGACCTAGAGCGGTACGTCAGGAGCGGCACGGCGCCACTCAGCGCGTACGGCGCGCTGGCGTCGGCGCTGCAGGAGATCGAGCGGCGCCGGCTGACCGGCGGTCAGGACGGCGAGCCGGCTCTGCTGGGCGGCTGAGCCTCGGCGTCAGGCGGCGGGACCGGGTGTCAGCGCCACTCGCCCTTGTCCAGACCGGTCCTCACGCCGGCGTGATCGGCTTGCGTGGGAGGCGGGCTGACGACCTGGAACGCCTTCAGGCGCGTGAGGGCCTTGACGCCTCGCTTCACGCCCGCAGGGACGAACGCCACGGCCCCTGGCGTCAGCTTCACGGTGCGCTCGCCGATGGCGAGCTCGCCCTCACCCTCCAGCACGACGAGGGCGAGGTCGAGCATGGGGCCGTGCACCGGGATGAACTGCCTGGCCTCGAAGCAGACGAGCATCGGCTGCAGGTGGTCACCTCGCCCGAGCGGCGTGGCCGTGAAGGCGTCGGGCCGGAACCGGGCGACCTCGTCGTAGCTGGCGTGGTACGCGCCCGGCTGTTGCTCCCCCGCAGGTGTCTGACTTGTCATGCGGCACGCTAGGCCGGCGTCGTGGCGGTCGCCATGACCTGCGTCACCGCCGCCGTGACCGTCGGGGACCGTACACGGTCCGTGCGGCACCACGGTTCGGCAGCGACCGGCGGTATCGTCTTAGCCGGTGGCGCCGACGGCTTGCCCTCGGGCGAAGGCGCTCAAGAGCACCGCTGGCCTCGGTCGCGGGTACGGACGCCGCGTGACGCGGCGGCGGCCGGGCACGAGAAGCCGAGGAAGCGCTAGGAGGAACGTCATGAAGACCCGGATCGCCTACTCACAGTTCGCCAGGGAGGGGACGACGGCCCTTGCGAAGATCGAGGCGTACTTGAGGCACGGCGCCCTGGAGCACTCGCTTCTCGAGCTCGTCAAGACGCGAGCGTCGCAGATCAACGGGTGCGGCTACTGCCTCGACATGCACACGAAGGACGCGCGCGCGGCGGGGGAGACCGAGCAGCGCCTCTACGTCCTGCCGGCCTGGCGCGAGGCCCCCTTCTACAGCGACCGGGAACGGGCCGCGCTGGAGTGGACGGAGGCCGTCACCCTGATCTCCCAGAACGACGTGCCCGACGAGCTCTACGAGCGGGTCCGCAAGCAGTTCAGCGAGCAGGAGCTCGTCGACCTCACCCTGGCGATCACGAACATCAACTCCTGGAACCGCCTAGCGATCGCCTTCCGGTCCGAGGTCGGGAGCTACCAGCCGAAGACCTCATGACACCCGTCAGCGGAGGCGCCGGCACCTGGCCCGAGCCGGCGGCCGGACTGCGCGAGGGCGCGGCCCGCCTGCGCGCCGCGCACCACGGCGACGTGCCGCTGCTCCTCCCTAACGCCTGGGACGCCGCCAGCGCGGCGGCGTTCGTGGACGCTGGGCTCGACATGGTCGCCACGTCCAGCGGGGCGGTGTCCCGCTCGTTGGGCTACTCCGATGGGGAGGGGACGCCGGTGGACGAGATGTTCGCCGCCGTGGCACGCATCGTCAGGGCCACCCGCCGCGAAGGTCGTGTCGCCGCCGTCACCGCCGACATCGAGAACGGCTACGGCTTGCCGGTGGACGAGATCGTCGCCCGCCTCGCGCGGACCGGCGCCGTCGGGTGCAACCTCGAGGACAGTGATCCCGCGACCCGCCGGATGATCCCCACGGCGGTCCAGGTCGAGCGGATCGCCGCCCTGAGGAGAGCGGCGACCGAGGCGGGTACCGACCTGGTCATCAACGCCCGCGTCGACCTACACGTCAGGGCGGAGGGCGACGAGGCAACGCGGCTGCAGCGCTCCACCGAACGGGCCAGGGCGTACTTGGCGGCTGGCGCGGACTGTGTCTTCCCGATCATGCTGGCGGCCGACGCCGACATCGCCGCGTACGTGCGGGAGGTGCCGGGCCCCGTCAACGTCATGGCCACCCATGCCACGCCGCGGCTGCGGCGGCTGGCCGAGCTCGGCGTCGCGCGCGTGACGTTCGGGAGCGGGTTCCACCGCATAGCGGTGGAGGCGGTCTCCGCGGCCGCCAAGAGGGTGGCCGCCGGCGACGACCCGCAGCCCGGCTGACGCGCGGCGGGAGCCGCTGGGTGCTCACGTAGCGGGCTGCGCCGTGCCGGGCGCAGCCGGCCGCCCGTACCGAGGCGAGGCCGTAGGATGGGCCGTGTGACGCGGCAACGGACCCTTCGTTCGCGCCAGGTCGGGCCCGTGCCGCTCGAGATCGCGGTCGCTCTCCTGATCCTGTACGTGGTCTGGGGTTCCACCTACCTGGCCATCAAGTTCGCGGTCGAGGACATGCCGCCTTACCTCATGCTCGCCGTGAGGTTCGGGGTGGCAGGGTGCCTCATGTACGGCTACGTGCGCTTGAGGCGCGCCCCCACCGGCACCCCGCGGGAGTGGCTCGGGTCCGCCGCCGTGGGCGTCCTGCTCCTGGTCGGCGGGATGGGCAGCGTGGGGCTGGCGCAGTCGTTCGGAGCGCCCTCGGGTCTGGCCGCGGTGATGGTCGCCACCATGCCGCTCTGGCTGACGCTGTTCCTGACGCTGATGGCTGAGCGCACCGGTTGGCGGGACTTCGTCGGGATGGGCGTCGGGCTGCTCGGCGTGCTGCTCCTCAACCTGGAGAGCGGACTGCGCGGCAACCCGCTCGCGGCGCTGTTCCTGCTCGTCTCGCCCTTCTCCTGGGCGCTCGGGTCGGCGCTGAGCCGCAAGCTCCCCCAAGCCCCGGGCGGCATGGGGTCGGCGGTGCAGATGCTTGCCGCGGGCCTGCTGTTCGTGCCTCTCGGCCTCATGCGGGGCGAGCGCGTGGCGGACGTGCCGTCGACCGGGTCGCTGGTCGCCCTCGGCTACCTGATCCTGATGGGGTCGTTGGTCGGCTTCAGCGCCTACGTCTACCTGCTGAACCAGCGGGTGAGGCCTGCGCTCCTGACCTCGTACGCCTACGTCAACCCCGTGGTCGCGGTGCTACTCGGCATGGCGTTCGCGGGCGAGCGTCTCGGCGCCGCCGGCCTGACGGGCATGGTGGTGGTCGTCATGAGCGTCCTGATGGTGGTGCGGGCGCGGCCGCAAACTGGGGCCGAGGGCGCCGACCCGGCCGCACCCTGAGCGGGCCTTGGTGGGCGCGACGCGGCGTCAGTCGGCCGCCGGCGCCCCCAGCAGCTCAGCGAGGTCGGTGAGGGTCGCGTCGACGTCGTCCACGGGGCACGTGCGACCCAGGACCTGCTTGAGGGTCATGTGGTTCAGCGCGGCGCTGTGGCAACGCTGCAACGGGTCCACGCCGTGACGCTGCAGCACGTTCCGCGCCTGCGGCACCTCCCGCAGGAGCTGTCCCAGCTTCAACTTCGCCACCTCGTTGGCGTCCGGGCCGGACACGACGCCAGCGTCGCATCCGCTCGGCGGCCGGGCCAGGACCTCGGTCAAGACCCCCGTGAACCGCCCGGTCGTCGAGGCTATTGCCACGGCGCTCAGCCCAGCGAGTCGACGCCGAGCGCTTGCACGAGCCGGGGTTCCGGGAGCCGCGTTAACCGGCTGCTCGCCCTGGTGGCGGCGTCCGGTATCCTCGCCCCAAGGCCCGCCCCGGACGGGCGAAGGCACAGTGCCGGTCGGCCAGGCGAGGAGGGGGCATCTCGCGTCTGGGGTCGTCCGGCGGGACGGGAGTAGTGACCGTGACCGTAGTTGCTCGAACGAGGGTGGTCAGGACGGTGTCGCTCGCGGTGCTCGCGGTCGCCCTGTCGGTGGCGATCCCCTTCCTCATCCACCTCCTCCCGGGAGGTCAGGCGATAGGCTCCACGCTCCTGCCGATCTTCTGGGCCCCGTTGCTGGCCGCGGTCCTCATCGGGCCCCTGCCGGCGGTGGCGGCTGCGGCAGCCGCGCCGATCCTGAACCACGCCGCCACCGGCATGCCGCCCACGTTCCTGCTCGTCAGCCTGACGGGCGAGCTCGTCGTCTTCGTGAGCCTGGTGCTGCTCGCCTCGCGCGTTCGCGTGCTGGCGCGCTCGCCGCTGGTGGCGCCCGTCGCCTACCTCGCCGCTCGGTGGTTGGTCGGCACCGCCGCGCTTGCGTTCGCCGGCGGCCCGGTGGACGCTGCCGCGCCCGTCGCCAGCCTCGGTGCCTCCGCGGCCGGCCTCGTGGCGCTGTTCGCGCTCAACGGCCTGGCCGTGTTCGCCGCGCGCGGTGGGGAACGCAGGTGACGCCGCTCACCGCCCCTCGGAGGCTGGACGACAAGGTGGCGCTACCCTTCACGGAGATCGCTGCGCGGATCGCCGGGGTCGAGCTGCCTGCCACGGACGTGGTCTACGGTGTGGCGACCGGCGGCATCGTGCCCGCGGCTCTGCTCGCGTACCGTCTGGGCGTACCCCTCGTACGCATCGACATCAACTACCGCGCGCCCGACAACTCGCCCCAGCGGGCCGCCCCCGAGCTCCTCGCCACGCTGACACCGCCCACGGCCGGAAGCCGCGTCCTGCTCGTCGACGACGTGACGGTCACCGGCCAGACCCTCGCGCTCGCCAGGTCGCTACTGGCGGGGAGCGACGTCACCACCCTCGCCCTGAAGGGTAGGGGCGCCGACATCGTCTTGTTCCCGGAGGTCGCCACTTGCGTGGCGTGGCCCTGGCACAGACGCCCAGACTGAGACGGTCCACCTCGTCCGCTCGCTTCCCGGCGTCGGCGTTACCCTGGCAGGTAGCAAGACGCCGGAAGGAGTGGCCCATGAGCCAAGAGGTTTTCCCGCAACCGACCAAGGAGATGGCCGAGAAGCGACGCGACCTGGCGCCGCAGACGCTGGCCGCCTGGCGCGAGTTCAGCAAGGCGGCGTTCGCCGAGGGCGCCATCCCCGCCGTCACGAAGCAGCTCATCGCCGTGGCGGTGGCGCACACCACGCAGTGCCCCTACTGCATCCGGGGCCACACCAAGGAGGCCCTGCGCCAGGGCGCCACCGAGGAGCAGATCATGGAGGCCATCTGGGTGGCCGCCGAGATGCGCTCGGGTGGCGCGTACGCTCACTCCGCCATCGCGCTCGACGTGATGCTCGAGCGCGAGAAGGCCGCCGCGGCGGACTGACGCCGGGTCGCTCCTCGCCTAGCGCCCGACGTCGATGAACGGCAAGGCGCCGCCGGGGAGCATCGTGCTCGGCAGCACGCCGTCCCAAGCCTCGGCCGTCACGAGCGCCACGAGTTGCGGGTTGTCACGTAGAGCCTCGCCCTTCGCGCGGATGGCGCTGGCCTCGGCGTCGCCCGCGAGGCGCGTGGCCTCCGCCTGCGCCTTCGCTTCCGCGACGCGCGCGTCGGCGGCGCCCTGCGCCTGCGTGACCACGATCTGCGCCTGGATGCGCTGCTGCTCGAGCTC
>CAYNNL010000055.1:0-13342 GCA_964398765.1 uncultured bacterium | reverse complement strand
GCATGCTCGACGCCGCCGTCGACTACGGGCGCGCCTTCTCCGACATCCGCGCCAGCGCCGAGCTCCGCCCGCTCATCGTCGAACAGGTGAGCCTCTACCTCTCCGACCAGCAGAGCCTCGAGGACACCCAGGAGTTCCTCAAGGAGGAGTACGACGCCATCCTGGAGGACAACGGCTACCTCTGAAGGTGAGCCGCAAGGGGGCCGCCGCTCTGGCGGCCCCCGCCACTATCTTGCGACTACCATGACAAGGGAACGAGAGCTATGGACCTGAGCGTCGCCGCCAGGCTTCACAACCTGTACTGGTCGGTGGGCACCGTGGCGTTCATCGTGCTCGGCAGCTACCTCGTCGGCCGCCTGGCCCAGGGCATCAGCGCCGCGCGCGGCGCGGGGATCCTGCAGCGACGGCGCGTCTTCTGGGGCTACGCCCTGGCGTCTCCGTGGATCCTCGGCTTCCTCATATTCGTGCTGGGTCCCGCGCTGCTCTCGCTCTACTACTCTTTCACCGACTACAAGCTGGGCCGCTCCATCACCTGGATCGGGCTCGACAACTACAAGGCGCTCCTCGGCGGGGTCGGCGCGCACGGCCGGCGCTTCGTCCAGGCCATGTACAACTCGCTCTACTACGCCATCGTCGGCGTGCCCCTCCAGATCGCCACGGCACTGATCATGGCGGTCCTGGTGGCGCAGCCGCTGCGGGGCATGCCGTTCTTCCGGCTCGTCTTCTACGTCCCCGTCATCCTCGCCGGCGGGCCCGCCATCCTGCTCGCCTGGCGCTACATGCTGGCCAGCAACGGCGGCTTCGTGAACGTGAGCCTGCAGCGTTTCGCGGAGCTCTTCCCGCCGTTCGGCTGGCTCTACCGGGCCTTCATATTCCTGGTGGAGAGCTTCAACGCCTTCTACGGCGGCGTGAACAGGGGCGATCCCGTTGGCCCGCTCGCCTACACCCTGCCGGCCCTGGTCGGCTTCGGTGTGTGCGCCGCACTGCTCCTCCTAGGCACGGACGCCGGGAGGCGCGCGGTGGCTCGCACCACGGTCGAGCTGGGAGGCGCCTCGCTCCTCCTGCTGCTCGTCGTGCGGGCGGTGACCGGCGGCAGCTTCAGGCCGCGCGTCCTCGAGCCGGCGCAGCTTGGGACCATGGCCGACCTCGTGACCGTCCGCACCAGCCTCAGGGACCCTGCGAGCCTCGATTACCTGCGCACAGGCTACGCCGCGCAGGCGCCGTCGGCCCTCTGGCTGCTCGCGCTGCTCGTTGTGGTCGCCGCGCTGGTGGTCTTCGCCCGGCCGTCCGCCAGGGTGCGCCGTTGGCTCGTGGCGGCGGCGGGCCTCTTCTTCGGCCTGGTCGCCGTCGGCGCAACGCTCGACGGGGTCCGCTACTTCGCCGCCTACGACGCTGTGGCCGCGGCCACCGGCGCCGCCAACCACCACTTCGCCCTGTTCCGGCAGGTGGTGGCGCAGTTCCCCGACACCAACCGCGTGCCGCTCTGGCTCTCCAGCGAGCTCTGGTCCAAACCGTCCCTCGTGCTGATAACGATGTGGAGCTCCGGGGCGGGGATGCTCATCTTCCTGGCCGCGCTCAAGGGCGTCCCGCGCGCCATGTACGAGGCGGCCGGCGTCGACGGCGCCACCGGCTGGCAGAAGTTCACGCGCATCACGCTCCCGCTCATCTCGCCGGCCATGTTCTACAACGTCGTGATCGGGCTCATCGCCGCACTGCAGACCTTCGAGGCCGTCTACATCATCCAGAACACGCAGACGGAGCAGAGCATCGCGTCCGCCGCCTACTTCCTCTTCATCCGCACCTTCCGCCAGCTCGAGATCGGCCAAGGCGCCGCCGCGAGCTGGATCCTGGCCGTGCTCATCGTGCTCCTCACGGCCGGGCAGTTCCGCTACAGCAGGTGGGTGCACCATGAGTGACGTAAGCAGCCGCCGGGCCCCGGCGCGTGCCGGCGCGCGCCTCCCCGACCTGCGCTTCTGGCGCCGCGGTCGGCGCTACACCGCGGCCGTCCTCATCTACGCCCTTCTCATCGGCTCCGCCGCCTTCTTCCTCTTCCCGGTCGCGTGGATGACAGGCACGTCCCTCAAGACGGTCGAGGAGGTGGGTCAGGCCCAGCTCTCGATCTTCCCCGAGACCCCGCAGTGGGGCAACTACACCAGACAGCTCGCCGAGAAGAACTTCTACCGGGCCTACGGCAACAGCATCTACACCGTCCTGGTGGTGCTCCTGGGTACCGTCTCGAGCCTGGTGGTGGTCGCCTTCGCCTTCAGTCGGCTCACGTGGCCCGGCCGCGACCTCGTCTTCGGGCTCATGCTCGGCACGCTCATGCTGCCGGCGCAGGCCACCCTCGTGCCGCAGTACGTGCTGTTCTTCGAGCTGGGTTGGCTGCGCACGTTCAACCCGATCACGTTGCCAGGCTTCTTCGCGGGCGGCGCAGCGCTCGTGTTCCTCCTGCGCCAGTTCATGCTGACCCTCCCGCGCGAGCTCGACGAGTCGGCCACCATCGACGGCGCCAACCCGCTGCAGCTCCTCTGGCACATCATCTTGCCCCTGTCGCGGCCGGCGGTCGCGACGGTGACGGTGTTCCTCTTCGTCGGCCAGTGGAACAACCTCGTCCAGCCGCTCCTCTACCTGCAGAAGGCGGAGCTTTTCACCATGCCCATCTACGTCGCGCAGAAGAACAACCTGCAGGAGTCGCCCATCCCGTGGCAAGACATCATGACCGCCAGCGTCCTCTTCGTGATCCCCGTGCTCGTCGTCTTCATCCTCACGCAGCGCTACTTCACCGAGGGCATCGCCCTCACCGGTTCGAAAGGTTGACGTGGCCACCATGTCGTCGGTGATGGTCAGCTTCCGCGGCGCCGAGGCGCCCGCGTGGGTCTTGGAGGGCCTGCGGCGCGGCGAGATCCCCGCCGTCTGCCTCTTCAACTACAACGTCTTCTCGCTGGAACAGCTGCGCGAGCTGAACCTGAGCCTCATGGCCGCCGCCGCCGCGGGCGGGCAGCCGCCGCCCATCATCGGCATCGATCAGGAGGGGGGCCAGCTCATGGCGGTGGGCCTCGGCGCCACCGAGCTCCCGGGCGACATGGCGCTCGGCGCCACACGTTCGGTCGACCTGGCGCGGCGTACGGGCGAACTGCTGGCGCGAGAGCTACTTGCCCTCGGCTGCAACATGAACTTCGTGCCGGTCCTCGACCTGGCCACGCAGCCCGGCAGCGACGTGCTGGGCGTGCGCCCGTTCGGCGACGACCCGCAGCTGGCCGGCGAGCTGGGCGCCGCGCTCATCGCGGGCCTGCAGGCCGCCGGCGTCCTCGCGTCCGGCAAGCACTTCCCCGGTCACGGTGACGCGCGGGTCGATTCCCACCACGGGGCGCCCGTCATCGACGCGGCGCTCGACGTGCTGCGAAGCCGCGAGCTCGTGCCGTTCGCCGCCGCGATAGGGGCCGGTGTGGCTGCCATCATGTCGTGCCACGCCGTCTACCCGGCACTCGGCGGGGGCGTGGCCACGCACTCTCGCGCCGTGCTGGTCGACCTGCTGCGAGACGAACTCGGGTTCCGGGGCCTGGTCGTCACCGACGCCCTCGACATGCACGCGTTCGGCGCCATGCCGGGTCTGGAGCGCGCTCGGCTCGCCGTGGGCGCCGGCGCCGACCTCGCCCTGCTGGGCCACCTGCCCGACCAGCCCGCCATCGTGAGGGCCCTCGCCGCAGAGACCGAGCCGGCCAGCGCCGCCCGCGTGGCGGCCGTGAGAAGGCGCCTCCCGACGGAGCTGCCGCCCCTGAGCCTGGTGGGCTGCGCCGAGCACCAGGCGCTGGCGCGCGAGACGGCGGAGGCGGCGGTGACGGCTGTGCGCGGCGACCCGCGCCTGAAGGAGCGGGAGCGCCTGCTCGTCGTGTCCGTCCAGGCCGGCGAACTCACGCCGGCGGAGACGACGGACCCAGGAGGGCCGCGCCTCGCCGCGCAGCTACGTGCCCGCGTGCCCGACACCGTGGAGATCGGGCTGCGCCGCCGCGCCGACGCCGCCGAGGTGGCCGAGGTCGTCGACCGGGTCATGGCCTGGCGGGCCGCGGGCCCCGGCGAGGTCGTGGTCGGCACCGTGAACGCCCTCAGCGACCCGTCCCAGTTGGCCCTGTTGGCCCGGCTTACGGCGCTGGGCACGGATCCGGTCCTCGTCGCCCTCCGCGACCCCAACGACGTGGCCGTGGCCGGAGCCACCCTGCGCGCCCTCTGCACCTACGGCCGGCGCTCCGTGCAGACGGAGGCGGCCGCGCGCGTGCTGCTCGGCGAGATCGAAGCGCGCGGCAGGTTGCCCGTCACCCTCGCCGGAGGGCGGCTCGCGGTGACGGGAGGGCGTGGGCACGGGTGAGCCGGCGGTCCCGCCCTAGCAGGTGGCTCGCCGCGTTGCTGACGGCCTGCGCGTGCGCGGGCCCAGTGGCCCTCGCGGCGCCACCGTCTTGGTGCGTGGCCGTCTGGTACCCGTCCTCGGAACACCCCCTCGGCCAGGAGTCGATCAGCCGTAACCTCGACGTGATAGACGTCGTCCACCCGTTCTGGTACACGCCCGCGGCCGACGGGACCGTCCTCTCGCAGGCGGGGGAGGGTTGGCGGGACCGCGTGGCGGAGTGGCGCGCGGGCGGCCTCGTGGTCATGCCGAGCGTGTTCGCCTCCCACAGTTCCTTCATGACCGAGCCGGCGTTGAGCGCGCACGGCGACGCCCTCCTCGCCCTGGTGGACGACGGCGGCTTCGACGGCCTCGACCTCGACTACGAGGAGTTCCCGCTCGAGACGGAAGACGCCTTCACGTCGCTCGTGACGGCGCTGGCGGTCGGGCTCCACGCCCGGGGGAAGCTCCTCTCGGTGACCGTCCACGCCAAGACCGAGGCGGCCCCCGCGGGGTTCCCCAGCGCAGCGGCCCAGGACTGGCCGCGGCTGGCCGCCGCCGCCGACGTGATCAACGTCATGACGTACGACTACACCAACCGGAACGAGCCTCCGGGACCGGTGGCGCCGCGGTCGTGGGTGGCTGACGTCGTCGAGTACGGCGTGGGCGCGGTCGGCGCCGACAGGCTGGTCGTCGGGCTGCCGCTCTACGGCTACCTCTGGAAGCGCGGCAGGCCCCCCGCCGCCGCCACGACCTGGGAGGCTTCCCGACGCCTGGTCGACCAGTTCGGCCTCACGCCCGACCGCGACCCGGACAGCCTCGAGCTACACATCGAGCTGGACGTGACCGGTCTGCCCCGCCAGGCCGTGTACGTGTCCGACGGGCTGACCACGGCGGGGCGTCTCGCGGCGCTCGCCGAGTCGGGCCGCGGGACCGCCGGCGTGGCGCTCTGGGGGCTCGGCGGCGAGGACCCGGCGGTATGGGACGCGCTCCGGGAGGCCCGCCCCGCGGCCTGCGCCCTGCGGCCCGGAGCCCAAGGCGCGAGCGCCCCGCGGCTGACCGGTATGGTTCTCGCATGACGCCGAGCAAGGCGACGCGCGAACAGTTGCGGGAGCACAACCGCCGCCTGGTACTGCGCATGCTCTACCAGGGCGACGTGAAGACCCGCGCGGCCCTTGCCGGCGTGACCGGCCTGACGAAACCGACCGTATCCAACCTGGTGGGCGAGCTCATCGACGAGGGCCTGGTCGTGGAGGAAGGGCTGGGGCGTTCGAGTGGCAGCGGCGGGAAGCGCCCCACGCTCCTCGCCTTCAACCCGCGCGCCCGCCAGCTGATAGGCGTGGCGCTCGGCGGTGACGGCGCCAGCGCGGTCCTGGCCGACCTCGCCGGGGACGTGAGCGCGGTGCACGTGGTGGAGCTGACCGGCCTGGGCGAGGCGGCCGTGAGCGCTGCGGTGGAGGGGGCCGTCGCGGCACTCGTCCCGCAGCTCGATGCCCCGCTGCTGGCCGTCGGCGTCGCCGTGCCGGGCCGGGTGGTTCCCGCCACGGGCGAGGTGCGCCGCTCCGCCGTGCTGGGGCTGAGGGAGACGCCGCTAGCCGCCACCCTGACCGAGCGGCTCGGCGTCCCCGTGCACGTGGGGAACCTCGCCGAACTGTGTGCCCTGGGCCAGTACAGCTTCGGTCCGCTCGGAGGCGCCCTCGCCGGCACCCTCGTCACCCTCACGCTCGACGAGGACCTCGAGCTCGGCGCCGTGCTCCACCCGGGCGGGGCCCACTTCGGCAGCGAGCTCTCGGGTCTGATGATCGACGAGCTGCGGCTGGGTTGGAGCGCCTTCAAGGAGCGCGCCGCGGAGCTGCGGGGCCGGGAGCCGGGAGCACCGGCGGTGGGACCACGCTACCTGCAGGTGCGGGCGGCGGCCGAGCGTGGCGACGGCGTGGCAAGGCAGCTCGTCGGTGAACTGGCCGCCAACCTGGCCCGCCCGCTCGCCTGGGTGCTGGCGCTGCTGCGCCCCGCGCACGTGTCGCTGGCCGGCGGGGTCACCGACCTGGGCGACGGTTTCCTGGTCACGCTGGCGCGGTCGGTGGAGGCCCTCCTGGGCCCTGGGGCGTTGACGGAGGTCGAGCTGAGCATGGCCTACTCGAACAGGCTCGGGGCCATGGGCGCCGTGGCACTCGCCAACCTGGCCGAGCTGGAGCTGGTCGCGTGACCCTCGGCGCCCGACCTCCGGGAGCCCTATCCGTCCTGGTCAACAACCTCGACGGGGTGTTCCAACGCAGCGTGTTGCAGGGGGCCGGCGAGGCCACCGCGGCGCGCGGCCTGTCGCTCGAGGTCCGGCCCCTGGCGGGCCTCAGCGTCCGCGCCCTCCGGGAGCTCGTGGCCGAGGTGACGCGGAGGTCCGCCGGCGTGCTCGTCCTGGCCAACGCGCTGGCCGACGCCGAGCTCGCCACGCTCGCCGCGAGCGGCGTGCCGGTCACCCTCGTCAGCCATCACGCCACCGAACTCGCCCTGCCCAGCGTCATGTTCGACAACGCGCAGGGCGTGGCCCTCCTGACGAAGCACGTGGTCGCCGAGCGCGCACGGCGCTCGCTCGTGTTCGTGGGAGGCGACCCGGCTCAGCTCGACGCCCGCGAGCGCGAGGGCGCCTTCAGGGACGAGGCCGTGAGGCATGGCCTGGACCTGCCGGCCGAGAACTACCTGCGAGGTGACTTCGCTCCCAGCATGGCGCGGGACTCGCTGACGGGCTTCCTGGCGCGCGGCGGCGCCTGCGACGCAGTGGTGGCGGCCGACTACCTCATGGCCATCGCCGCCGTCGGTGCCCTGCGCGCGGCCGGCCGGGCCGTGCCGGCCGACGTGGCCGTGGTCGGCTTCGGCGACGGTCCCGAGGCCGAGGCCGCGGGCGTGACCACCGTGGCCGCCGACGTGGTCGAGCTGGGTCGCCGCGCCGTGCGTCAGTTGGCCGCTCAGCTCGCGGGCAGGCGTCTGAGCGGCCGCACGCTGCTCAGCACCCACTTGGTGCCGCGCGACACCAGCGGCTGAGGCGGCGCCTTGGGGCGCCGGCCGGCGGCCGCGGTTTCCCTCATGCCTCGCCGCCCACGATGATCTCGCTGACCAGCAGGTGCGGCTGGCCGACCTCCACGGGCAGCGAGCCCGACATCGAGCCGCACATGCCCGGCGCGGTGGAGAGGTCGTCGGACACGGCCACGATGCGCTTGATCGACTCGGGTCCTTTGCCGACGAGCATGGCGCCCCGCACCGGCTCGGCCAGCTGGCCGTTCCGGATGATGTAGCCCTCGTTCACGGCGAAGTTGTACTCGCCCGAGCCCGGCCTGACCTGCCCGCCGCCCATGGTCTTGGCGTACAGGCCATACTCGATGCCGGAGAAGAGGTCCTCCTTCGGCGTGGTCCCGGGCAGCACGAACGTGTTGCGCATGCGCGACGTGGGCGCGAAGGTGTAGTCCTGTCTGCGGCCGGAGCCCGTGGCGCGGTAGCCGGTCATGAGCGAGCCCCAGCGGTCGACCATGTAGCTCTCGAGCACGCCGTCGCGGATTAGCACGGTGCGCTCGGTGGGGGCGCCCTCGTCGTCGAAGCGCGACGACCCCCAGCCGTGCGCCGTCGTGCCGTCGTCCACGTACGTCACCACGCCGGAAGCGACGGTCTCCCCCAGCTTGCCGGCCAGGGCCGAGGCGTTGCGGGCCACCGCCGTGGTCTCGAGGAGGTGACCGAGGGCCTCGTGGAAGATGACGCCGCCGAACGCGTCGCCGATGACCACCGGCATGCTTCCCGCCGGCGCCTTTCGGGCCCTGAGGTTCAGTAGCGCCATCTCGGCCGCGCGGCGCCCGGCCTCGGCCGGCGGGTGGAGCTCGAGCAGCTCGAGCCCCATCGAGAGACCAGGCCCCGCGTGGCCCGACTGGGTGTCGGCGCCGTCGCTGGCGATCACCTGCGCGATGAGGCGCGTGCGCACCCGCCGGTCATCGACCACCACTCCGTCCGAGTTGGCGACGGTGACGTCCTGCTCCCACTCCATGAGCCTGCCCTCGACCTGCTTGACCTCGGGGCCTATGCGCGCGCCGGCGTCCAGTTCCCTGAGCCGCTCGAGCCGCCACGCCTTGTCGCGCGCCTCGAACGCGAGTCGAGGCGCGTGGATGTCGGGCCCGGCGGCCACCGTGCGCAGGTCGAGACCGCCGCGGCCGGCGGCGTCCGGGGTGCCCTGGCCGTCGGCGCCGCTGGCGCGCACCGCCAGCAGGCTCTCGAGCAGCTCGCCGAGGGCGGCGCCCGTGAGGTCGTTCGTGAAGCCGTACACGACGTCCGTGCCGAAGAAGAGCCTGAGGCCGGCGCCGTACTGGATGTTGCTGGTGGCCTCCTCCACGGTGTCGTCGATGGTGCGGAGCAGGCGGCGGCGCCAGCGTTCGGCGTACACCTCGACGTGGTCCGCGCCGGCGCGCCTGCCGCGCCCTATCAGGGCTGCGTACGTGTCGTAGTTGAGCATGGGGGATGGTACCGCGCCGCGCGGTCCCGCCGGTCCGCCGGCGCCGCGTGGGTGTCCGTTACGCCGCTGCCGGCCTGGCGCCGTTAGCATCTGGCATGAACGGCGAACCCGGGGCCGCCCGACTGGCGGCCTTCCTCGCAGCCCACCGCAGCCTGATCCTGACCGGCGCCGGCATCTCGACCGATTCGGGCATCCCCGACTACCGCGGCGTGCACCGGCGCGACAACCCGCCCAAGCCCATGACGTTCCAGGAGTTCGTGGGCAGCGAGGACGCCAGGCGCCGCTACTGGGCCCGCAGCGCCGTTGGTTGGGCCGCCATGGCCGCCACTCAGCCCAACGCCGCGCACGCCGCCGTCACGGAGCTCGAGCGCCTCGGGCTCACCACCGGTGTGGTCACCCAGAACGTGGACGGCCTGCACCGCCGCGCCGGCACTCGCGCCCTCGTCGAGCTGCACGGCGACCTCGCCCTGGTGACGTGTCTGCGGTGCGGCACCCGCGAGTCGCGCCGCAGCTTCCAGGCGCGCCTGCTGGAGCTCAACCCGGGGTTCGCGGGGCTCGATGCCGAGCGGCTGCCCGACGGCGACGCCGCCCTGCCCGCCGAGCTGGAGGGCGGCTTCGAGGTGCCGGTCTGCACAGTGTGTGGCGGGGTGCTCAAGCCAGACGTGATCTTCTTCGGCGAGAACGTGCCGCGCGCTCGCGTCGAGCAGGCCATGCGCTGGCTGGAGGCCGCCGACGCGCTGCTGGTGTTGGGCTCGTCGCTCGAGGTCTTCTCCGGCTACCGGTTCGTGAAGGCGGCCGTGGCCGACGGCAAGCCGGTGGCCATCGTCAACCAGGGTCCCACGCGCGGCGACGCCGAGGCAGCCCTCCGCCTCGACGAGGGGCTGGGTGACGTGTTGCCGTCGGCGGCGCGTCTGGCGGCCGACGCGGCCTGAACGCCGCGGGTCTCGCCGGGCGTCCCGGTGACGGGAGGGTCCCGCCGCGGCTCACATCGACAGGTACGCCTCGCGCACGGCGGGGTCCACCAACAGCTCCGCGCCCGTGCCCTGCGTCACGACCTCGCCGTTCTCGAGCACGTAGGCGCGGTCGGCGATCCTGAGGGACTGCTGCACGTTCTGCTCCACCAGCACGACCGTCACGCCCTCGTCGTTGATCTGCTTCAGCGCGCGGAAGACGGTCAGTGACAGAGCCGGCGACAGGCCGAGCGACGGCTCGTCCACGAGCAGCAACTTGGGGTCGCTCATGAGGGCGCGCCCGATGGCCAGCATCTGCCGCTCGCCGCCCGACAGGGTGCCCGCCAGCTGCGCGCCGCGCTCCGCCAGTCGAGGGAAGAGGTCGAAGACGAGCCGCCTGTTCGCGTCGGCCCGCCCGCGGGCGCGCCGCAGGTACTCGGCGCCGCTCTCGAGGTTCTCCCGCACGGTCATGAGGGGGAAGAGCTGCCGGCCCTCGGGCACGTGCCCCACGCCGGCGCGCACCACCCGCGCGGGCGACAGGCCGGCGAGCGGGAGCGTCCCGAACGCGGTGACGCTGCCGGCCCTGGCGGGCACGAGCCCGCTGATCGTGCGGAGCAGCGTCGTCTTGCCGGCGCCGTTGGCGCCGATGATGGTGACGAACTCGCCGTCCTCGACGGTCAGGTCGACGTCCCACAGGACGGTGATCTTGCCGTAGCCGGCGCGCAGCCCGCGCACCTCGAGCGCCGCGCTCACGCTTGGCCCCCCTCTTCGTCTTCGGGCGCGCCGAGGTACGCCTCCACCACGCGCTGGTCGCTCGTCACCTCGGCGTACGTGCCGCTGGCGAGCTCGGAGCCGTGGTCCATGACCAGCACCCGGTCGGCCAGGTCGCGCACGACCGGCATCACGTGCTCGATGAACACCACCGTCACGCCCTCCTCGCGCACGCTCCTCACGAGCTCGACCGCCTGGCGCGCCTCGCCGGGGCGCAGGCCGGCCATCACCTCGTCGAGGAGGAGCACCTCGGGCCGGGTGGCGAGCGCGCGGGCGATCTCGAGGCGCTTCTCCTGCAGGAGGTTCAGGTCCTCCACGGGGTGGTCGCGCAGGCGCTCGAGGCCCGTGCGCTCCAGCGCCTGCGCGGCCCGGCGTCGCGCCTCCGCCGCGGTGATGCCGGTCGAGCCGAACTGGGCGCCCACCAGCACGTTCTCACCCACCGTCATCTCAGGGAAGGGCTGCACCACCTGGAACGCGCGCCCGAGGCCGAGCCGGCAGCGCTGGAAGGTGGGGAGCCGGCTGATGTCGTTGCCGAGCAGCCCGATCGTGCCGGCGCTCGGGGTCAGGAGCCCCGACACGAGGTTGAGGAGCGTGGTCTTGCCCGCGCCGTTGGGCCCGATGATGGCGAAGATCTCGCCGCGCTGCACCTCGAACGACACGTCGTCCACGGCGGTCAGGCCACCGAACCGCTTGGAGAGCCCCGTCACGTCGAGTATGGGCCTCACGAGCCGGCCTCCTCGGTGTGCGCCGAGCCCGTGCCGGCGGGTCTGCGCCCGAACAGCCTTGCCAGCAGCCCCACGAGGCCGCGTGGCATGAACAGGATGCTGGCCACGAGCACGATGCCGTAGCCGATCAGGTACCCCTCGGAGAAGGTGCGTTTGAGGGTCTCCTCGATGCCCGCCAGCACGGTGGCGCCGAGGATGGGGCCGAGGGTGGTGTAGAGCCCGCCGAAGATGGGCGTGACCAGCGCTAGCACGGTGGTCTGGACCGAGAAGGCGCCGTCGGGGCTCACGCTGCCGAGGCGGTGCGCCTCGATGGCGCCTAAGAGACCGGCGATGGTGCTGGAGAGCACGAAGGCGAGGAGCTTCATGCGGGCCGGGTTGACCCCCATGACGCCCGCCACCTGTTCGTTGGTGCGGATGGCGGTGAAGGCGGCGCGCAACCGCGACCGCTGCACCACGGCCGACACGACGATGGCGAGCACCAGGAGCGCCGCGTACACCCAGAAGTAGCTCTGGTTGCGGAGGAACGCCACCTCCCAGCGCTCCATGGTGCCCGCCACGAAGGTGGGCCGGAAGAGCGCCGGCACGTTGATGCCGGCCGCTCCGCCGGCCACCGGCGTGGGCAGGCGCTGCACGGCGGCCTTCAGCACCTCCGTGAAGGCGAGGGTGGCGATGGCGAAGTAGATCCCGAAGAGCCTGAGCGTCACCGAGCCGAGGCCCAGCGCCAGCAGCGCCGCCACCACGCCGCCGAGGGGGATGCCGAGCCACAGCGGAGCGCCCGTAAGCTTGAAGAGGACGGCGGTGGTGTAGGCGCCCGCGCCCGTGAAGGCCGCGTGCGCGAGCGAGAGCTGGCCCGTGCGGGCGAGCAGGTCCCAGGAGAGCGCCAGGGTGGCGAGGACGAGGGCGTTCGTGGCGAGCGAGAGGTAGCTGACGGACGCCCGTCCGAACAGCTCCCGCAGCGCCGCGGGCAGCAGGACGAGGAGGAGGGCGAAGAGTGCGGTCACGACGAGGTCGCGGCGCAGGCCGCCGCGCGGGCCCGTCACGCCGTCCTCCGCGAGCGCCACACTAAGACGATGAAGATGATGGCGAAGAACACCATGTTCCTCAGCGCGTCGCCGTTGGGCACGAGGGTGGCCACCAGCGACTCGGCCAGCGCCACCGTGAGGGAGGCCGCCACGATGCCGCGGATGTTGCCGAGGCCGGCCAGCACCACGATGGCGAACGCCTTGAGCGTGAACGCCAGGCCCACCGTGGGCGTGGGCGACTGGATCACCGCGATCATCACGCCCCCCATGCCCGCGAGGAGAGCGGAGAGGGCGAAGGCCACGAGGTAGACGCGGTTGACCTCCAGCCCCACCAGTCCGGCGCCGATGCGGTTCTGGGCCACGGCGCGCATGGCGCGGCCCAGGGGGGTGGAGGCGAGCACCCAGTAGAGGCCCGCGACGAGCACGAGCGAGATGACGAAGCTGCCGAGCGGCACGGCGCCGATGCTGACGCCGCCCACCTGGAAGCCGAGCGAGCGGTAGGGCACGTTAGAGATGGTGCGCGGGTCGCCGCCCCAGATGAGGAGGGCGAGGTTCTGCAAGATGATGCCTAGGCCGAAGGTCAGGAGCATCTGGTTCAGCTCGGGCGCCTTCAGCACGAAGCGGATGGAAGATACGTAGATCAGGGCGCCTATCACAGCTAGGGCGGGCGCCACGAAGAGGAGCGAGAGCAGCGGGTCGAAGCCGAAGCTCACGAAGAGCTGGTAGGCCAGGAAGGCGCCCACCATGAAGAACTCGCCGTGCGCGAAGTTGACGATGCCGATCACGCCGATGGCGAGCGCCAGGCCGACCGACACGAGCGCGTAGAGGCCGGCGGCGAGCACGCCCGAGACGATGGCTTGGGGAACGAGGGTCAGGTCCATGGTCGCTGTGTCCTGGAGGCGTGGGGACCGGACGGGCCGGCCCCCACCCTACGGGTCAGGCGTTCACCCACAGCGGCAGCGAACGAGGGGCGCGGTGGGGCGGGCGGGGGGGCAGACGCGCTCGCGGAC
>CAYNNL010000054.1:0-13806 GCA_964398765.1 uncultured bacterium | reverse complement strand
TCCAACCGGGGCCTCAACGTCACCGTCATCCAGATCGGCTACGCGCTGCTCCTCGCCGCGCCGCTCTGCGCCATGCTGATCCGCGACTGGCGCTGGTTCGCCGCCGTGTTCGTGCTGTCGGCCGTCGGCAACGCCGGCGTGGGCATAGGCGCGGCCAACCTGCTCTACGCCATCGCCCCGCTGGACGACCGCGCCCTCTACATCGGCCTCTCCAACACGGTGCTCACCCTCCCGAGCCTCGCGCCCGTGCTGGCGGGGGCACTGCTCGTCTGGGTGCAGATGCCCGCCATGTTCCTCGCGGCCGCCGCCATCGGCGTGGCCACGTTGGCGCTGTCGTTCGGGTTCGGGTCGCTGCGGGAGGCCGACAAGCTGGCGCTCGGCCAGAGCCGGAGGAGCAAGGTCTGAGCCGAACGCCGGCGGTGTTCCCCTAGATGCGCACGAACTCGTCGGTGGAGAGCACGAAGACGATCGCGCCGCCCACGGGCACCTCCATCGGCTGGCTGGCGAACACGCCCTCCAGGGCGTGGATGGGCGAACCCGCCGTGACCACCTTCGTTCGCTCGCGGCACGTGGAGTGGATGACGTCCTTGACCTCGACGACCTTGTGGTCCTCGACGCCGATCAGGACGGTGGTGTTGCCCTCTCGCAAGAAGCCCCCCGTGGAGGCGAGCTTGGTTGAGCGGAAGCCCCGCTCCCCCAGCGCTTCCTGGAGGCGCGCGGCGTCCGCGTCCTGCACGATGGCGAGGATCAATTTCATCTTGTGACCATGGTAGCAGACAACCGGCCAGTGCCGTACGAGTAGAATGTGAGAACTAACGTGGAAGGTGCGGCTTGAGCGAGCGGCGTTTCGTTGTTGAGATCACCCACCCGGTGCCGGAGGCCGAGGTCGCGGGGGTCGCTGCGCTCGTGGCGGAACGCCTCGACATGGACCCGCAGCGCATCGTCACGTTGCTCAGTGGCCGCGTCGGCGCGGTGACCAAGGCCGTCCTGCCCGACAAGGCCATCGCCATCGCCGACGTCTTCTCCGCCGCGGGAGTGGAGGTCGCGGTGCTGCCCGCCAAGACGCAGGACGCGCCGCGGGCGGCCGAACGAGAGGACCGACCCCCGCCGGAGCCGCCCCGCGCGCCACGCGCCCAGACGGTAGTCCAGCAGGAACCCGAGTTCAGGCCCGAGCCCGCTTCTCGGGCGGAGCCGTCCCGGCCGGCCCCCGCGCCGCGCCAGGAGCCGGATCCCGCGCCGCCTCCGGCCGCGCCCGCCGACGAGTGGCCAGACGTGGCGCCGCAAGACGTCCACACCGACGCTTCGACCCACGACTTCGCGTACCAGGAGGCCCCCGAGGACCGCGCTACCGGTTGGGTGGCGACGCAGGGCTGGGAGGTCGACCCGGGTGTCGGTCTGTGGCGCACATCGGCGGCGCCCGAGGACGCCCAGTTGGGGGAGGCCGCTGAGGCAGACCCGTACGGCGAGCCGCCGGGCGGATCTGCCGACCACGGCCACGGGGCCGGGAGGGAAGACGGCCCGACGGCCACCAGCGCCGCCGCCGGCGACTGGGGCGAGCGCTACGGCGAGCGCCCGGGCGCGTCCGGAGAAGGTGAGCCTCCGTACCGCGAGCCCGCCGCCCTGGAGGAGGAGGACCCGGGAGGGAACACTGTTCCAGCCGCGGCGTACGGCTGGCTCGATGAGCAAGGTGCCGAGCTGGAGGCCGAGGCCGACAGGCTCGGGCCGCGCCCGTCCGAGGCGGGACCGTCGACGTTCTCCACCTCCACCCGTTGGGTCCCCTCGCCGCACGACGAGTACGGCTTCGACCCGGAGGAGGTGCCGCTCGTCCCCACCGACGGGCCGACCACGGCCGCCTGGGAGGACACGCACGGTTGGAGCGCGGGCCGTGGCGCTCCGAGGGGCGGTCACGGCTCCGATCTCGGGCACCTGGCCGCCGAACCGCCGCGCGAGGGCCCGCGCCTGCGCGTCTTCCTGATGTGGGGGCTCATCGTCTCCATAGCGGTGTTCCTGCTCCTTCAGTTCGTCATGGCCGACAGGGCGCATAGCGGCGCCGGCGCCACCGCCTTCGCCGTCGGGCTGGCCGCGTTCAGGAACGGCGACTTCGTCGCCGCCCTGAGGGCCTGGGAGCCCGAGGCGGAGTACGGCGACCCCGACGCGCAGTACTACCTCGGCTACATGGCTCAGAACGGCCTCGGCCAACCGTGGAGCAACGCCCGCGCCGCCGGCTACTACCGGCGGGCGGCCGAGGCGGGGCACGTCGAGGCGCAGCTCGCCCTCGGTGACCTCTACCTGCGCGGCATGGGCGTCGAGCTCGACGACGCCAAGGGCGCCGGCCTCGTCGCGCGGGCGGCGGCCACCGGCGACCCGAAGGGCCGGTTCGAGTACGGCAAGCTGCTCCTTCACGGTCGCGGCGTCACGCGCGATCCGGTCGCCGCGCTGGCCGAGTTCGAGGCCGCCGCCGCCGGAGGCCTCGCCGTGGCCGCCGATTACGTGGCCTTCGCGCGCGAGGCCGTGGTGGCCACCGAGGTCGCGCCCGCGGCTCCCTAAGCGAAGCGTTCACGTCGCCTCAAGTAGTCGTCATCAAAGGTTGATATCTTGAACCCGATGAGAAGCCGCACAGTCCTGCCCCCCAAGCTCACGCGCCTGCCACTGCTCCTCGCGGCGGCGCTGGTGTTCTCCACCCTCGGCGTCGCCTCGGCGCAGGCCACCAACCCCATCACGTTCCGCAGCGAGATCTACGTGGTAAGCCAGGTCACCCTCTCCGACGGCAGCAAGGAGGAGCGGTTCACGCCCGCCACGCAGGCCATCCCCGGGCAGATCGTGGAGTACCGCATCTTCGCGACCAACTCGGGCGAGACGACGCTGCCGCCGGGCGTGGTACAGATCTACGGGCCGGTGCAGGGCGGCATGGAGTACGTGACCAACTCGGCCACGCCCACCTCCGACAAGCTGCTCACCGAGTTCTCCGTCGACGGCGTCAACTTCTCCGAGGCGCCCGTCCTCGTGGGCGAGGCAACCGCCAGGCGCGTGGCCGAACCCGCCGAGTACACCATGATCCGCTGGACGCTCCTCGTCCCGCTGGAGCCGGGGCAGGAGGAGCCCTTCTACTACCGCGTCGCCCTGAAGTGACGCCCTGGCGTGACGCCTTGAAGTGACGCCCTGAAGTGACGGCCGGGGCTGCTCAGGCCCCCGCCGCGCGCTCCTGGTACTGCAGCTCGTACAGCTTGCGGTAGTAACCGTCGAGCTTCAGCAGCTCGAAGTGGTTGCCCTCCTCGATGAGGCGGCCCTTGCGCATGACCATGATGCGGTCCACGTCCTGGATCGTCGATAGCCGGTGCGCGATGATGATGCTCGTGCGCCCCTGCATCAGCTTCTTGAGGGCGTCCTGGATGAGCTCCTCGGTCTCCGTGTCGACGTTGGCGGTCGCCTCGTCGAGCACGAGCAGGATGTCCGGGTTCTGCACCAGCGCGCGGGCGAAGGCGATGAGCTGCTTCTGGCCCGTCGAGAAACCGGCGCCGCGTTCCAGGACCGGCGTGTCGTAGCCCTCGGGCAGCTTGGAGATGAAGCCGTGCGCGTTCACGAACCGAGCGGCCTCCTCGACCTGCTCCTGCGGCACGCTGTCGTCGCCCAGCGTGATGTTGCTCCTCACCGTGCCGGAGAACAGGAACGGGTCCTGCAGCACGATGCCGACGTGGCGGCGCAGTTGGACCTGGTCGTAGTCGCGGACGTCGCGCCCGTCGATGGTGACCGAGCCCTTCTGCACGTCGTAGAAGCGGCTCACGAGGCTGATGATGGTGGTCTTGCCCGCGCCGGTGTGCCCCACGAACGCCACCGACTCGCCTGGCGCGATGCGGAAGTCGACGCCGCGCAGCACCCACTCCTCGTCGTCGTACGCGAACCAGACGTCCTTGAACTCGACCTCGCCGCGGAACGGGTGATCGAACGCCAGGGCGTCGGTCCGGTCGCTCACCAGCTCCGGCGTGTCCAAGAGCCCGAAGATGCGCTCGCTGGAGGCCATGGCCGCCTGGATGATGTTGAACTTGTCCGACAGGTCCTGAAGCGGACGGAAGAACATGCCGGAGTACTGGATGTATGCCACCAGCGTGCCGATGGTCACGAAGCCGACTGCGCCGGGGATCAGCTGCGTGCCCGCGTAGAAGAGGATGAGCGCCGTGGAGAGCGCGCTCATGATGCCGACCGCCGGGTAGAAGAGGCTGAACCACCGCACCTGCTCGTTGTTGGCGTCCAGCAGCTCTAGGTTGACCTCGTCGAAGCGACGGGCGTTCCTCGCCTCGCGGTTGAAGAGCTGGACGGTCTTCATGCCGCTCAGGTTCTCGGCGAGGTAGGCGTTGGACCGCGACGTCCGCAGCCGCACGGCGCGGTAGGCCACGCGGATGCGGCGCCTCAGCACGTTCAGGATCAGGAACAGGGGCGGCATGACCACCAGGGTTATGAGCGCCATGCGCCAGTTGATGGTGAACATGTAGAACAGCAGCCCGCCCATCAACCCGACGTCGGCGATCAAGCCGACGATGCCGTCGGTCATCATCTGCTGGATGGCGTCGACGTCGCTCGTGATGCGGGTGATGAGGCGCCCGACGGGCGTGCGGTCGAAGAACCCCATGTGCAGGCGCTGGATCTTGCCGAATATCTCGCGCCGCACGTCGTAGATGATGCGCTGCCCCAACCACGAGATGAGGTAGGTGTAGCCGTAGCGGATCGCGAAGCTGACGAGCCGCAGTCCCATGTACAGCACGACGACCATGAGCAGGCCGCGCATCCGCTCGTCCACGCCCAGGGCGGCGAAGGGCTCGGCCTTCGCGATGATGTAGTCGTCGAGCGCGCGCGCCAGCAGGGTGGGGAAGATGGGCGTCAGCGCGCTGTTCAGGAGCAGCAGCGAGATGCCGAACACCAGCTGCAGGCGGTACGGCTTCAGGTAGCGCAGCAACCGCAGCATGATGCCCTGGTCGTAAGCCTTCTCGAACGCCTCGCCGTCCTCGTCGCGGACGCTCTCAGCGCGCATGGCGCGGCGCCGCTCCCGGCTACGGGTGCGGTACGCCGCCTTGGCGTCCTCCACAGAGTAGTCGGGCAGGTCCGTGTCGAGCAGGCCCTGCGGGCGCCGATCGGCCGAGGCGATCACGCTGCCTCCAGGTCGGCTTCGAGCTTCTGGCGCCTGTCCATGTCGGCGTACCAGCCCTCAAGGGCGAGGAGCTCCTCGTGGGTGCCCTGCTCCACGACCTTGCCCTCGGCAAGCACGAGCACGCGGTGCGTGTTCTGGAACGCGCTGATGCGGTGCGCGACGATGACCGTGGTGCGGCCGCGCTGCGCCTCCGACAGCCCCTCGAGGATGCGCGCCTCCGTCTGCGTGTCGACCGCCGAGAGGGCGTCGTCGAACATCAGGATCGACGGCTCGCGCACGAGGGCGCGGGCGATGGCCGTGCGCTGGCGCTGCCCGCCCGACAGCGTCACGCCCCGCTCGCCCAGGCGTGTGTTGAAGCCTTGAGGCAGGTCGGCCACGTCGCCCGTGAGCTGCGCCAGGTCGGCGGCCTTGAGCACCCGCGGGGTCAACTCCTCCGTCGGCGCCTCGGGCAGCCCGTAGGCGATGTTGTCCGCGATCGTATCGGAGAAGAGGAACGGTTCCTGCGGCACCAGGCCGATGAAGCGCCTGAGCACCTCGACCGGGTAGCGCCTATGGTCCACGCCGTCTATCAGGATCTCGCCCTCGTCGGGGTCGATCACGCGCGCGATCAGGTTGACGATGAGCGTCTTGCCGGCGCCCGTGCGACCGGTGATGCCGACGGCCTCGCCCGCCTCGATCACGAAGCTCACCTGATCGAGCGCCTTGAGCCCATCGAACGTGACCGACACGCCCTTGAACTCGATACGGCCCTCGATCTCGCGCAGCGAGTAGTCGGTCTGTTCGTCATCGCTCACGGCCGGGACGGAGGTGAGGATCTCCTTCAGCCTGCCCCAAGACGTCGAGCCGCGCTGCAGGAGGCTGCCGATCCAACCGAGCGCGATCATGGGCCACTGGATGCCCTCGTAGAGGAACACGAAGCTCGAGAACTCGCCCACCGTGAGGTTCCCGCCGATGCCGAGCACGAGCCGACCGCCCACGAGGAGCAGCAGCGACATGGTCAGGCCGAACAGGAACTCCATCATCGGGTTGAGCGGACCGTCGACGCGGGTGAGGGCCAGGTTGCGGCGCACGAACTCGTCGTTCAGGCGGCCGAAGGTCGAGACCTCGCGGTCCTCGATGCCGAACCCCTTCACCACGCGGATGCCGGAGAAGTTCTCCTGCGCCATGGAGGAGACGTCGGAGAACTGCTCCTGCACGTACCTGTAACGGCGGTGCACGACACGCAGGAGCAGGTAGAAGAGGAGCGAGATGAGCGGCGCGGTCGCGAGGGTGATGAGCGACAACTGCGGGCTGAGGGCGAACATGCGGTAGAAGGTGAAGCCGAACAGGAACAGGGTGTTGAGGCCCTGGAACACGGCCACGCCCGCCAGCATGCGGACGGCGTTCAAGTCGGCGGTGAGCCGGGCCATGAGGTCGCCCACCCGGGTGCGGTCGAAGTAGCCGCCGTCTAGGCGTGTGAAGTGCTTGAAGATGTCGTGCCTTATGTCGAACTGCACTTCCCAGCTCGCGTAGAGGAACAGGCGCCTGACGAGGACCATGGCGCCGGCGGCCACCACCATCACGCCGACGATGGCGCCGACATATAGCCACAGCCGACTCATGCTCATCGTCTGGTTCCTGAGCTCGTCGATGGCCCTACCGGGGATGATGGGGGCGAGCGTGGAGAAGAACCCGTTGACCACGATGAGGAAGAGCCCCGCGACCAGCTTCCAGCGGTGCGGACGCAGGTAGGGCATCAGGTCACGGACGGTCTGTAGCACTGGGCTCCTCGGTCGGTTCGCGGTGGCGTCTATGGGGCGGCCGCGGCGGCCCCCACCCCTGCTTCATAGGCGGACGCCGAAATTACCAGCGGCAACTATACCGCCGGGCAGAACAGTCATGGTACCAGTAGCGCCTCGCCGTATGGAACCCCCCCGATGAGCAGCTCGAAGCTGATGGGGCCCGCGGTCACCGTGGTGAACGTGCCCCTCAAGACCTCACCGCCCCTCACGGTCACGCGCCCAACCAGCTCCCTGTTGCCGCTAAGGTCGGAGGCCCAGACCTCGCCCTCCTGCGTGCGGATGCCCGGCTGGATGGTCCACGCGTAGGGCACCTGCCGCAAGGTGGGTTGGCGCACGACGGCCCGCACCCCGGCCGTGGTGAGCGGCACCGGCTGCGCGTTGACCGTGAGCACCAGGCTGGCGCCGCGGGCAGCGGCGCCAGAGCCGGGTTGTGGCTCTTGCGCCACCACGCCCGCCGGCAGGCCCGGGTTGGAGAGCGCCACCACCTGCACGTCCCAGCCGGCGGCCGCGTCCCTGGCCTCCTGCAGCGGCATGCCGACCACGTCGGGCGCGCCCGCGGCGGCGGCCGGAGCCGACGCCTCGCCGCCGGCCAGCACCAACCGCAGGACGGCGTCGTCGCGCGGGACCGGCACGAACGGCGCGAGCGACTGCTCGACGACCGTACCGGCCGCGCCGCCGCGCGCCACGACCTCGTCCACGAAGACCCTGTCGGAGCCTATCCCGGCGACCCGCGCCAGCGCCATGGCGTCGTCGAGCGTGAGGCCCACCAGGTC
This sequence comes from uncultured bacterium, assembly GCA_964398765.1. GTDB lineage: Bacteria > Deinococcota > Deinococci > Deinococcales > Trueperaceae > JAAYYF01. The sequence continues at coordinate 6,112 of CAYNNL010000054.1, read as the reverse complement.
CGGGACGAAGGTCAGGGTCGGTTGGGGACCGAGGCTCACCAGCACCGACACCGCGTCGCCCGTCCCGGCGCGGCCGCCCGCGTCCACGTCCTGCGCGATCACGGTTCCGGCCGGGCTGGAGGCGTGAATGCGCGAGACCTCGCCCAGACGCAGCCCGGCCCGTTCGAGCTCCTGTTCCACCTCGCCCGGGTACGCCATGCCCAGGAGGGAGGGCACGGCCAGGCTCCCGGCCTCGCCCGTCGGCAGGGCGTAGCGGAGCAGCACAGTGCGGCCGGGGCGGAGGTTGGTGCCAGCAACCGGCTCCACCGCCAGCACGGTGCCCGGTGCCTCGCTCGACGCGATGGGATCGGCCGCTATCCCGAGCCCGAGCTCACTCAGCGCCTGAGCTGCCGCCTGGGCGTCCTGCCCGATCACGTCTGGCACGGTCACGACCGCGTCGACTCGGCTCGCCCAGAACCTCGCAGCGGAGATGGCAGCGGCGGCGCCGGCCAGGACGAGGGCCAGCGCCCACGCCAGGGCGGCCGGCGAGAGGCTGGCGAGGAGACGCGCGCCCCGCTCGAGCGGCGGCTCGTGCTGCCGCAACGGGCGTTCCGGCGTGGGCGTTGACGCGGCGTCGGGTTCGGGGTCTTGCAGCGGCACGGTGGCCGAGCCGAAGGCCAGGCCGTAGAGCGCCACGCGCGCCGGCCGCGTGGGCGCTCGCCGCAGGTCGGCGGCGCTCAGCGAGTAACCGGTGGCCGCGAGCGCTTCCGCCAGGTCGGGGGCCGCCCCGGCGCCGTCCTCCTCGGGGATGGCCGCCCAGCCGGGTGGGGGAACCTCCCACGCCACGTAGTGGGCGCCGGGCCGGGCGATCACGTCGTGCACCGCGGCGAGGCCGGCCCTCTTCAATCGCCTGAGCAGGCGCCGGTAGACCTCGAACTCACCCTCCTGGTCGGCGGCGAGCTCGAACCACTCGATACGGAGCGGCGCCCCGTCGGGCGCCGTCGCGTGGAACAGCGTGACGCCCCCCTCGAGGGCGTGCTGCCTTAGGACCTCGTACCTACCGTCGAGCAACGACATCTGGGCTCCGGTCGCTGCGCCGTGAGGGTGCTACGCGAGGCCCGGCCGGGGCCCCGTCAGTCGCCCGACTCGCCGGCCGGGCGCGCTTCCGGACGGGGCTGCGGCTCGATGGGTGGCCGGCCACCGGCGCTCTCGGCCGTCTTGCGGCGACGCTCCTCCTCGGCCGCGCGCCGCTCGCGGTCGTCGGCCGCCTGGGCACGGCGCTCGTTCTCGACCGCCGTCTCGACGATCCAGTCGGCGATCTCCTCGGCCGACTTGCCCTCCTGCGCCAGGGTGTGGGCCCGGTGGATGAGCTTGCCGTCGAGCGTCTCGCGCTTGAGTAGCGCCGTGGCCACGGCCTTAACGGTGACCCAGTTCGTCTCGATCAACGCCTCGCAGTCGCGGTAGGCGGCCTCGAGGATGCCCGAGACCTCCTCCTCGACCTGGCGTGCCGTCTCCTCGGAGAAGTCCTTGCGGCGCGAGATCTCGCCACCCAGGAAGATGGGCCCTTGGTCCGAGCCCCAGGCGAGGAACTCCTGGGAGCCCATGCCGAGGTCGAGAACCATCTGCTTGGCCATGTCGGTGGCCTGCTTGAGGTCGTTGCTGGCGCCAGAGGAGATGGTGCCCGTTATGCGCTTCTCCGCCTGGCGGCCGGCGAACGCCACCACCAACTGCGCCTTGAAGCGCTGCACGTTGTAGAACATCTCTTCCTTGCTGAGGGGTGCCATGAAGCCGCCGGCGCCGCCGCGCGGCATGATGGTCACCTTGCGGATGTCGCCCAGCTCGGGTTGCGCCGCGTACGCCACGGCGTGCCCCGCCTCGTGGAAGGCGAGGATGCGGCGCTCCTCCTCCGAGGGCACGAGACTGCCGCGCCTCAGGCCGAGGGTGATGCGGTCGAGCGCCTCGTTGAAGTCGACCCAGGTGATGACCTGCTTGTCGTTGCGCGCCGCGATGAGCGCCGCCTCGTTGGTGAGGTTCTCGAGGTCGGCGCCGGAGAACGCTGGGGTGGCCTCCGCCAGTCGCCGCAGGCTCACGTCGTCGGTGACGGGCTTGTTGCGGACGTGCACCTTGAGGATCTCCTCGCGCTCCGTCATGGTGGGCAGGCCGATGGTTACCTGCCTGTCGAAGCGGCCGGGTCGCAGGAGGGCGGGGTCGAGGATGTCGGGGCGGTTGGTGGCCGCGATGATGATGACCGACGTGTCCTTCTCGAAACCGTCCATCTCGCTCAAGATCTGGTTCAGGGTCTGCTCGCGCTCGTCGTGACCGCCGCCGATGCCGGCGCCGCGGCGCCGGCCGATGGAGTCGAGCTCGTCGATGAAGATGATGGAGGGCGCCGACTTGCGGGCCTCCTCGAACAGGCTCCGCACGCGGCTGGCGCCCACGCCAACGAACATCTCCATGAACTCCGAGGCCGACACCGTGAGGAACGGCACGCCGGCCTCGCCCGCCACGGCGCGCGCCAGCAGCGTCTTGCCCGTGCCGGGAGGGCCGACCAGCAGCACGCCCTTGGGGATCTCGGCGCCGATGCGCAGGTACTTCTGAGGCGTCTTGAGGAAGTCGACGACCTCGACGAGCTCCTGCTTGGCCTCCTTGTGACCGGCGACGTCGTTGAAGGTGGTGTTCACCTTGTTCTCGCGCCCGAACGTCTTGGCGCGCGATTGCCCGAACTGCATCACCTGGTTCGGCCCGCCCTGGGCGCGCATGAAGATGAACCAGAAGAAGCCGAGGAGCAGGACGATGGGCAGTATCGAGCCCAGCAGGATGCCGAGCCACTGCGGTGGGTTGCGGATGGTGACGCTGGAGACGTCCTTACGCAGCTCGGTGAGGAGCGTGTCGGTGAGGATGGTGGTGGTGCGGAACGAACGGATCGTCTGCGGTTCGCCGTTGACCACGACCTGCGACTCGCTGGTGAGTTCGCCGTTGATGACCCCGCTATTGCGATCGATGACGACGGACGCCACCTTGCCCTGTTCGACCAACCCCGTGAAGGTGGAGAAGTTGATCTCGCGGCTGCTCGAACCGGAGTTGAACTGGTTGAACACGAAGATGCCCAGTATGAGCAGCATCACGAACAGCCAGGGGTTGAACGATCGTTTCAAGAACGCCTCCAGGGTCTGGGTTCCAGGCCGGCCGAGGGTGGCGGGGCTTCGGACTAAGGCCACGAGGTACCGTGGTCCAGTAGGCAAAGCGTAGCACCGGACGATGAGCCAACACTGTACCGTGGCGTCGTTCGCCCTTGGCGCAACGTTAACCGTCCGGACGGCGCCGACGCGGGCCACCCCGCCGCGGGCCCGGCTCAGCCGAACTTGAACCCCTTGGGCACGGTCACGATGCCGCTCTCCGTCACCACCAGGCCGCGCGCCCGGTCCTGGTCGAGGTCGACCCCGAGCGTCTCGCCCTCCGGGACGGTCACGTTCTTGTCGACGATGGCGTTGCGGACGGTGGCGCGGCGGCCGATGACCACGTTGTCGAGCAGCACGGAGTTCTCCACGGTGGCGTACGAGTTGACGCGCACCCGGCGCGAGGCGATCGTGCGCCTCAACGTGGCGCCGGAGATGATCACCCCGCCGGCCAGCAGCGAGTTGAACGCCTGACCGCGCCGCCCCTCCTCCTCGTGCACGAACTTGGCCGGCGCCGAGAACTCGGCCGACGTGCGCAGGGGCCACTCCTCGTTGTACAGGTCGAACTCGGGCTTCACCGCCACCAGGTCCATGTTCGCGGCCCAGTAGCTGTCGAGCGTGCCAACGTCGCGCCAGTAGGTGTTCGGTCCGACCTGGCCCCTGATCGGGTTGCGCGCGAAGTCGTACGCGAAGAGCCGCTTGCCGTCCCCGAGCGCGCGCGGCAGCACGTCCTTCCCGAAGTCGTGGTCAGAGTCTGGTCGGTTGGCGTCGTCCTTGAGCATCTGCATCAGGACGTCGACCGTGAAGACGTAGTTGCCCATGCTGGCGAGGCAGTGACTCGGCCGGCCCGGCATCGGTTCGGGGTTCTCGGGCTTCTCGTTGAACTCCGTGATGCGCCAGTCGGCGTCAACCTGCAGGACCCCGAAGCGCCGCCCCTCCTCGACGGGCGTGGGGTAGGCGGAGATGGTGACGTCGGCCCCGTGCTGGAGGTGGTACTCCACCATGTGGCTGATGTCCATCTTGTAGATGTGGTCGCCCGAGAAGATGGCCACCAGGTCGGCGCGGTTGTTGTCGATCAGGTGCAGGTTCTGGTAGATGGCGTCGGCCGTCCCGCGGTACCACTCGGCCCCCAGCTCCTCGAACAGGTACATCTGCGCCGGGGCGAGCGTGATGAAGTGGTCGTCGAGGAAGGTGCCGAAGCGCCAGTGGCGCTGGATGTGCTCGGTCAGGCTCTGCGCCTTGAACTGAGTGAGTACGTAGATGCCGTAGACGCCCGAGTTGATCATGTTGTTCAGGGCGAAGTCGATGATGCGGTACTTGGCGCCGAAGGGCACGGCCGGCTTGGTGCGGCGCCACGTTAAGGGGTGGAGGCGGGAGCCCTTGCCGCCCGCGAGAACCATCCCGATGACCTTGACCTTGCGACTGAGCATCGGCCCTCCAGACGCGTGCCCCGGCGGATGGACGCGTGACTGCCCTACAGCAGGGCACGCGGCCCTTGTCGGCGTTACTGCATGATAGCCCGGCCCCGGCGCGGTAGCGTGGCTCCCATGCAAGCCGCGCTACCCACGCTGTTCGACCACCCGGTGGCGGAGCTGCCCCTGCCCGAGGGCGAGAGGCCGTACCGGCGTCGCCAGTTGGGCGCGTGGGTCTACGGGCGCGGCGTGACCGACCCGGCCGCCATGACCGACCTGCCGCAGGGCGTGCGTGATTGGTTCGCCGCCAACGTCGCGCCCACGCCGTTCGCCGCCTTCAGGCGTTTCCCGTCCGACGACGGCTCGGTGCGCTACCTGTTCACGCTGCGCGACGGCAAGCAGACCGAGGCCGTCTACATGCCGTACGCGGGCCGCCGCACCGTGTGCGTCAGCTCCATGGTGGGCTGCCCGGCGGGCTGCGCCTTCTGCGCCACCGGGGCCATGGGGTTCGGGCGCAACCTTACCCGCGGCGAGATCGTGGCTCAGCTCGTCGAGGTCGCGCGTCACGAGGGCGTGGCACCGACCGCCATCCGCAACGTGGTCCTGATGGGCATGGGCGAGGCCCTCCTCAACTACGACAACGCCATCGGTGCCATCCGCACCTACCTGGATCCGCTGGGGCTCGACATGTCGCCGCGCCGCATCACGCTGTCAACGGTCGGGTTGCCGAGCCGCATCCGCAGGCTGGCGGGGGAGGGGCTCCCGCTGGTGCTGGCGGTGAGCCTGCACGCGCCCGACCAGGAGACCCGTCAGCGCATCATCCCCACCGCCCACGCCCACCCCGTGCCGGAGATCATGGAGTCGCTGCGCGACTGGCAGGCCGCCACCTCGCGTCGGGTGACCATCGAGTACACGATGCTCGAGGGCGTCAACGACCACGACTGGCAGGCAGACATGCTCGCCGACCTCCTCAAAGGCCTCACCAGCCACGTGAACCTCATACCGTTCAACCCGTGGACCGACTCGGGCTTCGTGGGCACGCCCCGCGAGAGGCTGGCCCGCTTCAGAGACCGGCTCGCTGCCAGGGGCGTGAGCGTGTCCGTGCGCTTCAGTCGCGGCCGCGACGCCGGCGCGGCCTGCGGCCAGCTCGCCCTGCAGGGCGCCGACGCGGCCGCGGTGGCCGATTCCGGCGTCGTCGCCCCATCGGCCTGAGGGACGCCTCCCCGCGTCCGGCGGGCCGCCAACGGCCTCGGAGCGGCGTGGATCGCCCGAGAGTCCGGCCGCGGTTTAGGCCCTTCCCGAAGGGCAATACCACCGCCGCCGTCACGCCTCGTGGGTGGATGATTTCACAAGATGCGCCGTGAGGCGGGGTATAGACTTTACGGCGACTCTCGCGAGGTGAGGGGTACCGCCGGGCGAGTCCACCGCTGGGAACTCCCACCTGGAGATGTTTGGCCCAGGCTGGACCGCGCGAAGCGAGCTGAACGAGGGATCTGGAGGCAGGCATGAACAGTGGAACCCGCAGGTGGAGCGGCCGAGCGGCAC
>CAYNNL010000053.1:0-14320 GCA_964398765.1 uncultured bacterium | reverse complement strand
CGATCATCTCCTTGAGCGCGGGAGGGTTGAGACCGGCCATCAGCTCGTCGAGGAAGAGGACGCGCGGTTCGACCGCGAGGGCCTTGGCGAGCTCGAGCCGGCGCCGCCGCGCCAGGTTGAGGTCGGCGGACGGCTGCAGGGCGCGGTCGGCGAGGCCGACGAGCTCGAGCGCGTGGTGGGCGCCGCGCTCCGCGGCCGCGCGGCTACCGCTACGCAGGAAGGCGGGTATGAGGACGTTCTCCACTACGGTGAGCCCCTCGAAGGGGCGTTCTATCTGGAAGGTGCGACCCATCCCGAGCCGGGTGCGGGCGTAGGGCGGCAAGCGCCCCACGTCGCGGCCGAAGAGGCGCACGGTGCCGCGCCGCGTCTTGGCGTAGCCGCTGAGCGCGTTGAAGAGCGTCGACTTGCCCGCGCCGTTCGGACCGATGAGCCCGACGATGCGCCCGGCGTCGACGGCGAGCGACACGTCGTTCACGGCGATCAGGCCGCCGAACTGCACCGTCACGTTGTCAGCCTCCAGAGCTCTCGACATACCGCCTCCGGATGCTGCGGGCGCGCAGCGCCCCCATGAGCCCCTGCGGCACGAACAGCACCACCACCACGATGAGGAGCCCGTAGATGAGCAGGTTGGCCTGAGCGAAGGCCGTGCGGAACAGCTCGCCGGCCAGCGTGAGTAGCGCGGCGCCGACGAGGGGGCCGAAGAGGGTGCCGCGCCCGCCGATGATGGCCACTAGCGCGATGCGGACGCTGAGGTGGAGCTCGAACATGGGTTGCGGTTGGAGCGCCGACAGGAAGACGCCGTAGATGCAACCGCCGAGGGCCGTGAGGCCGCCCGACAGCACGAACGCCCACGACTTCACCGCCACGGGGTTGATGCCGGCCGCCTGGGCCGACTCCTCGTCCTCCCGCACGGCGCGCATCTGGAAGCCGAGCTTGGCGCGCGTCACGAGGAGAACCACCACGAGCACGAGCAGCAGGTAGCCGAGCGAGAGCCAGAACTCGGTGTGGCGGCTGAACAGGTCTAGCCCGAACGGTTCCTTGAGGTCGAAGATGAAGAGGCCGACGGCACCGCCGGTCAGCTTGCGCTCGTTGATGGCGACGAGGCGCAGGATCTCGGCCACGGCGATGCTGGAGAGGACGAAGTAGGCGCCCCTGAGCCCGAAGGTGAGCCGGCCCCAGAGGTACGCCAACAGCATGGCGAGGGCGACTGCCAGGAGCGCGCCCCACCAGGGCGCCAGGTCGAACTTCGTGGCGGTCACGGCCACCGTGTAGGCGCCGAGTCCCACGAACGCCGCGTGCCCCAGGCTGGTCTGGCCGGTCCAGCCGCCCAGCAGGTCCCAGGCGCTCGCCCAGCCGGCGAGGAGCAGCAGGCCGATGCCGAGCGACAGGGAGCTGGGGAAGAGGAAGTACCACGCCGTGCCGGCGGCGGCCACACCGGCCAGGCCCAGCCAGTTCCCCAGGTCGGCGCGCGCGCCAGGGCGGCTCATACGCGCTTCACCGTGCGGCCGAAGAGCCCCTCCGGACGCAGGAGCAATACGAGGAGGAAGGCGAGCAGCCCGTAGGCGTCGCGGTAGCCGGAAGACAGGTAGGAGGCGCCCATGAACTCGACGACGCCCAGGAGCAGGCCGCCGCCGATGGCGCCGGGCACGCTGCCCAGCCCGCCCAGGACGGTGACGACGAACGCCTTGAGGGTGTAACCCGAGCCGACCGTCGGCACGGCGAACAGGAGGGGCGCGAGGATCACGCCGGCGCACATGGCGACCGCCATGCCAAGCCCGAAGACGAGGGCGTGGATGCGGGGGGTGTTGATGCCGACCAGCTCCGCCCCGAGGCGGTTCTGCGCCGTGGCGCGCACCGCCCTGCCGAACTCCGTACGGGTGAGGACGAGCCACAGGACGAGGATGGCCACGAGCGTGATGGCGCCCGCGATCAGCTGCGCCACCGGCAGGCGCACGCCGACCACCGTCACCGTGGCCGTGGCGTAGGGCACGTAGATGGACATCGGCTCGGCGCCGAAGATGAGGAACAGCACGTTGGAGATGACGAGGGCAAGGCCGAGGGTGGCGAGCAGCGTGGCGTCGGGCGGTGCGTCGATGAGGCGCGTCAGCACCAGGCGTTGCAGTAAGGCGCCCACCACAAAGCCGAGCGGCGCCGCTATGAGCAGCGACACGTAAGGGTCGAGGCCCAGGTACCTGAAGCAGACGATGGCGGTGTAGATGCCCACCGCCACGAACTCGCCGTGCGCGAAGTTGATGACGCGCATGACCCCGAAGATGAGCGACAGACCCACGCCAATCAGCGCGTAGATGCCGCCGATCAGCAGGCCGCCCGACAGGTTCTGGAGGAAGGGAGCCAGTCCCTCCACGGTCACCGGCTCCCTTCGTTCACGTTGGCTGGCAAGTCAGGCGGTCAGCGCGCGTCCCAGACCGGGGTCTCGAGCAGGTCGCCCACGACCTGTCCGTTGACGAAGACGGTGACGAACTCGCCGTTCACCACCTGCTCGGCCACCGCGGGCAGCGGCGCCTGGTTCTTGTAGCCGGCGTAGTCCTCGAAGGTGATGGGCCCGAACACGGTGTCGGGCAGGTCGGTGGCGAGGAGCGCTTCGCGTACGTCGTCGGGCGAGAAGGAGGCGGCGCGCGACAAGACGTCGACGGCCGTGATGATCGACACGTACGCCTCGGCAGCGTGGTAGGAGGGCGTGCGTCCGAGGATGGCCTCGAGGCGCGCGTTCAGGTCGGCCGCGCCGGGGTACGGCACGTCCTTCGTCCACATGGTGGCCGTGAAGACGTAATCGGCCGACGGCCCGGCCCCCTCGATGAAGCCCGGCAGGGCGAAGCCGGCGGCGCCGCCCGCGAAGACCTTGGCGTTCAGGCCCACCTCCTGCACCTGGCGCATGAGGGCGACCGAGTCGGCCGCGTAGGACACCATGAACAGGATGTCGGGGTTGAGCGCCTTGAAGCGGTTGAGGATGGGCCGGAAGTCGGCGCCCGTCTGGTCGTAGTCCTGGCGCTGCAGCACGGTGTAGCCGCGCTCCTTGGCCATCTCGTCGACCGCGTCGGCCACCGAGGTCTCGAAGGCGCCGTTGCCGTGGATGGTCACGACCGTCTTGAGCGTGCCGGCGCCGCGTTCGGCGTTGATCTGGTCGAAGACGTCGAAGAGGGTGGTGGCGTAGGCGAAGGACGGTTGGTTGATGCGGAACACCCAGTCGGAGCCGGGCTTGGTGATGGCGTCGTCAGCCGAGGTGTAGACGACGAACGGGCGCTTCTGGCGCGTGAAGTACTGCGCCAGGGGGCCGGTGATCGACGAGGAGTAGGCGCCCATCACGAGCGGCAGGCCCTGGTTGACGAGCTTCTCGGCCGCCGTGAGGGCCGCGTTCACCTCGGAGATGTCGTCCTCGTAGACGACCTCGACGGTGCGGCCGTTCACGCCGCCGGCGGCGTTCACGTCTTCGAGCGCGGCCTGGATGCCGGCCTGGTGCTGCTCCCCGAACTCCGCGAACCGGCCCGTGATGCTCGTGATCACGCCGATCTTGACGGTGTCTTGCGCCAACGCGGTACCGGCCGTCAAGGCCAGCGCTGCGAACAACGAGACGACGAGTGGTCGCTTCATGCTCCGTCCCTCCCAAGGTGCTTCAGGTTCACCATGCAAGTTACCAGGGCCCGCGCGAGGCTTCGGACGCTCACGCACGAAGCGCCGTACAACCGTGGTGTCGCTGTGCCACGCCGCCGGGCGCGGTCGGGTGCGCACGGGCGAGCGTGACGGCCCGCCGCGAGACCGCGTCGCGCAGAGTCCGCGTGGTCGGGGCCGGTCGAGCCCCGGGCAGGGCCGGTGGCTGTAGACTGCTTATCCATCCGTAGGATCGGACCCAACGTGCTGCAGACTCACCCGCTCACACCAACGTCGCTCGAACCCCAGCCGTCCCGGCCGCCGCGGCCGGCGCGGCGGTGCGGCAAGGCTGCGGGGTGCCCATGCTGCTGACCCTGCTTGGCGGCCTCGCGCTCTTCCTCACGGGCATCTACCGCATCTCGGGGGCGCTGCAGGAGATGCTCGGGCCTGCGTCGCGGCGCTGGATGGCGTTCGCCACCCGCTCCCCGTTCGTGGCCCTCCTCATGGGGACGGGTGTGGCGGCCGCCACGCAGAGTGCCACGGCGACGTCCATCACGATCCTCGGTCTCGTCGGCGGGGGCCTCGTTGCCGTCAAGGAGGGCATCGCCCTCCTGCTCGGCGCCAAGCTGGGCGCCACGCTCGCCATGCAGCTGGCCGCCTTCCATCTCTCCGACTACGCACTGCCCATGATCGGCGTGGGCTACGTGCTCGCCATGTGGCGCCGCGCCAAGGCCCTCGGCGGGTTCCTGCTCGGCGCCGGTCTGCTCTTCTTCGGCCTCGAGATCACGGTGCAATCGGTGTCGGGTCTCAGCACCAGCGACGCCTTCAACGTCCTGGTGGCGGCGGCCGAGCAACAGCCGCTGGCCGTGCTGGTGCTCGGAGCGGCGCTCGGCGTCATGCTGTCGAGCTCGAACGCCGCCACGGCCGTCGCGCTCGGTCTCCACGTGGCCGGGGCCATATCGCTCGAGACGGCGGTGGCGCTCGTCGTTGGCGGCAACGCCGGCGCGGCGTTCATGCCGCTCATGGTGTCGCGCACCTTCGACTCGAACGCTCAACGCACGGCGCTCATGCAGGCGCTGGTGCTGGCCGTCGGCGCCATCGCCGTGGTGTTGCTCGTCGAACCGTTCACGGCCCTGCTCGAGGCGGTCGGAGGGGGCGGCGCCCGCGAGGTGGCGAACGTGCACACGTTCTTCAACCTCGGCACGGCCCTGTTGGGTACCGCCCTGTCCGGGCCGCTCGCCGCGCTCAGCGGCAGGATGGTGCCCATAACCGACGACGACGCGGCGCCCAAGTACCTCCGGGCGGAGGCGATCCACGAACCGCCGCTCGGGTTGGCGCTCGCGCGGCGGGAGACGGTCCGCATCAGCGATCACGTGGCGGTGATGACGGAGCGGGCCACCGAGTACCTCGCCACGGGGCGCTGGGACCCCGGTCCGATCGCTGCGCGCGAGGTCAAGGTCGACCGGCTGACGCATCAGGTCGTCGACTACGTCGCCCGCATCCGCAGCGCCAACGGCGAGGACCCGGTCTCGGAGCGGCTCCTCCTCACCGCCACCGAGCTCGAGCACATGGGCGATCAGATCAGGCGGCTGGCGCGCCGTGAGGAGAAGTTGCGCACGGAGGGGATCGAGTTCAGCAAGGAGGGTCGGGCCGAGCTGACCGACACGGGCGAGCGGGTGCTCAAGCGCATGCGCAGCGCGTTCACGGCGCTCGCCACGGGCGACGTCGTGATGGCCAAGTCCGTCGTGGCCGGACGTCACGAGCTCGAGACGTACATCGGCAACATGCGCATCGCGCACCTGGCTCGGCTGGAGGCGCAGTTGCCCGAATCGCGCGCCTCGAGCTCGCACCACCTCGAGGTCCTCACGCTGCTGCGCGACCTCGACGCGAGCGTGACGCGCGTGGCCGTGTGGGCGGCCGAGATCGAGGAGCATGCCAGGCGCTGAGGTGCCGGTCCCCACGCTGCCCCCACACGTGTTCTCGCTCGCCATCGGGAGCGGCCTGGCGCTGCGGTTGCGCGAGCCTCACCTCGTTCCCGACTACGCCACGCTGCTGGCGCAGAACTGGGCTGCCCTTGAAGCGCTGCCCGCCGACCTGTTCCCGCGGCGCCCCGACGCTGCCGCCGCTCGCGCCCACACCGACGCCGCGCTGGCCGACTTCGAGGCCGGCACGGGCTGGGAGTGCGACCTGTTGGTGGCCGGCGAGCCTGCGGGCGCCGTGCGCATGCGGCGGCTGGGGAGGCCGGCCGGCAACGCGGAGATCGGCTTCTGGTTGAGCTCCGCTCACGAGGACGACGAGCTGGCGGTCGCCGTCCTCGGCGGCCTGCTCCGCCACCTGTTCTTGGCCCGCGGCGTGGACCGCGTCTACCTCGTTGGCAACGGGGAGGACCAGGCCTTGGGCCGCGTGGCGTCCGGGTTGGGCTTCAGGCGCGAGGCCGTCATGCGGCGCGCCGGCATCACGTTGTCGGGCCGGCCCGCGGACCGGGTCGTGTACGGCCTGCTGCGTGGTGAGGCCGCCCGGACGCCGCTCCTCGAGGACGGGGGCGCGGCGGTTCCTTCGCGCTTCGCCATGCCGGTGGACGCCGGGCTCGAGCTGGCGCTGCCGGAGGCGCGCGACGCCGCGGAGCTCAGCTCGGTCGCTGCGCGCACCCGCGAGCAGCTCCTCCCCTGGATGCCGTGGGCCGACGACATCTCGCTGGGGGCGCAACTGGGGTTCGTGACGGGGAGGGCCCTGCCGGCCGTGCGCGTGGGAGACGGGTTCGAGGCGCTCATCGTCGAACACGGCCGCGTGAGCGGCATGGCGGGCGTGCACGACGTGCGCCCCGTCGAGCGGAGCGGCGCCCTGGGCTACTGGCTCGACGCGGCCCGCCAGGGTGAGGGCATCGTCACGCGCTGCGCCAGGGCCATCGTGGAGCGTTGCTTCTGGTCCGGCGCCTGCGCCGGGCGGCCGTTCGAGCGCCTCGAGATCCTGGCCGGAGTCGACAACGTCAGGAGCAGGGCCGTGGCCGAACGGCTCGGGTTCAAGTTCGAGGGGGCGGTGCGCCGGGACCAGGTCGTGGGCGGCAGGCACCTCGACATGGCCGTCTACTCTCAGCTGCGGAGCGAGTGGGCCGGGCCCGGAGGGTGGGCAAGGCCGGCGCGCTGAGCCCGGAGGTAGGCGGCGCGGCCGGTCGAGCCTGACACCGCGTGGCGCCAGGATCCGGTCTACTCTGCGGTGAGGAGGCCACGACATGGTGCAGAGTTGGAGTAGCGACCCTCTGGTCGACCCGTCCCGTTGGGACGTCGTGTCGGCCGAGGCGGCAGCCGCGGACGCCTGGGCGTTCGCGGAGGGCCGTGGCCGTGCGGGCAGCGCGACCGTGGTGAGTGACGACCCGACCAGGGAGGAGGAGCTGGACGAGGCGCTGGACGACAGCTTCCCCGCCTCCGATCCGCCTGCTCCCGCGCAGCCACATCCGGACCGGTGGTACCCGAACGGCCAGGGCGCTGAGGAGCGTGGACCCGAGGGCGGCGAGGACCGCGGCGGTGACGCCAGTGAGGACCACCGCTAGCGCGTGGGTCCGCAGCGTTCCCCGCGTCACCACGTATACCCCTCCAGGGTATATAACTGACGCGGGGCGGTCGCCACGACCTGGCGCGCCTTCACCGTCGACCGCACGGCGTCTCGCGCCGGGAGGCGGGGCGGCGCCGCTGGTGCGGCGGTAAGGAGCTGACGGATGTCCGAGATGGGATTCACCGCCACCGTGCCAGGCACGCTCAGCGAGGTGCGCGAGAAGGTCACGACCGCGCTCAAGGCCGAGGGCTTCGGGGTGCTCACCCACATCGACGTGGAGGCCACGCTCGCGGAGAGGATCGGTGCGAGCATCGAGCCGTACCAGATACTGGGCGCCTGCAACCCGAGCCTGGCGCATAAGGCCCTGGAGGCCGACAGGAACATCGGCCTGCTGCTACCGTGCAACGTCGTGCTGCGCGAGGTCGACGGCAACACGCACGTCCACGTCATCGACCCCCAGATCATGTTCGGGGTGGTGACGGGCCCGGTGCGCAGGCAGGTCGAGCCGGTCGTGCAGGAGGCACGCGCCAAGCTGCAGCGCGTCGCCGCCGCGTTGGGCGCCTGAGGCGCCGGCGCTGAGCGTGCCGCGGCGAGGCTCCGGACGACTCGTCCTGCCGGTGCTCGCCGCCCTGGCCCTGCTCACCCGCGCCCTCGCCGCCGAACCGGGAACGCCGCTCGCCGCGCCCGCCACGGAGCCTTACGGGCCCGTCCCGCTCGTGCGCGTCGTGGACGGCGACACCATCGTCGTCGAGTCCAACTTGGGCCCGCGGACCGTGCGGCTGGTCGGCATCGACGCTCCCGAGCTGAGCGGCGGCGACCCCTTCGGGCGGCCGGCGGCCGACGCGCTGCGCGGCCTGCTCGGCGAGGGGCGGCTCCTCTGGCTCGAGACCGACCTGAACCCCGAGGACCTATACGGCCGGCTGCTGGCGTACGTGTACGTGCCCGACGACGCCGGGGCGTGGACCGTCAGCGGAGTCAGGGCCACCCAGGTCAACCTCGCCATGGTCGAGGCCGGATGGGCGCGGCCCTTCCCCATAGCCCCGAACATGACGTACGCCGACCTGATGAGCGCCGCCGCCGCGGCGGCCGAGACGGGCCGCGCCGGCTTGTGGGGGGCGCCGCCGCCCGCTGCCGGGCCGGCCGAGACCGACCCCGCGGCCGAGGTGCACGCCGGCTCCGGCCCGGTCCGCCTGTACTGCGCCCTCTTCAACCCGGTGGGTGACGACGTCGGGACCGAGTGGGTCTCCGTGCTGATCGAGGAGCCGCTCGACACCCGTGGCTACTACCTCTACGACGAGGGCTCCAAGCAGACCTTCAGGCTGCCGAACGGCGTGCAGGCTCCCGGCGAGCTGCGCGTCCGCAATCCGGGCGCGGGCGTGTGGAACAACGATGGTGACGTCGTCTACCTCATGCTTGGTGGGAAGGTCGTCGACTCCTGGCAGTACGGGCGCGAAGACGCCCCGTCGGGCCGCGTCGTCTGCCGCTGAGGGCGCCCGCCGCCAGCTCGCCTACGCAGGGCGCCGCGGGTGGCGGCCCGACTGCCCGCATGCACCTCGTCCGGTACACACCCCACGACCGTTTGACAGCGCGAACCGCCTGCTGGATATAGTGACTCCGACGCACACCTTTCGCCCTTTGGCCCGGACACCTTCGTTCGTGTGGGGCGACACCGTCAATGTCGTCGGAGAGGACGCATATGAAGCGACTGGCCGTAACCGTCGTGGCGCTCGCGCTCATGGGAGGCGTGGCGCTGGCGCAAGACACCGTGAAGATCGGGGTGTTCCTCGAGTTGTCCGGCCGCATGGCCGTGACGGGCAACGACACGCTCTACGGCGTGCAGGTCGCGCACGACCAGCAGCCCGAGGTGCTCGGCAAGAAGGTCGAGCTCTCCATCTGCGATAACGCCAGCACCGTCGAGGGCTCGGTGGCGTGCGCCAACCGCTTCGTCGACGAGGGCGTCGTGGCCGTGATCGGCTCGTACTCCTCCAGCCACTCCATCCCCGTGGCGCAGATCATGCAGCCAGCCGGCATCGTGCAGGTGGCCACGGGCTCCACGAACCCCGCCACCACCCAGATCGGCGACTACATCTTCCGCATCCCCTACACCGACCAGTTCCAGGGCGCCGTCGCCGCGCAGTACGCCTACAACGACGCCGGCGCGCGCAAGGCGGCCATCTTCCGCCAGCAGGACGACGACTACTCCGTCGGCCTGGCCGGGTTCTTCAAGGACGTCTTCGAGCAGATGGGCGGCAGCACCACGGTGCTCGACTACACCTCGAACAACGTCGACTTCTCGGCGCAGATCAACAACCTGCGCTCCTTCGCCCCCGACTTCATCTACTACTCGGGCTTCTGCGCCGAGGCCGCCTCGCTCGTCCCGCAGCTCCGCCAGCAGGGCTTCAACCAGCCCATCCTCGGCGGCGACGCCTCCGACGACTCGCAGTGCCCCGAGGGCGGCGGCACGGCCTTCGACGGCTTCACGTTCACCAGCTTCGGTGAGCCCGAGGTGCTCTCCGGCCCGGCGGCCGAACGCGCCACGGAGTTCCACGAGGCGTTCGCCAAGCAGTACACGGACGATCACTTCACCGGCTTCACGCTCTCCGGCGCCGACGCGTACAAGGTTCTCTGGCAGGCCCTCAACGACGCCGGAAGCGCCGACCGTAAGGCAGTCCGCGACGCGCTCAACGCGCTCGTCGACTTCCCCGGTGTGTCGGGCGACATCACCTACGTGGACACCGACGGCACGCCCGCCAACCGCGTCATGGGCCTCTACGCCTACGCCGTCAAGGCCGACGGGACGTGGGAGAAGGTCATCCTGAAGGGCATCTCGCTCGAGTAGGCAGGGTCGAGGGGCCGCCACCAAGGCGGCCCCACCCCTCCTCGCTGTCAGGCAGGCGCGGCAAGGGCTCCGCATGATGCCCTTGCCGCGCCGCCCGTAACCGCTTGGGCCGAGCCGCCTTCGGGCGCCGGCCGGCGGGCGCTCACCGAACGGAGCACAGCTTGTCGGCCTCCTCACTCTCGAGCAGCAGGACCAGACGTTCGTGGCTGCCGTGGACGATCGGCCTGGGCCTGATCGGCCTGATCGTCTGGCGCATGCTCTATCTTCACAGCATCGACCCCTCGTTCAACGGGGCGTTCTTCGCCGGGGCGTTCGTAAGGTCCTTCCAACTGGGCAGCCTGTACGCGCTCATCGCCCTCGGTTACACGATGGTCTACGGCATCATCCGCCTGATCAACTTCGCCCACGGCGAGGTGTTCATGGTCGGGGCCTTCGCCGCCTATTTCCTGTTCAGTCGCACGCCCATGGCGTGGCCCGCCGCCATCATCGTGGCGGCCGTGGTCACCTACGGCTTCATGCAGATCCTCAACTTCTGGCGCGGCCGCATGACGGACCCGCTCGTGCTGGCCGGCGGCGGCGTGGCCTTCATCGTCGTCGCCTTCGCCCTCGGCTCCACCCGCCTGGGCTGGCTGGCCGCCATGGTGGCCAGCATGTTCATCACGGGCGTGCTGGGTGTGACGATCGACCGGGTGGCCTACAAGCCCCTCAGGGGGGCGCCGCGCAACTCCATGCTCATCACGGCCATCGCCGTCTCGTTCTTCCTCCAGAACTTCGGCATCCTCGCCTTCTCCAACCGGCAGACGCCGTTCCGGCCACCCAGCTTCTTCACGGGGCCCCTTCAGTTCGAGGTCCTCGGCGAGACGCTCTTCACCTCGTGGATGGTCGTGCTCGTGCCGATCGTGACGGCCGTGCTGGTGGTGGGGCTCACCCTCTTCGTGACCCGAACGCGTCTCGGCAAGGCCATGCGCGCCACGGCACAGGACGCCGAGACGGCCCGCATGATGGGCGTCAACGTCGACCGCGTCATCGCCACCACCTTCCTGCTCGGCTCCATGCTCGCAGCCGCTGCCGGCGTCATGTGGGGCATGACGTTCGGGAGCATCAACCAGCCCGCCATCTTCGGCATCCTGCCGGGCATCAAGGCGTTCGCGGCCGCGGTCATCGGCGGCATCGGCAGCCTGCCCGGCGCCGTGGTGGGCGGCGTGCTGCTCGGCTTCCTCGAGAACTTCCTGACGGCGCTCCTGCCCCGCACCCACGCCTTCCCGGGCATAACCGAGTACAAGGACACGTTCGCGTTCCTGGCCATGATCATCATCCTCCTCGTGCGCCCCAGCGGCATCGTGGGCGAAGACCTGTCGGAGAAGGTATGAGCGCCGGCAAGGGCCCCGCGCCCGCGGCCGGCACGCCCGCCGCCGCCGGCTACCGACCTCACTACACCGCCGGCCGCGTGCGCAACACGCTGCTGAGCCTCGCGGGCATGGTCGTGCTCGTGCTGCTCCTCGCCCTCGTAGACGGGGGCGCCAGCATCAAGCTCAAGCAGGTGCTCGCCCTGTTCGCCATCTGGGGCATAGCCACCGTGAGCCTCAACCTCGTCAACGGCGTCACGGGCATCCTGTCGCTGGGCCACCACGGGTTCATGCTGATCGGCGGCTACGTCACCGGGCTCCTCATCCTGCCCGCCGCGCAGCGCGAGAACATCGCGGCCTCGGCGCGCTCGAGCCTGTCCGACTTCGCCATCGGGCTGTCGGTCGAGAACTGGGCCCGCGCCCTCGGCCTCGACGCGCTGGCCGCCCCCGAGACCATGTGGGCCAGGTTCCTGATCGCCCTGTTCATCGGCGGGCTGTTGGCGGCCGCCTTCGGCGTCATCGTCGGTTTCCCCAGCCTCAGGCTGCGGGGCGACTACCTCGCCATCGTCACCTTCGCGTTCGGCGAGGCCATCAGGCTCCTCGCCTCCACCCCCATGATGTCGTCGTTCACCAACGGAGCTCTCGGCTTCGCGGGCGTGCCCACGGGGTTCGGCAAGTCGATCTGGTGGACGTTCGGGCTCCTGTCGATCGCCGTGTTCGTGATGGCGCGCCTCAAATACTCGTCGTACGGGCGGGCCCTGCAGGGCATCCGCGAGGACGAGATCGCGGCAGAGGCCATGGGCGTGAACACCGCCTACCACAAGGTGCTCGCCTTCGCGATCTCCGCCTTCTTCGCGGGCGTGTCGGGCGGGCTGTACGTGAGCTGGGTGGGCACCGCCCGGCTCGACCTCTTCCTCTTCTTCCTCACCTTCTACTACCTGGTGGCCATCAGCGTGGGCGGCACGGGCTCCGTGACGGGCGCCCTCATCGGCACGGCGCTGGTGGTGGTGGTCAGGCAGTACGGCGATCCGCTCGAGGAGGCCTACCCTCTGGCCACCTGGCTCGTGGCCCTCGGCTGCGTGCTCCTCGCGCTGGGCGTCGTCGCCTACCTCGTGAGGCGGCACCGGCGCCTGCGGCCGGTGATCGGGCCCCTGGTGTGGCTGCCCATCGCGCTCGGCATAGGCGCCGTGGCGGTCGGGGTGCTCGGCGCCGACGCAGCCGCCCTGGCGCGCAAGTGGCAAGGGTTCGGCATGCGGGCCATCACCCTCTCCATCCTGCTGATCGCCATCATGATCCTCAGGCCGGCCGGCATCATGGGCCGCAAGGAGTTCACCTGGTCCGGGCTGTTCCGCGAGCGGCTCGACGAGCCCACCGATGAGGAGCGCCGCCAGGACGCCTGGCTCACCAACCCGGTGCTGGCCGCCTCGCTGGCGGAGGGCGCCGACGAGGACGAGGACGACGACGAGAGCGGCGGGGTGGGCTGATGTTGGAACTTAGCAGCGTCTACAAGTCGTTCGGCGGCCTGCAGGCCATCTCCGACCTGTCGCTGAGCATCAAGCAGGGCGAGATCGTGAGCCTGATCGGCCCGAACGGCGCGGGGAAGACAACCGTCTTCAACCTCATCACGGGTGTCTACAAGCCCGACAGCGGCGACATCACCTTCGAGGGCAAGAGCCTGAAGGGACTGAAGCCGAGCGCCATCGTCGACCGCGGCGTGGCCCGGACCTTCCAGAACCTGCGGCTCTTCACGAACCTGACGGTGCTGGAGAACGTGCTCATCCCGCAGCACCACAAGCTGCGCTCCAACTGGATGAGCTCGGTCCTGCGCACGCCCGCCTACCTGAGGCAGGAGCGCGAGATGCACGAACGCGCCCTCGAGAAGCTGGCGTTCTTCGGGCCGCGCCTCATGAGCTTCAGGCTGCACCAGTCCGTGGAGGTGCTCTCCTACGCCAACCGGCGCCGAACGGAGATGGCGCGCGCCATGGCCACCGGGGCCAAGCTGCTGCTGCTCGACGAGCCGAGCGCCGGCATGAACCCCAAGGAGACGCGCGAGATCACCAAGATCATCCGCCGCATGCGCGACCAGGGCGGCTACACCATCCTGCTCGTGGAGCACAAGATGAACCTCGTGAAGGACATCAGCGACCGCGTGGTGGTCCTCGACTACGGCCGCAAGCTCGCCGAGGGCTCCTACGCCGAGGTCGTCAACGACCCGGCCGTCATCGAGGCGTACCTCGGCAAGCGCTCCGACAAGCAGAGCGCCGTGGCCAGGGCGCAGGCCGCGGACGGCATGTTCGCCGACCACGACGATGCGGGGAGCCAGGCGTGAGCGCCGTACGGGCCGGTGCGGGCGCGGCCCCTGCCGGGGGTGCCGGCCACGAGCCGCTCCTCGAGCTGCGCGACGTGACCACGCACTACGGGCCCATCCGCGTTCTCCACCACGTGAACATGGTCATCTACCCCGGCGAGATGGTCTGCCTACTGGGCGGCAACGCCAGCGGCAAGAGCACCACCCTCAAGACGGTCCTCGGCATCGTGGGCGTGAGCGAGGGCGAGCTCTGGTTCCGCGGCGAACGTGCCGACACGCTCACCACGTCGGACCGGAT
Organism: uncultured bacterium; assembly: GCA_964398765.1. Lineage (GTDB taxonomy): Bacteria > Deinococcota > Deinococci > Deinococcales > Trueperaceae > JAAYYF01. The sequence continues at coordinate 374 of CAYNNL010000053.1, read as the reverse complement.
AGCGCGCGGCATGGCCGTGGTGCCGGAGAACCGCCGCATCTTCCCCAAGATGACGGTGCGCGAGAACCTCGAGATGGGCGCCTACCTGCGTAGGCGCGGCGCCGAGATGGACGAGGACCTCGCCTACGTGTTCGAGCTCTTCCCCCGCCTGGGTGAGCGCCTCAACCAGATGGGCGGCACCATGAGCGGCGGCGAGCAGCAGATGCTGGCGATGGGCCGCGCGCTCATGAGCAGGCCGCGGCTGATCCTCATGGACGAGCCGAGCATGGGCCTCGCGCCGCTCTTCGTGGAGCGCATCTTCGAGATCATCAAGCAGGTCAACGAGCGCGGCATCAGCGTGTTCGTCGTCGAGCAGAACGCCAACGTGGCCCTGT
>CAYNNL010000052.1:0-14449 GCA_964398765.1 uncultured bacterium | reverse complement strand
CCCGCACGTGCACATCCACCTGCCGTTCATGGGCACCGTCACCAAGGACACCCACCGCACCGGCAGCCAGGCGGCACTGGTGGGCGGCACCACCACGTACATCGAGATGCTGGCGCCCGCCAGGCAAGAGGACCTGATGGCCGGCTGGCGCCACTGGAACGAGCTCGCCGCCGGCAACAGCGCCTGCGACTACACCTTCCACGTCGGCGTGACCAAGTTCGACGCCACCACCGAGGCCCAGCTGCGCCAGATCGTGGGCGAGGGCATGACCTCCTTCAAGGTCTTCCTCTCCTACAAGGGGTTCTTCGGGATAGACGACGAGGAGCTGTTCCACACGCTGACGCTCGCCAAGGAGCTCGGCGTGAGGGTCACGGCGCACTGCGAGAACGACGAGCTGGTGGCGCAGCTGCAGGCGCAGCTTTTGGCCGCCGGCAAGACGGGCCCGGAGTGGCACGAGCCGTCCAGGCCGGAGCGGGTGGAGGCCGACGGCACGAACCACTTCGCCACCTTCCTCGAGATCACCGGCGCCAAGGGCTACGTGGTCCACCTGAGCTGCGAGCCGGCCCTGGAGGCCGCGCTGGCGGCCAAGGAGCGCGGCGTCGACCTCGCCATCGAGTGCGTGGTGCCTCACCTGGTGCTCGACAAGACGTACGCCGAACGTCCCGATTTCGAGGGCGCCAAGTGGATCATGTCGCCGCCGCTGCGCGCCAAGCGCAACCAGAAACCGCTGTGGGACGCCCTCAACGCCGGGCTCATCGACACGGTAGCCACCGACCACGCGCCGTTCGACTTCAAGGGCCAGAAGGAGATGGGCAGGGGAGACTTCACCAAGATCCCCAACGGCATCCCCACCATCGAGGACCGCGTCAACCTCCTCTACACCTACGGCGTCAGCCGCGGCGGCCTGTCGCTCGAGCGGTTCGTGAGCGCCGCCAGCACCCGCGCCGCGCAGCTCTTCGACCTCTACCCACGCAAGGGCACCGTCGCCGTCGGCTCAGACGCCGACCTGGTGGTCTACGACCCCGCCTACCGCGGCCGCATCAGCGCCAGCACCCAGGCGATGAACGTCGACTACTCCGGTTTCGAGGGCGTCGAGATCGACGGCCGGCCGAGCGTGGTCACCGTCCGCGGCAAGGTGGCCGTGAGGGACGGCAAGTTCGTGGGGGAACCCGGCCGCGGCAAGTTGCTGAGGCGCAGCGCCACTAAGTAGAGACCCCTGTGACAGAAGCCCCCGTGATCATCGACGTCCAGGACGTCTCCAAGCTCTTCCGCGTCGGCAAGTCGGAGGCCGTCGCCCTGCAGGACGCCAACCTGCAGGTGCTCGACGGTCAGTTCGTCAGCCTGATCGGCCCCTCCGGTTGCGGCAAGACGACCCTCATGCGGCTCGTCGCCGACCTCATCGAACCCACCACCGGCAGGATCACCGTGGCCGGGAAGAGCCCCAGGGAGGCGCGCGCCTCCCGTGAGTACGGCTACGTCTTCCAGGCCCCCGCCCTCTACGACTGGCGCAACGTCGTCAACAACGTGACGCTCCCGCTCGAGATCATGGGGTGGTCCAAGGCGGACCGGCGCGCTCGCGCCGAGGAGATGCTCGAACTGGTCGGGCTGGAGGGGTTCCACCGCTCCTACCCTTGGCAGTTGTCCGGCGGCATGCAGCAGCGCGTCTCCATCGCGCGGGCGTTGGCTTTCGACCCGAAGCTGCTCCTGATGGACGAACCGTTCGGGGCCCTCGACGAGATCACCCGCGAGGCGATGAACTTCGAGCTCCTGCGCCTGTGGCGCCAGACGGGCAAGACGATCGTGTTCGTCACCCACTCGATCGCCGAGGCGGTCTTCCTCTCGTCGCACATCGTCGTCATGACGGCCCGGCCCGGCAGGATCCGGGAGATCATCGAGGTCGACCTGCCCTACCCCCGAGACACCGAGACCCGCGAGACCGAGCGTTTCTTCGAGCTGACGACACAGGTGCGCGAGGCACTCAGGATCGGCAAGGAGGGCGAGGCAGCGAACGGTGCTAACGCGGCCGGCAAGCGGCCGCTCGTACAGGCCGGGTACTGAATGGCGAGCCCAGCCGGCGCCCTCGTCAAGGCCACGAACAGGCGACTCCTGGCCGCCGTGCCGATCGTTGTGGTCGCCGCTGTCGTCGTCCTGCTCATGTACCCGGTGGCGCTCTGGCTCGGCCTCCCCCTGGCGCGCTTGAGGATGGAGAACCTCGGCAATTGGGTGCGCGTGACCACGGCTCCTCATCCCCTCGCCGTCGCGCCGGGCGACCCTGACGCGGGGCTCCCGAGCGGCGCGCGCATCGAGTTCGGGGGCGCCGACGCGGACGCCACGGTGGAGCGGTCGGTGCTCGTCTTCGAGGGGCGCCCGGTTCCGACGGCGTTCACTCTGGAGGACGGGGCGGCCATCCTGCACGGGTCGGTCCCGGGGCCGGTCGTCAAGTGGGGTGAGGCCCTCGAAGGCCCCCTCGACGGCGGTCAGGTATTCAGGTTCCCTGAGGGCGTCCCCCAGGACGCGGTCCTCTACCTTGGGGGTAGGGTGCTCCTGGCCGGCTCCGTGGCTTCCGTCGAGAGGCCCGACGGGGTCCTCGCCACCTTCACCTTCCCCGATGCCGACCACGGACCAGTTCTCATGAACGACGAGGTCGTCCTGGAGGGCGTGGGCTTCGAGGCCGACGGGGAGCACCTCACGTTCTCCGTCTCCGTGCCGTTCAACGCCGTCCTGCGACGCGTCACCGGGGACTACGCCGTGCTGGACGCCCAGAAGGGCACCATCGCCCTCGCCACCCCGTCGCGGGAGGCCCCGCGGAGCACGGAGGGCGCCCTGGGTCTCGCTGAGTTACTCGTCGGCGACGTCGACGGCGTGAACCGCGTCTTCAACCTGCAACACGCACCGCTCGTCGAGTCGGATGCGGCGCGGCGGATCATGCTCGACGACCACGAGCTGTCGCCGGCAGCGGAGCGACCGCAGGAGCGCGTTGACGGGAACACGTCGACGTTCACCTTCACGAGCGACAGGGGCGTGGTGACCGTCAACGGGGTCGAAGCGTCACCCGACACCGACTACCGGCGCGAAGGCAACGTCATCAGCTTCCTCACCACCCCGCCACGGAACGCGGCGTTGCGCCAGTACCCGGACTACCTGATCCTCGACCCTGCCGTCGGGACGATCGAGCTCGGCGTCGCGCCGCAGGTCGGCAGCAAGGTCTGGGCGGCCTCGTACACGTACTACGATCACCCGGCTTGCGGGGACACGCAGCTGGATTGCTTCTTCAGCATGCCCCAGCACCCCATGCCGTTCCCACACTGGATCGCCGCCCGGATCGGGCCCTTCTTCGGCGCCTACCCGCTCAGCGACAGCCGCAACATCGTGAGGGCAACCCTGTACACCGCGGTGGGCACCCTGATCGCCCTCCTCGTCGGCGGGATCTTCGGGATCCTGCTCGCCATCGTGTTCGTCGCCATCCGCCCCCTCGAGAGCGCCCTCCTGCCCTGGGTCATCGCCTCGCAGACGGTGCCGATCATCGCGCTGGTGCCGGTCCTGATCCTCCTGCTCGGCAACGCCGGCGTGGTCGTGCAGACGAGCATGGTGCCCGCGGCCATCATCGGCGCCTACATAGCCTTCTTCCCGGTCACGGTCGGTACCGTCACCGGTCTGCGAGCCGTCGATCCTCTCTCGGTCGACCTCATGAAGAGCTACGCGGCGACACCCCTCCAGCTCTTCTGGAAGGTCAGGTTCCCCGCCGCGGTGCCTTACCTCTTCGTCAGCCTCAAGCTCGGCGCCGCCGCGGCCCTCGTGGGTGCGCTCGTGGCGGAGACGGAGTCCAACAACCGCCTCGGCCTCGGATACGCCATCGTCGGTCAGGTGCAGGCAGGCAACGTGTCCGACGTCTGGATCCTCCTGCTGATCTCGGCGCTGCTGGGCATCGGGCTCGTGGGCGTGGTCGGGCTGGCCCAACGGTTCGTGTCTCCCTGGGAGCGTCGATGACGGACCTGGAGCAAGACCTCGTGGCGGTGAGGGCGCCAGAGCCGCAGAGGGCCGCGTGGCGGCCCCATTGGCCCAGCCTCGTCCTCCTAGTGGCCGCGTTGGCCGGCCTGGCCGGGCCCTTCGAGGCCGGCGCCCGCGCCTACCTGGTGGACGGTGGGGCCAACCCGCTGACCAGCGGGTTGGCGCTCCTCCTCCTGCTCGGCGCCGCCGTCGTGCCCGTGGCGTGGGGCGGACCGTGGGCCGTGCCCATCGCCACGCCGCTGGCGCTCACCGCGTCCCTGCTCGCCCTCCTCGGACAGCGGGCCCTGCCCGGCCCGGCCGCGTGGGGCTACTGGCTCGTCCTTCTCGGTAGCCTGGCCGCCGCGGCGACCGCCGCCGCGCGCGTGAGCGTGATCGAGCTCGAGAGCGACGCGCCCCGTTGGCAGCACCGGATGCAGCAACTCGTGCCGGCCGCCGCCGTGGCGTTCCTCGTGCTCCTCGCCTGGGAGGGACTGGTCGTGGGATCGCGCGTGCCCAAGGGCATCTTCCCCAGGGTCTCCGATATCGGGACCGCGTTCCTCGGCACGTGGCGCGTGCTGCTGGCGGACGCCTACCTCACCTTCGTCAAGGAGGTCCTCTTCGGCTTCGCCGTGGGCCTCACGACCGGCTTCCTGGTCGGTAGCGCCATCGCCTTCAGCCGCTTCCTGCAGCGCGGCTTCCTGCCGCTCGCCACCGCCTTCGGGGCCGTTCCCATCGTGGGTCTGGCGCCCGTGCTCGGCCGGGCGCTCGGCGTCGACTGGGAGTCCAAGGCTGCTGTGGTCGTGATCGTGACCTTCTTCCCCGTCGTGCTCAACACCGTGCAGGGTCTGACGCTGGTCGACCCCATGAAGCTCGAGTTGCTGCGCTCCTACGCGGCGAAGCCGTTGACCGTGTTCTTCTCCCTACGCGTGCCGAACGCCATGCCGTACCTCTTCAACGCGCTCAAGGTCGCCGTGGTGGTGGGCATCGTCAGCGTGATCGTCGCGGAGTTCCTCATCCCCGGTCCACCCAACGGGCTCGGGCAGCGCATCAGCCTCTCAGCGCACCGCGGCGCCTTCGACATCGTGTTCTCGGCCATCTTCGTCTCCAGCCTGATCTCCATGGCCTTGTACGGGACCATCACGCTCCTCGAACGCCTGTTGACGGCCTGGCACCCGTCCACTAGGGGGTCGTGAGTATGTGAGCGCCCCCGCAGGTACCTCGAGGACGATCCGCAGCAGAGCCGCAAGACCGACTAGGAGGTAGGGAATGAAACGTCCGATCGCAAGCTTACTCGCCCTTCTCATGATGAGCCTCACCGTCGCCATGGCGCAGGGCCTCATCCCCGTGAACTTCCAGTCGAAGTGGTTCCCGGACGCCCAGTTCGCGGGCTACTTCGTCGCGCAGAACAAGGGTTTCTACGCCGAAGAGGGGCTGGACGTGACCGTGCTCGACGGCGGGAACGTCAACCCTGCCGTGGCCGTCGCCTCCGGCAACGCGGACTTCGGGACCGATTGGCTTGCCAACATCCTCGTGCAGCGCGACCAGGGCCTCAACGTCGTCTACATCGGTCAGATGTTCCAGGTCGCCGGCTACCGCCTCGTGGCCCTCAAGAGCTCCGGCGTCGAGACGTTCGACGACATGGCCGGCCGCAAGGTCGGCGTCTGGGGCTTCGGTAACGAGTTCGCCACGGAGGTCGTCTTCGCCAAGGCGGGCCTCACCTCCAACCTGGACCCGACCGTGGCGGACCCCGACGTTGACGCCGTCGTCTACGCGTTCGACCCGTCGCTCGTCTTCCCGAACGAGGTGGACGTGGCCTCCGCCATGACGTACAACGAACTCGACCAGATCGTGGGCCTCGGCTACGACCTCGACACGCTGAACATCCTCGTGCCGGCCGACATCGGCGCCGACATCCTCGAGGACAGCGTCTTCGCCAACCCCAACGTACTCGCGTCCACGAACTTCAAGGGCTCCGGCCTCACCGGCCGCGAAGTGGCCGAACGGTTCCTGCGCGCCACCATCCGCGGTTGGCAGTACGCCGTCGACAACCAGGAGGAAGCGGTCAACATCGTCCTCCAGTTCTGCGGTGACACCTGCGCCGGCTCGGGCAGCCGTCAGAGCCCCCTCATCCATCAGACGTGGCAGATGGCCGAGACCGCCAAGCTCGTCAAGCCGACGCCCGACACGGCCATCGGTCACCTCGACCGCGCCGACTTCGAGCGCTCCGTCCAGCTCCTCGCGGACGTCGGGCTCATCAAGACCGCCTACACCTGGGACGAGCTCGTCGACACGAGCATCTACGACGCGGTCAAGTAGTAAGTAGAGGCTGATCCTCACTGCCGGGCGGGCCGCCGATGTGGGCGGCCCGCCCGGTTCCGTGTCGGTTGGGCGCGCCGCGGTCACCCCCCCCGCCGTCTAACGCACGCTTCATAGGCGAGGCGCTATAATCCTCCCCTTGCGCGACCGTCCCTCCCCGAGGGCGGCCGCCAGCCGGAGGCTTGTGAACCAGACCACCACCGCCCCACTGCCCGCCACGTCCCGGCCCGCCACCAGGCGCGGCGGAGCCGCCTTCACCGCCCGCGAGCGCAACCTCACCTTCGCGGCGCTGCTCGTCGTGTTCCTCCTGGGCGCCCTCGACCAGACCATCGTCTCGACGGCCATGCCCCGCATCATCGAGCACCTGGGCGGCCTCAACCTCTACACGTGGGTCACGACGGCCTACCTGCTGGCGTCCACGGTGATGGTGCCCATCTACGGCAAGCTCTCGGACGACTACGGCCGCAAGCCTATCCTCGTGATCGGCGTGGTGGTGTTCCTGGTCGGCTCCGCGCTCAGCGGGTTGGCGGGCGAGTTCGGCGACCTGCCCCTCCTCGGCGGGGGCATGACGCAGCTCGTGGCCTTCAGGGCGCTGCAGGGGCTCGGCGGAGCCGCGCTCTTCTCGAGCGCGTTCGCCATCATCGCCGACATGATCCCGGCGGCCGAACGCGGCAAGTACCAGGGCCTGTTCGGCGGGGTCTTCGGCCTCGCCGCCGTGCTCGGACCCCTGGTGGGCGGCTTCTTCACCGACATGGGCGACACCCACCTCCTTGGCATGACCATCGCCGGCTGGCGCTGGGTCTTCTACGTCAACCTGCCCGTCGGGCTGCTGGCGCTCTTCATGATCGCGCGCGTCATGCCCGCCCTTCCCGCCGCGGGCCGCAAGGGGAACCTCGACCTGGTCGGCGCCGCCCTCATCGTCACGACCTTCGTGCCCATGCTCCTCGCGCTCACCTGGGCGGGCACGACCTACCCCTGGGGTTCGCCCATCATCATCGGGATGCTCGTGTTCTCGGCCGTGTCGCTCCTGGCGTTCGCGCTGGTCGAGGCCCGGGTCAGCGACCCGATGCTGCCGCTCGACCTCTTCCGCATCCGCGTCTTCACGACGGCCAACCTGGCCTCGTTCGTCATCAACGTGGCGTTCCTCGGCATCGTGATGTTCCTGCCACTCTTCATGCAGCTCGTGCTCGGCGTGTCGGCCACGAACTCGGGCTTCACCCTGCTGCCGCTCATGAGCGGCATGATCGTCAGTTCGTTCCTGGCCGGCCTCCTGGTCACGAGGACGGGGCGCTACAAGCCCATCATGCTCGGCGGCTCCGCCATCCTGCTGGTGGGCGCGCTGCTACTGACCGGCATCAGCCTCGACTCCACCCTCTTCGGCCTCGGCTGGCGCATGGTGATCGTGGGCGTCGGGCTCGGCCCCGCGCAGAGCCTGTTCACGCTGGCCGTCCAGAACTCTGTGCCGTTCGCGCGCATGGGCGTGGCCACGAGCGCCAGCCAGTTCTTCAGGCAGATCGGCTCCGTCATCGGCCTGGCCGTGTTCGGAACGCTCCTCACCATGGGGGTCCAGCGCGAGGTGCCGAAGTACGTGCCCGCCGTGGCGGGCATGACCGGCGAGTTCGACCTCAACTCGCTCGTCGGCGCCGGCGGCGAGGCCGGGGCGACGGGCGCGGGAGCCGACCTTCAGGGCGAACTGGCCGCCGCCTTCGGGGCGCTCGCCGAGCGCGTGCAGGCGGCCGCCGCGGGCGACGCGGGCGCCTCCGAGGCGCTCGCCTCCGACGCCACGCTGCCGGCCGCCGTGCGGGAGTTCGGCGCGAGCGCGCCGGGCCTCGCTCCGGCCGACCGCGCCGCTCAGCTCCCGCAGGTGATGGGCGCCCTCCAGGCGCACCTCCAGACCGTGGCCGAGGGGATCAGGCACGGCATCAACCAGGGCTTCGCCGTCTCCATCCGGCTCCTCTTCCAGGTGAGCTTCGCCATCCTGCTCGTCGGCTCCGCCGTCATCGTCTTCATCCCCGGCCTCCCCCTACGCAAGGTGGCGGCCATCGACGCGCAGCGCGGCGCTGGTGAGGGGGCGGAAGCCTAGCCGCCTGCGGCGCCTTCTCAGCGAACGCTCACGTTCGGGCCCCGCTTGCCTTAGAGTGTGTTGTCCATGGCGCGAGGCGACTCGAGCCGGGCCACCGGTTGTCGGGGCCACGGTGAGGGTCGACCGGCGCCTGGCGCTAGGGGCGCCGCCGCGCGGCGCGGCCCAGTCGCCGCGCCTCCCGCGCCGCTCGGCGCTCCACATGGAGGTTCTTCGAATGGAAACTTGGCTTCCCGTGATCATCCAGGTAGTGGCCGGCCTCGTCGGCGGTAACCTCGCGGGCTCCGGCGCCAAGAAGGGCTCGCTCGGCCCGGCCCTGAACTCCGTCCTCGGCGCCCTCGGCGGCCTGGGCGGCGGTCAGCTCCTCGGCGCGCTGGGCGTGGGCGGCGACACGGGCACGGACCTGATGTCGATCATCAGCGGCATCGTCGGGGGCGGCGCCGGCGGCGCCATCCTCACCGCCATCGGTGCGGCCCTGAAGGGCGGCGGCAAGAAGGCCTGAGGGGTCGGCCGGAACCGCGGTGGGCCCGGGAAGGCACGTGGGTCCACCGCGGGGACGGCCCCACTGCCGGTTCCGGAGCCCGCGCGCTCTGGGTCAGGGCCCGAGGAGCTCCTCCACGCGGGCCGTCGCGCCAGCGGCGGCAGCCTCGTCTAGGAAGGCCAGGCGGGTCCGCCTGCTCAGCACGTCCTCGGCCGTGTGCGCGAACTCGCGGTCGCGCCCGTGGACGACCTCTGCCTCGAGGTAGGGATGGCCCGGCGCGAGGCGAGCACCCAGCCCGCCCGCCGCCAGCCGCCCCACCTCGGGGGCTCGGTCGCCGTACGCGCGGGCCAGATGCGCTGCGACGTCGGGCGCCAGCCCGAACTCCCGCGCCAGCGCAGCCCCGCCGTCGTCGACGAAGCTCTCCGCCCCCACCAGGCGCAGGTGGGCGGTGACGCTGTCGCGGGCCGGCGAGAGGTCGCCATGCCCGACCGCCGTGGTGACGGCGTCTTCCGCCATCCGGCGGTAGGTGGTCCACTTGCCGCCCGTGACCGTCACCAGGCCGCTGCCGCTGACCAGGATGGTGTGGTCGCGCGAGATGCGCGCGGTGCCGCCGGCCTGTCCGCCCTGTGGGCGCTTGGCTCCGTGGTGGGTGACGTCCTCACCGCCGGCCCTCGCGACGGCGTCCTGCTGCACGAGCGGCCGCAGGCCCGACCACGTCGCCGAGACGTCGGCGCGCTCCACCGGCAGGTCGAAGTAGTGTCTGACGTGCCTGAGGATGTACTCGACGTCCACCTCAGAGGCCAGGGGGCGTTCCTCGACGGGCGCGGGGTTGTCGGTCGTGCCAACCAGGGTGTGGCCGAGCCACGGCAGTAGGAACAGCACGCGGCCGTCCTCAGTCTTGGGTATGAGAAGCCCGGTGCCCGGTGGGCTGAAGCGGGCGGGCAGCACGATGTGGACGCCCGAGCTCGTCTCGAGGATCGCGTCGGCGCCCGGGTCGTCAAGGCGGCGCACCTCGTCGACGAACGGACCCGTGGCGTTGATGACGACCCGCGCCCGCACCTCCACCTGACCGCCGTCGCCCGGCAGCGATCCCCGCGCCACCGCACCCGTGACGCGGCCGCCTTCCTTCGTCAGTTCGGTCACCGCGGCGTAGTTGACCACCGTGGCCCCCTCGCGCGCCGCCGTGAGCGCGAGGGTGACGTTCATGCGGGCGTCGTCGAACTGCCCGTCGTGGTACTCCACGGCTCCCTTGAGCCCGTCGTGCTTGAGCATCGGGAAGCGCTCCACCGCCTGATCGCGGTTGACGAGGCGGCTCGGCTGCAGGTTGGCGCGGCCCGCCAGCATGTCGTACAGCTTGAGGCCAGTGAAGTAGTAGGGCAGCTCGAGCGCCCCGTAGATGGGTGTCAGGAGCGCCAACGGGTGCGCCAGGTGCGGCGCGTTCTGCAGGAGGATGGCGCGTTCCCGGAGGGCCTCGCGCACGAGATGGAACTGCGACCGGTCGGCGTGCTTCACGGCCTGCTCGAGGTAACGCACCCCGCCATGCACCAGCTTGGTGCTGCGGCTGCTCGTTCCGGACGAGAAGTCGTGCCGCTCGAGCAAGGCCGTACTGAGGCCGCGCGACGCGGCCTCCAACGCGATGCCCGTGCCGGTGGCACCCCCGCCCACCACCAGGACGTCGAACTGTTGTCGCCCGAGCCGGGCGAACGCCTCGCTACGCTCGCTACTCACTGCGGACCGCCCTCCCCAAGGTCGGTGGCGCCGACGGCACCGCCCCATTGGACCGGGGGCCCGGAGATGGCGCTTGGCGGCCAGCCGCGGCGGTGCGTTGCCGGGCAGCGTAGCAGAGCGGCGCCAAACCGCGCCACCGGCGTCGGGGCCAGCGGGCGCGGCGCTCGGACCGGAAGCGCGCGCGAGCCGCGCCCGCCGTGACGGTCCGCACACCGCCCGGCGCGGAACGGCATTAGCGTGCGGCGATCACCAGCGTGCCGGTCAGCGGTTCGCGTGAGGAGGAGCTCAATGGGCACCATCATCCTGATCTTCGGCGCGGGCATGCTCCTGGGTTCGGGCGTCCTGCTCTACTTCTTCTTCGCCGCACGAGGCGTGCACCTGCCGGCGGGGGTGAGCCGGCTGGAAGCGGCCGACTTCCCGAGGGTGGCCGGGCTGTTCGAAGGCATGATGATGTTCGCGTTCGGCTCCTACCTGTTCATCTTCGGCCTCGCCTGGGTCCTTTCCGGCGGCGCTGGGGGCTGAGCGGCGCGCCGCGGGCCGCCTCGGCCCGACAGCGCCGGCTCCCGTCTCGGAGGCTCCGTCGGCCGGCCGCGGTCCTGGATAAGATGCGGCGTGGCTGTCAAGGGGCGACGCGGCGTCAAGCGGTTGGTCACCTGGTCGGTGGCCGGCGTCCTCGTGCTGGCCGGGGCCTGGTTCCTATTCAGGCCCGCGCCCACTTACGCCAAGCAGCTCCCGGAGCTCACGCTGGAACGCCTCGAGGGCGGTCAGGTGGCGCTCGCAGACGCAGCGGGAGAGCCGACCGTCATCAACCTGTGGGCGACCTGGTGCCCACCTTGCCGCCGCGAGCTGCCCATGCTGGCGGCCGCCGCGCGCGCCAACCCTGACGTGCGCTTCTACTTCGCCGATCAGGGCGAGGGCGCGGACACGGTCCGCGCGTACCTGGACGAGAGACCCGATATCGAGATAGACGGCGTGCTCCTCGACGCCGCCAGCAGCCTCTCCGAGCGGTTCGAGGCCATGGGGCTGCCGGTCACCCTGTTCTTCAACGCCTCCGGCGACCACGTCCTGACGCACGTGGGCGAGGTGACCGAGGTCGACATGCTCAACTACCTGACCGACCTCAAGCGGGGCAGGCTCTGATGTTGCGCCCCGGCGCCACGTCAGGGACCGACGACCGGCGGGGCTGAGCGTGGTCGATGCGCGAGGCCAGCCAGGCGAGCCCGCCGCGTACTTCGTGCGCGAATCACTCACGCGCTTCCGGCCGACGAGCCACGTGGGCGGCGGCTGGGACCCGAACGAGCAGCACATAGCCCCGTCGATCGGGCTGCTGGCGCACGTCATCGAGGCCGATCACGCCGCCAGCGGCGGTCAGCTGAGCCTCACCCGGCTGTCGTGCGACATCCTCGGCACCATGCCGCTGGAGAGCGTGGATGTAGAGGTGAGCGTGCTGCGCCCGGGCAGGACCATCCAGCTCGTCGAGGCAAGGATGAGCCAGGGCGGCCGCGCGAGCGTCGTGGCGCGCGGGTGGCTGGCCGCCCGTTACGACACCGCCGACGTGGCCGGCTCGGCTCTCGCCACGCTACCGCCCCGCGCGGAGATGACCCCGTTCGACATGGGCGCTCACTGGCCCGGCGGTTTCGTGCGCTCGGTGCAGCTCTGGCGCCGCGACGTCGCTAAGGGGAGGGTGCAGTTCTGGTTGCGGAGCGACGTGGTGCTAATCCATGGCGAAGCAGTAAGTGCCACGGCGCACATGCTGCGCCTGATCGACGTCGCCAACGGCATCGCGGCCCGCGAGGCGCCCGAGGACGTGCTGTACCCCAACCTCGACCTGACCGTCCACTTGTTCAGGCGGCCCGGCGGCGAGCTGACGGGCCTGGACAGCGCCTCCTCGTTCGGGCCCGACGGTGCGGGCCTCACCCAGAGCGTCATCCACGACGAGTCTGGTCCCTTGGGTACCTTCGCGCAGACCTTGACCGTAAGGCCCAGGCGCGGCTGACGCGGCGGCGGAGCGGACGTGCGCCGGTCGCGCGACCGGGTGGAGGGGGCGGGCGCACCGGGGCGACCGGCGAGCGGCCCGCCGGCTCGTATGCTGGGCCTGACGACAAGCGCACCCGCCCGTCGACCGTAAGCCCCAACGCCCCCGCACGCCCGCGCTAGCGCGGCACCTCTCGGAGACCAAGGCGCCCGAGTCCCAACGGAGGTTCGTGATGACGCAGACCCTACAGAGACGTATCGCCAAGCGCGTCGTGATGGTGGACACCTTCACCGACGGCCAGCTCGACCCGGCGGCGCCCATGCTGGGCCCGGTCGCCGACGGCGGGACCATCATCGCCAGCACCGCGCCGGGCTGTTGGGGTCCCATGATCACCCCGGAGCTGAAGGGCGGCCACGAGGTCACGGTGCCCGTGTACGTCGACGGCGCCGAGGTGGGCGACGCGGTGGCCATCCGTATCCGCGACCTGACGGTCACGTCGCTGGCCACGGCGTCGGGCCACGACTACTCGCCCGAGGGTCACTTCCTCGGCGACCCGTACGTGGCCGCGCGCTGCCCCGTGTGCGGCGTGGTCAACCCGGAGACGCGCGTGGAGGGCATCGGTCAGAGCGCGGTGGTGTGCGCCAAGTGCGGCAACCCGGTCACCCCGTTCCAGTTCGTGCACGGCTACACGGTGCTGTTCGACGAGGAACGCCAGCTTGGTGTGACGGTGCCCGACGCCGTGGCGCGCAGGCTGGGCGCCAGCGCCGAGGAGTACGCCGCCTTGCCGGACGCGTCCGTCCAGCACCCCATCCTCGTGTACGCCCCGTCCGACATGCCCGGCGTGATGATGCGCGCGCGGCCGTTCCTCGGCCAGCTCGGCAGCACCCCCTCCATCCGCATGCCCGATTCGCACAACGCGGGCGACTTCGGCTCGGCCCTGATCGGCGCGCCCCACCACTCCGCCATCACCGCCGACGAGCTGGTGGAGCACCGTACGGACGGCCACATGGACGTCAACTCCGTGCGGCCGGGCGCCACGGTGCTGGTGCCCGTCAAGGTTCCCGGTGCGGGCATCTACGTGGGCGACATGCACTTCAACCAGGGCAACGGTGAGATCGCCGGGCACACCACCGACGTGGCCGGCGTGGCCACGCTCCAGGTCGAGGTAGTGAAGGGGCGCCCGCTGGAGGGGCCCGTCATCTTCCCGCTGGTGGAGGACCTGCCGTACGCCGCCAGGCCGTTCGGCCCGGACGAGCGGGCCCGCGCCCAGCGGCTGGCCGACGCCAACAGCGTGGGTGCGCTGGAGGAATCGGCCCCGATCTCGGTGGTGGGCACGGGCGCCAACCTCAACCTGGCCACCGACAACGGCCTGGCGCGTGCCGCCAAGCTTCTCGGCATGAGCGAGGGCGAGGTCCGCAACCGCGCCACGGTCACGGGCGCCATCGAGATCGGCCGCAACCCGGGCGTGATCAGGGTGACGTTCCTGGCGCCGCTCGCCAAGCTCGACGAGGCGGGGCTGGGCGCGTTCGCGCGCGAACAGTACGGGCTGTAGGGTCGAGCCGGTGCCCGCGGGAACCGACCCGCGGGCACCGGGAAGCTCAGAAGTTCTTGCGCCGGAAGGCGAAGAGGCCCATGGCCACCGGCACCGCCACCCACGTCAGGAGCGCCGCCACCGACACTAGGGCGCCCACGGCGCTCCCCAGGAAGGTGCGGAACAGGGCTCCCGTGTAGCCCATGAGGGCCGCGGTGTCCAGCTGGAGCAGCACGAGGATCCGCGACAGGTCGATGGGGTTGAGTAGGCTGAACGCTATGACCGCCCCCTCGATGGGGTAGGCCTGCGCCACCACGATGAAGTAGAGGACGAGCCCGTCGTAGACGACGG
>CAYNNL010000051.1:0-14611 GCA_964398765.1 uncultured bacterium | reverse complement strand
GCGCGCACCTCATGTACTACAAGGAGTCGCGCGACGGCCAGATCCTCGAGGAGGGGATCACCGAGGCGGGCGGCATGGCGTCGTTCATCGCGGCGGGCACGGCCTACGCCAACTACGGCGTCAACACCGTGCCTTTCTACCTCTACTACTCGATGTTCGGCTACCAGCGCGTTGGCGACCTCATCTGGGCCGCCGGCGACAGCCACGCCAAGGGCTTCCTCGTGGGCGCCACGGCCGGCCGCACCACCCTCGCCGGTGAGGGCCTCCAGCACCAGGACGGCCACTCGCACGTCCTCACCTACCCCGTCCCCAACCTGATGTCCTACGACCCGGCGTTCGGGCACGAGCTCGCGATCATCGTCCGCGAGGGGCTGCGCCGCATGTACCAGGAGCAGGAGGACATCTTCTACTACGTGACCGTCGGCAACGAGAACTACCTGCAGCCGGGCGCCCCCACGCACCTCTCCCGCGAGCAGCTCGTCGACGGCGTGCTCAAGGGCATGTACCTGTTCCGCCCGGCCAGTCGTAAGCGGAGCAAGCTCCACGCCCAGCTCTTCGGTAGTGGCAGCATCATGAACTGCGTGCTCGAGGCGCAGGAGATCCTCGAGCGCGACTACGGCGTGGCGGCCAGCGTGTGGAGCGTCACCTCGTACAAGGAGCTACACCGCGACGCGTTGCAGGTGGAACGCTACAACCGCCTCAACCCCGAGCAGGAGCAGCACAGCCCCTACGTCGCCGAGCTCCTGAAGGGCGCCAAGGGCGTGTTCGTCGCGGCCTCCGACTACATGAAGATCCTCCCCGACTCGCTGGCTGCGCACCTGCCGCGGCCCATGGTCTCCCTCGGGACGGACGGTTACGGCCGCAGCGAGGCGCGCGAGGAGCTGCGCGACTTCTTCGAGGTCGACGCCCGTCACATCGTGTTCGCCACCCTCACGGCCCTGGCGCAGGACGGGCTGGTCGACAAGAAGACCTTGCTCGCGGCCCGCGACGACCTGAGGATCTACCCCGCCAAGGCCGACCCGTACGTCGACTGACCTGCCTGAAAGGAACTGCCAGTGGCTACTGAAGTGAGACTGCCCGACATCGGCGAGGGCATCGAGAAGGGCACCGTCGTCGGCGTCCTCGTCAAGGTCGGTGACACCGTCGCGAAGGACCAGCCGCTCGTGGAGCTCGAGACCGACAAGGCCGTCGTCGAGATCCCCTCCTCGGCCAGCGGCGTCGTCAGCAAGATAAACGTCGCGGAGAACCAGGAGGCCGCCGTCGGCTCCGTCCTCATCGTGGTCGAGGAGGAGGGGGTCGCCGCCGCGCCGGCCGCGGCCCAGGCCGACACGCAGCCTGCGAAGCCCGCCCAACCCGCCACGCCGTCCGCCCAGGCCGCCCCGACGGCCGCCACGCCCGCGCAGCGGCCCCCGGCCGCCGCAGTCCCCACGCCGGCTCCCGCTGCCCCGCAGCCCGCGGCTGCCGCGGCCGGTACCGACGCGTACGGGGGTCTCGTGCCCGCCGCACCGTCCGTGCGGCGGCTGGCGCGCGAGCTCGGTGTCGACCTCCAGAGCGTGACGGGCTCAGGTGCCCTAGGGCGCATCTCGGCGGCAGACGTGCGCGCGTTCGCCGGCGCCGCGCCGGCCCCCGCCCCCGGTCGGGAGCTCGTCCCCGTGGCACCGGGGAGCGCCCCCGCCGCCCCCGCCGCTCCGCTCCCCGACTTCAGCCGCTGGGGTGAGGTGACCAGGACGCCGATGAGCGGCATCCGCAAGGCCACCGTGCGCTCGATGTCGAACGCCTGGTCGACCGTGCCCATGGTCACCCACTTCGACAAGGCCGACATCACCGAGCTGGAGGTCATCCGCAAGCGCTACCAGCCGAAGGTCGAGGCGGCGGGCGCCAAGCTGACCCCCACCGCCATCCTGCTCAAGGTGGTGGCGGGCGCCCTGCGACGCTTCCCGGACTTCAACGCCAGCATCGACGTCGCCGGCCAGGAGGTCGTGCACAAGCAGTACGTCAACGTCGGCGTGGCGGTGGACACGGACGCCGGGCTGCTCGTGCCGGTCATCAAGAACGCCGACCGCAAGAACCTCATAGAGCTGTCGGTCGAGTTGGGAGAACTGGCCGTCAAGGCCCGCGACCGCAAGCTGACGCCCGACGAGATGCAGGGCGGCAACTTCTCCATCTCCAACCTGGGCGGCATCGGCGGGCACGCCTTCACCCCCATCGTCAACCCGCCCGACGTGGCCATCCTCGGCGTCTCGCGCGCCAGCTTCGAACCCGTATGGAACCGTGCTACGGAGACGTTCGAGCCGCGGTTCATGATGCCGCTCGCCCTCACCTACGATCACAGGCTCATCGACGGCGCCGCCGCTGCGCGCTTCCTGCGCTGGGTTTGCGGAGCGCTGGAGGAGCCCTTCCTCGTGGCCCTGGAGGGCTGAACCCAGGTCGACCGAAGGTGGCGGCGGGCCGAGTGCCCGCCGCCACTCTTCTTGGCCTCAACGGACGGTGCGGGCCGGGCCCCGGAGGGGCGCCACGGAGAAGGTTCACCTGGCTCTCACGGCCACGCGTGCTAGCATGCCGGGGTATGCCAGGCGTTTACGGCGTCCCCAACGGGCAGAACCCGGTGCCCGCCGGGGTGGAGTTGAGGGCCAGCGGCCTGGTCAAGCGCTACGGGCGCCGCAAGGTGGTCGACGGGGTCGATCTCGTGCTGCGCCGTGGCGAGATCGTGGCCCTGCTCGGACCCAACGGCGCCGGCAAGACGACCAGCTTCTACATGGTCGTCGGGTTCGTGAGGCCCAACGCCGGGCGCATCGTGCTGGGCGGTAACGACGTGACCAACTGGCCAATGCACCGACGGGCGCGCGGTGGGCTCGGCTACCTGGCTCAGGAACCCAGCGCCTTCCGGCGCCTCAGCGTCATGGACAACCTGCTTGCCATACTCGAGTTCCAGGACCTGACCCGAGCGGAGCAGGAGCAGCGCGCCCAGGCCCTCCTCGAGGAGTTCCACATCGCGCACCTCGCGAAGAGCCGCGCCGACACGCTCTCCGGGGGCGAGCGCCGCCGGCTCGAGATCGCCCGGAGCCTCACGGTCGACCCCGACTTCCTCCTGCTCGACGAGCCGTTCACCGGCGTCGACCCCAAATCGATCCGCGAGATCCAGACCATCGTCCGCGACCTCAGGGACAGGCGCGGGCTCGGGGTGCTCCTCACGGACCATAGCGTCAGGGAGACCCTAGCCATCGCCGACCGCGTGGTGCTGATGTTCGACGGCAAGGTGCGCTTCGACGGCACGCCCGACGCCTTCGCCGCCGACCCTGACGTCCGCACCTACTACCTGGGCAGCGAGTTCCAGCTCTAAGGGCGGCCTGACGATGCCGCGCGCCAGATCGACGGGCAACACGCCGTGACCCTGATCAGCCTGCTCGTGCTGATGCTGGTGGTCCTGGCGGGCGTCATCGCCTACCTCGGCGACCGGCTCGGGACGTACGTGGGCCGTAGGCGCCTGAGCCTGTTCGGGGCGCGACCCCGCACGACAGGCCAGGTCGTCGGGGTCCTGTCCGGCATCCTCATCATGCTGACCACCATCGGTGTCCTCGCGCTGGCGTTCCAGAACGCCACCAGGACACTCCTCAACGTCCAGCGCACCCTCGACGAGCTCAACCAGCTCAGGGCGCAGGAGCGCGTGCTCAACCAGAACGTCGCCGACGCGAACCAGCAACTGGCCGAGCTCAGGGCGCAGCTCGAGCAAGCGCAGGCGACGATCACCACGGCCGAGGCGCAGCGCGACGTGGCGCTGGAGGCGCGTGACTCGGCCCTGGCCGAACGCGAGGCGCTCGCCCAGCAACGCGACGCGTTGGCGGAGCAGGTGGAGGAAGCCGGCGAGCGCGTGGCTCGTGCCGACGCCGAGGTGGCGTCCGCCGAGGAGCGACTGCGCGCCACGGAGGCCGAGATGGCCGACGTCACGGCGGCGCTGACGGGGGCCAGGGACGACCGCGACCGCGCCCTGGCGGAGGCGGAGGCGGCGCGCGCCTCTGCGGCCGAGGCCGCCGCCGAGGCTGCCGACCTGGAGCAGGGCCTGGCGGAGGCGCGCTCGCAGCTCACAGCCGCCAACGAGCAGCTCGCCGGGATGCAGTCGGCGCTGGTGGACGTGCAGTTCAGACTCGCCCAGGCCGAGAACGAGGTCAAGGCCGCGCAGGACGAGCTGAGCGCCGCGCAGGCCGCCCGCGAGCTCGCCTTCGCCGATCGCGACGCGGCGCTGGCGGACCGGGACGCGGCGCTGGCCGACAGCGAGGCGGCGCTGCTCGACCTGGGCACAGCTCAGGCGGCGCGCGACGAGGCCCTGCAGCAGCGGGCGGAGCTCGCTGCGCGCTTGGATGAGCTGAGCAGCGAGGTGGCCGTTCTCGAGTCGAACGCCAACGACCTGCGGCTGCAGGCGCAAGGCCTCCGGGACGAGAACCGCGGGCTGACGGGCGCCAACGACACGCTGGTCGCCGAGAACGCGCGCATCCAGCTCCAGAACAACTCGCTGACGGAGCTCAACGACCGGCTCGAGTCCGAGATCAGGCAGCGGAACGCCTCCGTGCTCGAACTGCAGGGCACGGTCGACGAGCTCCAGCGCGAGGTGGAGGCGCAGGCGCGTGACCTGGCCGAGCTGCAGCAGGAGTTCCAGCGCTTCGAGGGCGGGGAGGTCTACTTCGTCAAGGACCAGCTGATCTACTCGGGCGCTATCCGCGCCCAGGAACCGGCCGCCATCAGGGACGAGCTGGCCTCGTTCATCAGCGACGCCACGGCGTTCGTGGCGCGTCGAGGGGTCGAGCGGCTCAGGGTGACGAGCGAGCAGTTCAACGCGCTCGTCGACGTGATCGGGCAGACGCCCGGCTCCGACCTCGTGCGTCTCATCTCACCGAGCAACCAGATCAGCTCGACGATAGACGTGCTGGTCGAAGCCATAGAGAACACGGAACTCTTCGGGGCCGGCCAGTTGATCGTCAGCCACGGGCTCCACATGGGCTCGGCCGCCCTGCCGGCCTCGCAAGACGAGATCAGGGGTGCCATCGCTCAGCTGAAGGCCGACGCCGTCCGCAAGCTGCGCCGCGCCGGGCTCGACGACGGCCAACTGCCCGACTTCGGGGCCGTGACGGAGGACATGTTCACCAGCCTGCTCCTCCGGCTGACCGGGCCCGTCACCATCGGTTTCGTCGCTACGGACGCGGTGTGGCGAGCGGGCCCGGCTCAGCTCGAGCTGATGATCCTCTACTGACTACTTCTGCTTGAGGGCGTCGCGGATCTCCGTGAGGAGCTTGACCTCGGCGCTGGGCTCCGGCGGTGCGGCGGGCGCCTCGGGCTTGTCGAACTTCTTCTTCATCTCGTTGAACGACTTGACGATGAAGAAGAGGACGAGCGCGATGAGCAGGAAGTTGATGACCGTGTTGATGAAGGCGCCGTACTGGATGACGGGGGCGCCCGCCGCGACGGCTTCGGCCACGCTCCGGTACTGGTCGCCGTCTCGCATGATGATGCCTAGGTTGCTGAAGTCGACGCCGCCGAGGATAAGGCCGATGATCGGCATGATGACCTCGTTGACGAGCGAGTTGGTGATGGCGCCGAAAGCCCCGCCGATGATGACCGCGACGGCGAGGTCGAGCACGTTGCCACGGTTTATGAAGTCTCGGAACTCTTTGAGCATGTCTCCTCCTGCGCTGATCGACTGCGAGTCTACTCTGCCACCACGACCTGGGTAGGCAATCGACTAAGCTTGCAGGGTGAGCACAGCTGCAAGGCAGACGATACTCGTGGCCGACGACGCCGAGGGGCAGCGACTGGTCCTCGACATGTTGCTGAGCGTGGAAGGGTACGACGTGGTCGCGGTGAACGACGGCAAGGCCGCCCTCGAGTACCTGAAGGACAACACCCCCGACCTCGCCATCCTCGACTACCAGATGCCGCACCTCACGGGCGCGGAGGTCTGCCACCGCATGAAGCGCACCCCGCGCCTCAAGGACGTGCCGGTCATCATGTTGACGGCCTACCGCGACGAGAGCATCGTCACGCACGCCCGCATGGCCCACGCCGACAGCATCGTCTTCAAGCCGCTGGAGGGCAAGGACTTCAGGATGACGGTACGGGACCTGCTGGCGTCGCGATCAAGCGGACCGCTGCCTTAGCGCCTCGTACAGGAGCACGGCGCCGGCCACGGACACGTTGAGGCTGTCGGCGGTCCCGGCCCGCATGGGAAGGGCAACCGCCTGGTCGGCCTCGGCCAACCACCAACCACTCAACCCGTCATGCTCGCTGCCGAGCACCAGCGCCACGCCGCCCGTCAGGTCGGCGCTCCAGTGGGTGGTCTCCGCCGCAGGCGAGGTCGCCACCACGCGCAAGCCGGCCCCCCTCAGGGCCGCCAGGACCTCGGCCGAGTCGCCGACCGCAACTGGGAGAGCGAACGAGCTGCCCATGGCGGCCCTGATCACGTTCGGGCTCTCGAGGTCGACGCCGTCGCTCACGCTCCGCGCCTCGTCACCCCCCGCCCCGTCCCCGGTCACGTCGGGGGCGAGGAACACCGCGTCGGCGCCGACCGCGTCCGCGCTGCGGAGGAGGGCGCCGACGTTGCCCGGCTTCTCTAGCCCGACGAGCACCAGGGCCAGGGCGCCAGGCCCGAGCGTCACGTCGGCGGGGGAGAGGCGGCGCGTCGCTGCCACTAGGAGCACGCCGTCCGGGTGTTCGCGCAGGCTCACCCGCCTGAAGGCCGCCTCCGCGAAGGTGACCAGCTCGGCGCCGGCCGCCGCGGCGTTCGCCGTCAGTTCCAACGAGGCCTCGGGAGCGACCAGACCGGGGGCGGTCACGAGCAGCCGGGCGCTGACCCCCGCCTTCAGCGCCCGGCTCACCTCGCGCACGCCCTCCACCAGGAACGTGCCGCTCCGCTCCCGCGCCCTGCGCTGCCTCAGCCCCACGAGTTCCTTGACGAGGGGGTTGGCCGTGCTGCTCACGTGCCTGACGCTCACCCGCGCATCATAAGGCGGTGGGTCGGATGTAGACTCTGCCGCATGGTCCCCAACCAGCTCGTCTCGCCTGAAGACCTCGTGCGGCTCATAGCGGCGTCAAGCCGGAGCCTTCGCCTCGTGGACGCCCGCTTCGAGCTGATGGACCCGGCGTACGGCGAGGCGGCCTTCGCGGCGGGCACCCTGCCGGGCGCCGTGCACCTGGACCTGAACAGGGAGTTGGCCGGCCCGGTCGGCCCTCACGGCGGGCGGCATCCGCTACCCGACATGGAGCGCTTCGCCGCGGTCCTGGGCGCCAAGGGGATAGGTAACGACGACGACGTGGTCGTGTTCGACGACCGGGGCGAGATGTACGCCGCCAGGGCGTGGTGGCTCCTCAGGTACGCGGGCATGACCAACGTGCGCTTCTTAGACGGCGGCCTGACCGCCTACCGCGCCGCCGGCGGGGAGCTGGTGCCGCCCGGGCCCCCACCGGCGCCCACCGTCTTCCGGCTCGAGCTTCACCCGGAGATGGTGGTGGACACAGGCTTCGTCGAGCGGTCCATCGGGTCGGAGGGCGTGCTCCTGATCGACGCTCGCGCCCCCGAGCGCTACCGCGGGGAGACCGAGCCGTTGGATCCTAAGGCCGGTCACATCCCGGGCGCCATCAACCGCCACTTCATGGCGAGCATGCGTGACGGGCGGTTCGCATCACCGGAGGAGCTGCGGACGGGGTTGGCGCCGGCCGGCGCCGCGGACACCGTGGTGGCCTACTGCGGATCGGGCGTGAGCGGCGCGCACCTGGTGCTCGCGCTCGAACTGGCGGGTTACCCTGGAGCCAAGCTGTACGCGGGCTCCTGGAGCGACTGGTCGTCCTACGACCTGCCGGTCGCCACGGATGACGGATCGGGTTGAACGAGTGGTCCTCGCCGCGCCGCCCCCTGCAGCCGCCACGAGCGGACCGCCTCACGCGGCACATCGTGAGTGAACGGTGATTATCATGAGTGAGGTCATGGAGAGCAGGGTCAGGTCCGAACCCGCCTTGAGCGTTCCGGCCGCGCGGCTGTGGGACGGTTACTTCCACGCCGCGCCGCACGGCATGGCGCTCTTCAGGGCGGTGCGGAGCGAGGCCGGCCGGCTCGACGACTTCATGTGGTGTGGCCTGAACGACAGCGCGGCGAGCGCGCTAGGCGTGCAGGCGTCCGATGTCGTGGGCCGCTCGGCGCGGGCCGTGCGGGCCGGTGCGTTCGATCCACGTGTCTTCAGGCGCCTCGTGACCGCGCAGGTCACGCGGCGCGTGCAGGAGTTCGAGCAGGTCCTGGACCGCGCCAACGTGCCTGCCGAGGACGGCGGCGCGCGCGACCCGCGCGACAACCTGACCTGGTACGCGGTCACCGTCATCCCGGTCGACGACGACTACCTCGTGGTGCAGTTCCGCAGCATCACCCATTACAAGTCCGTCCTGCACCAGGCTGTCGAGCTACTCAACCGGGACGACCTCACGGGGCTCGCCAACCGGCGCCACCTCAAGACGCGGTTCTGGGTCCTGCGCCGGCGCGGGGTGCAGATGGCGCTGCTGTACTTCGACCTGAACGGCTTCAAGGCCGTGAACGATACCTACGGTCACGAGGTGGGCGACCAGGTGCTCAGCATCATCGGGCAACGGCTCACCGCCAAGGTGCGGCCCGACGAGATGGTCGCCCGGTTGGGCGGCGACGAGTTCGCCGTCCTCCTGGCTGGTGGCGACCTGACCGCCGTCGACAGCGTGACCGGCCGCTTGATCGAGGCGGTGGAGGAGCCCATCCACCTCGAGAGCGGCGCCGTCAGGCTGTCTGCCAGCGTCGGGGCGGCGCTCTACCCGGACGACGCGGAGTCGTTCGAGGCGCTGGTGAGCAGGGCCGACGCCCGCATGTACGAGCAGAAGCGCCGACGCACCCACCACTGACCCCCGAGGTCGGTCAGTCGACGTCGTGGCGCAGGAACCACCAGAAGAGGAGCAGGCCGAACACGAGCGCGTACCCCGCCATCACGAGCGCCGAGTGCGCCAGCGTGAGGTTCGAGCCGAGGAGGCTCTGCAGGGGCCCGAGGTCGCTGAGTTCGCCCGCGCCGAGTTCCTTCAGCCACGTGGTCCCTGGAGCGCGGCCGGGGGCGTAGAGGTTCGCCGTGAAGAAGTACTCGGGTAACGCCTTCCAGGCCGCTTGAAGGCGGATCGCCTGGAACACAGCGTTGATCCGGTTGAGCGGCTGCACCTGGGACAATGTGTTGATGACGGCGTAGAGCGTCTCGAGCAGTCCGGGCAGGAACAGGACCATCACCACGCCGAGTACGCCCGAGCGGACCAGCAGGATGAGGAGGAAGGCCAGCAGCACCGGCGCCAGGAGTTGCGCCGCCTGGAGCGCGTAGAGGCCGACGAGGGGAAGCCAGTCGCCACCGAGCCGCGTCGGCAGGAAGGTGGTGCCCACGAGGCCGAACAGGAACCCGGACACCGCCGCCCCGACCATCAGCGCCGCCAGGGATGCGAGCGCCACGAACACCTTGCCGCACATCACGGCCACGCGCGACGGCTGCACGGCGAGGACCGTCTTCCACATGTTCTGTGAGCGCTCGTCGCCGATCAGCAGCGCCGCCACGAGCGTGACCGCCACGATGTAGAGGGTGGGGCTCGTGTACGCCGGCCCCACCAGCGCCAGGCGCACTAGACCGAGGGGCGACGCGAACAGCTGCAGCGTCTGGTCCACCGCCGTGCCGTCGTCGGCGAACGAGCCGGAGAGCGTGGTGTAGAGCACGCGCGCCACCACCAGCGCCAGCACGGGGAGGATGACCCAGTAGAGCCCCGCCAGCACGTAGAGACGGCGCTTCCTCACCAGCTTGAATGCCTCTGCGCGGACGACGTTGCAGAACTGGCTCATGACGGCCTCCCGGTCGGGTCGACGAGCTTCAGGTAGGCGGCCTCCAGGTCGTCGCCATGCACGGCGGCGGCCACCACCTTGACGCCCCGGGCGGTCAGGTCCGACACGAGGTCGTCAGCGCGGTCGCGGGGCACCTGCGCCTCGGCGCCGTCCGTCCCGCGGAGGTCGAACGGGTAACCGAGTGACTCAAGGGCCGCAGCGAGCGTCGACTGGTCGGCGGCGCGCAGCGTGTACCGCACCCGCTGCTCGTCCATCCGGGTGAGGAGCTCGGCCAGGGTGCCGTCGAAGCGCAGTTCGCCCTTGTCGATGGCCAGGACGCGGTCGACGAGCTTCTGCACCTCGGCGAGGATGTGGCTCGACACCAGCACTGTCGCTCCGCCATCCGCCACCGCCCTGAGCGCCTCCCTGAACTCGGCGATGCCCGTCGGGTCGAGGCCGTTGGTCGGCTCGTCGAGCAGCAGCACCTCGGGCCGCCACAGCAGGGCCCGGGCCAGGGCGAGTCGCTGCCGCATCCCTTGCGAGTAGGCCTTCACCTTCTTGCCTGCCGCGTCCTGGAGGAGCACGAACTCGAGCACCTCATCGACCCTCGCGCTGGGCACGTCGCCGTGCAGGAGAGCGGCGTGCCTCAGGTTGTCGCGGCCCGTCAGGTACGGGTAGAAGCTCGGCTCCTCGATCATCGTGCCGACACGCCTCAGCGTGGGGCCCGGTACCTCGGCGCCGAGGACGCGGCAGGTGCCGGCGCTCGGCCGCACCAGGCCGGCCAGCATGCGCAGGGTGGTCGTCTTCCCGGCGCCGTTGGGGCCGAGGAAGCCGACGATCTCCCCCTCGGTCACCTCGAAGGTGAGGCCCGATACCGCCGTGGCGCGGCCGTAGCGCTTGGTGAGGGCGGTCGCTGAGATGGCCGTCATTCTGCCTTCCCCTCCCTGGTCATCAGGCTCTGGATGGCGTCGCGCGGGCGTTTGCCGCCGAACACCACAGCGTGCACCTCGCGGCTGATGGGCAGGTCGACGCCGTGGACGAGCTGGTTGCGGTGCACCGCCTCGACGGTGGGGACGCCCTCCGCCGTCATGCCGCTCGCCTCCAGGTCGGCCAAGGTGGCGCCCTGCGCCAGGCTGACGCCTGCGCGGTGGTTGCGGGAGGAGTAGGACCCGCAGGTGGCGACCAGGTCGCCGACGCCGGCCAGGCCGTAGAAGGTGGCCGCCTTGCCGCCGAGGCTCGTGCCGAGGCGCACGATCTCGGCCAGTCCGCGGGTGATGAGGGTGGCTTTCGTGTTGTCGCCAAGCTCGAGGCCGTCGCTCACCCCGCAGGCGAGCGCGATGACGTTCTTCATGGCGCCTGCCACCTCGACCCCAGCGACGTCGTCGCTCGTGTAGACGCGGAACGTGGGCTGCTGCAGCAGGTCCTGCACGCGCCTGGCGAGGCCCGTGTCCGCGCTCGCCACGGTGGTGGCCGCGGGCAGGCCGGCCGCGATCTCGCCGGCGAGGTTGGGTCCCGACAGCGCCGCGAGCGGCGTCGTCGGCAAGGACTCGGCCAGGACCTGGGTGAGCCGCTTGAAGGTGGCGATCTCGAGCCCCTTGGAGCAGTTGACCAGCGCGACGGGAGGGTGGCAACGCGCCACCTCCTCACCGAGGCGGCGGAAGGCGCGCGACGGCACGGCGATGAACGCCAGGCGCCCGCCGTCGAGGGCGTCCACTAGGTCACTGGTGGCCCGGATCCCCGGGCCGAGATGCACGCCCGGTACGTACTCGTCGTTGCGACCGGTCGCTGCGATCGCCGCGGCGAGGGCCGGTCTGTGCGCCCACAGCACGACCTCGTGACCGTTGCGCGCCAACAGGGAGGCGAGGACCGAACCCCAGGCTCCGGCGCCCAGCACGGCCAGTCGGGGGGTCGAGGATGAGATGCGTGACACGGGCACAGGCTACCAACTGGTGATAAGGTTGCTCCCGTTGCCCGACAGCGGCCGCGCTCGCCGCGCGAGGCGCTGGGGCCAGGCGGAGGGAAGATGCCTACCTACCTGTACAGGAACCTGATGACGGGGGAGACGTTCGAGCTCGAGCAGAGGATCACGGACGACGCCCTGACGGTGCACCCGGAGACGGGCCAGCCCGTGAAGCGGCTGATCCAGCCGGTCGGCATCGCGTTCAAGGGCAGCGGCTTCTACGTGAACGACACCCGCAAGGGCGGCCGCGGCAAGTCGTCGGGGTCGGGCGGCGCGGGCGCTGCCTCCACGGACGCCGGCAAGACCGAGAGCGCTGCGCCCGCGCCGTCGAGCGCGCCCGCCACCGGCGCCTGAGCCGGGGGCGCTTGCACGAGCGGCGCGAACGGCGCCCCGGTCAGCGCCCCGCGGGCGCGAAACGCACCTCGAACAGCGAGGGCCAGAGCTTGCCGGTCAGCAGGAAGTTACCGCTCGCAGGGTCGTAGGCGATCCCGTTCAGCACCGCGTCTGGTGAGAGCGGCCCCAGCGAGGCGCGTAACGGTGCGGCGTCGATGACGGCGGTGACGTTGCCCGTCGCCGGGTCTATGCGCATGATGTCGTCGGTCTGCCACACGTTGGCGTAGACGGCGCCACCCACGCACTCCAGTTCGTTCAGCCGGACGACCGGCTTGCCCGCCAGCCGCACCTCCACCCGACCCAGCACGGCGAAGTCGCCAGGCGCGCGGCGCACGAGGCCGGCGCTCCCGTCGCTCATCCAGAGCGCCGTGCCGTCGAAGCACAGCCCCCAACCCTCCCCCTCGTAGCGCTGGTTCCCGGTCGGCTCGAACGTGTCCAGGTCGTAGCGCAGCAGGAGTCCGTCCTGCCAGGTCAGCTGCAAGAGTTCGTCTCCGACGAGCGCGAGCCCCTCGCCGAAGAGGCTGCTCGCGAGGGGCCGGATCCTGACGACCTCGCCTTCGAGGGTCGTCTGCCGGACGCTGGAGGCGCCCTGCAGGCCCGTGCTCTCGTAGAGGAACCCGCCGTGAAGCAAGAGCCCCTGCGTGAACGCCGTGCTGTCGTGTGGGTGCTTGGCGAGGACCTCGACCGTGAGCCGCTCTGGTCCCTGCCGTGCGCACCCGGCGAGCAGCGACGCGGCCGCGGTCAGCGAGAGTACCCACCCGGAGAGGCGCGCCCTCACGGCCGGACCGTGGCCGGGGCGAGGACGGGAGCCACGGCGCGCCACACGTCGGCGGCCACGGCGGAAGGCGCGCGCGAGGCGTCGATGGTCACCCACGGTCCTCCCGCCTGACGGCCCGCCTGAGCGAGGAAGCCTTGCCGCACCCGGTGGTGGAAGTCGAGCCCCTCTGCCTCGAGCCGGTCGCTCTCCGAGCGCGCCGACGCGCGGTCCAGGCCAAGCCCAGGCTCGACGTCGAGCAGGACCGTTAGCGTCGGCTTCAGGCCGCCGGTGACCCGTTGGTTGAGCTCCTCGACGAGCACGAGGTCCAGGCCGCGGCCGTGTCCCTGGTAGGCGACGGAGGCTGCCGTGAAGCGGTCGGACACGACGTTCAGGCCCGCCGCGAGCGCGGGGGCGATGACCTCGGCGACGTGCTGCGCCCGGGCGGCCGAGTACAGGAGGAACTCCGTCAGGGCGTCGACGCGGAGCGCGGGGTCGAGGACCACGTGCCGTATCGCCTCTCCCGCCGGCGTGCCGCCGGGCTCGCGTGTGAAGAGCGGCTCGAGCCCTAGCCCCCGCAGGCGCGCCGCGAGCATGGCGAGCTGGGTCGACTTGCCGGCGCCCTCGGGACCCTCGAACACCACGAAGCGCCCCCGGCCGGGGGCCGCGTCGGCCCCGGCCATCAGAGCCCGGTGGGCATGAGGACGAACTCCGTGGTCAGGCCGAACCGCTCCTCGAGCCGCTGCGCCAACAGGTTCACGCCGACCGTCTCCGTCATGTAGTGACCGCCGAACAGCCCGTTTATCCCCCGCTCGAAGGCGTGATAGAAGACCTCGTGCCGCGGTTCCCCTGTCAGGAACGCGTCGAGGCCCTCGTCCGCGGCCGCGACGAGGTCCCAGGCCGCGCCGCCGGAGACGATCCCCAGGCTGTTCACCGGGTCGGGGCCGCCCGCGTGCACCAGTACCTGTTCGCCGAGCTTCGCCTCGAGCTCCTCCGCGAGCTCCCGGAGAGGGCGCGGGTTCTCGAAGGTGCCCTTCACGCCGATGGCGACGTTCTTGTGCATCCCGAAGGGCTTCAGGTCCGTCATCCCTAACGCTCGGGCCAGCCCCCAGTTGTTGCCGACCTCTCGGTGGGCGTCGAGCGGGAGGTGGCAGGCGTAGAGGCTCAGGTCGTGGTCGAGGAGGAACTTGATCCGCGCGCGGTGCATGCCGGTGACCGCCTCGGGTCGGCCCCAGAATAGGCCGTGGTGCACGATGAGCATGTCTGCGCCGTGGGCCGCGGCCTGTTGGAACGTGTTCAGGGACGAGTCGACGGCGACGGCGACCTTGGTCACCTCCGAGGCGCCCTCCACCTGTAGCCCGTTGAGGCTGGCGTCCGCCCCGGCGAACGCCGCGACGTCCAGGTACTCGTCGAGCCAGGCAACTAGTTCGTCACGCTTCATGGTCCCAGCCTACACGCCGGGGCCGGGCGTCAGGTCGGCAGGCGTGTCGGTAGCCGCGGCGTTCCGGTGCACCTGCTCGCCTGCGCTTGACAAGGGTCGAGAGGGGGCTGTACATTACCCCTTGCGCTTGCGAACGGCCAGACGGCCGGGGCCCCTCGGGGTCGGCAAGCCGAGAACCTTGAAAACCCGATCGCAGACAGAAATTCCTGTCGAATTCCT
>CAYNNL010000050.1:0-15099 GCA_964398765.1 uncultured bacterium | reverse complement strand
GGAAGACAAGACGCCCCCCATGCCGGGCGGCGACATGGGCGGGATGGACTTCTGATCCCGCGGTAGGTCGCGGCTCAGCGCCGCACCGAGCGAGAGGCGCCCCGGCGAGAGCCGCGGGGCGCCTCTTCTACTTGTGGACCGTGCGCGTGCCGCCTCCGGTTGCCGGTTACGGAGTACCGTGCGGCCATGACGCCGCCTCCCGCGAGCCTGCCAGACCTGCTGGGCCCCGGCCTCGTGGCGCCGTACCAGGGCGGGCGCTCGCTCTCCGACCTGCCCGCCACCGTCGGCGCCCTGCTCGGGGTCGACGGGCCCTGGCGCGGGGCTCCCGTCGTGCAGTCCGGGCTGGACCGCCGCTACGAGAGGGTCGTCGTGCTCCTCATCGACGGCTTGGGTCACGCCAGGCTCGAGGCGGCCGGTGAGGAAGCGCGCGGGCTTGCGGAGCTCGCGGCGCGTCACGCGCCTTCCGAGGACCGGAGTCCCGGCGCGGCGCCGGGCCCTTGGCCCGGTTGGTTGGGGGCACCGCTCACCACCGTAGCCCCCTCCACCACGGCCGTCGCCACCACGGTGCTGGCCGGTAACGGCGCCGCCCCCGCCGAGCTGGGCATACTGGGCTTCACCCAGTTGCTGCCGTCTCTCGGCCTCGTGGCCAACATGCTCTTCTGGCGGCCCGCGTGGAGCGGCCACGGCGGCGGCGAGCTCGAGGCCTGGGGCCTCGCGCCCGAGGCCGCGCTCCCCACGCCCACCATCCATCAGGTCCTCGGCGCGGCCGGGGTCTCGTGCCACACCCTGCAGCCCGCCGGCATCGCCAGGAGCCCACTCTCACGCCTACAGAACGCGGGGGCCGAGGTGGACGGTTACGTCGGCTGGGTCGACATGCTCACGCGCCTGGCCGCCCACCTCGAGGAGGGCGCCGGACGGCGGGGCTACACGTTCGCCTACCTGCCGGACTTCGACGCCCTGATGCACCGCGACGGGCCGACTACCCCCACCTTCGGGCCGCTCCTCCTCGCGTTCGCGGCCGGCCTTGGCCGGATGCTCGCGGGCCTCTCCGCCCGCGCGCGCCGGGACACCCTCCTGCTGATCACGGCGGACCACGGCCACCGCCTCGTGCCCGAAGACGAGGCGCTCGTCCAGGGTGACCTGCGGTGGCTGGGTTCCCGCCTCGCGTGGCGCGTGGCCGGCGAGCCGCGTCACGTCTACCTGTACGCCCGGCCCGGCGAGAAAGGTTCCCTCCTGACGGAGGCGCGGGAACGCCTGGGCGAGCGCTTCGTTGTGCTCGACGGTGAGGAGGCGCTGGCCGCCGGCCTCTACGGCGACCCAGCCCACCTCCACCCCGAGACGCCGGCTCGGCTGGGCGACGTCGTCCTCCTCGCCAGGGGCGGGGCGGCATTGTGGGAGACGCACGAGGCCGGGCGGCCACTCGGCATGCACGGCTCCCTGACGCGAGACGAGATGCTCGTGCCGCTCATCCCGCTCGCGCTCGACGCGCCCTAACGGACGAGCAGGGAACGGCCCGTCATGGCCGCGGGTTGGGGGACCCCCAGGAGGTCGAGGACGGTGGGGGCCACGTCGCCGAGCACGCCGCCCGCACGGAGACGCACACCCCCTAAGCCCGGGTCGTCGGACACCAGCACGAAGGGCACCGGGTTGGTCGTGTGCGCCGTGTGGGGCTTGCCGTCCGGCTCGAGCATCCGTTCGGCGTTGCCGTGATCCGCCAACACGAGCGCGACGCCGCCGCGCGCGAGCGTGGCGTCGAGCACGGCCGCCAGGCCGGCGTCGGCCGCCTCGCAGGCCGCGATGGCGGCCGGCAAGCTTCCCGTGTGGCCGACCATGTCCGGGTTCGCGAAGTTGACGAGTACGAAGGCGTCGTCCGCGTCCCGCAACCGCGCCGCGGTCCGGGCGGCCAACTCCGGCGCGCTCATCTCGGGCTGAAGGTCGTAGGTGGCGACCTTGGGCGACGGCACCATCGACCGCTCCTCGCCCGGGTACGGGGTCTCCCGCTGGGCGTCGAAGAAGTAGGTCACGTGCGCGTACTTCTCCGTCTCGGCCGTGTGGTACTGCCGCAGCCCGGCCCGCGCGACCACCTGCGGGAGGGTGTCGTCGATCTCCGGGAGCTGGAAGGCGAACGGCGCGTGCAACTCCTTGTCGTACTCGAGCAGCGACAGGAAGTCCACCCGCGGGGCGGCGCACCTCTCGAACTCGCTCCAGTCCGGGCCGCCCAGGAGGGCATGGCTGAGCTGCCGCGCCCTATCGGTGCGGAAGTTGAAGAAGATGACCACGTCGCCGTCCACCACGCCGCCGTCGGCGCCGGTGATCACCGTGGGCCGGATGAACTCGTCCGTCTCACCGCGCGCGTAGGCCAGCTCGACGGCGGCGACCGCGTCGTCGGCCCCATACTCGCCCGCGCCGCAGACGACGAGGTCGTACGCCAGCCTCGTCCGTTGCCAGCGCTTGTCGCGGTCCATCGCGTAGTAGCGGCCGCACACCGAGGCCACGCGCGCGTCGCAGCCTGCCGCGCGCGCCGCGGCGAGGCGCTCCTCGACCGTCGCCAGGTAGCGGCGACCACCGTCGGGCGCCGAATCGCGCCCGTCCGTGAACGCGTGCACCCGCAAGCGCGCGACCCCCTGGCGCTGCGCGAGGTCGACGAGGGCGAGCAAGTGGCGTAGGTCGGAGTGCACGCCGCCGTCACTCACGAGCCCCAGGAGGTGCAGCGTGTGCCCCTCGGCTGCCCGGCAGGCGTGCAGCAGGGGCCCGTTCTCGAAGAACGAACCGTCGTCGATCAGGCCTTGGAGGTAGGTGAGGCTCTGCTTGACCACTCGCCCCGCTCCGAGGTTCATGTGACCGACCTCGCTGTTGCCCATCTGCCCGGCCGGCAGGCCGACCGCCGTGCCGGAAGCGGCGAGCTCCGTGTGCGGCCTGTCGCGCCAGATGGCGTCGAAGGTGGGGGTGGCGGCGAGTTCGACGGCGTTGCCGGGGCCGGGCTCGGCCAGGCCGAAGCCGTCGAGGATGATCATCACAACGGGTTGGGTCATCGTTCCTGCTCCTGGGTGTGTCGGTGAGCGCCACTGCCGCGGCGGTCCCGGTGCGGGCTGTCGCCCGCGGCGAGCGCCAGGACGGGGCCTAAGCGCGGGTCGAGGGCGGTGAGGTCGGTGGTCTCGAACGAGTCCGGGGGCCTGAGCGTGGCGAGCGCGAGCCGTGCCCGCGCCGTCGCCTCGAGCCGATCCACGAGGCGTGGGTCGCTGACGGCGGCGGGAAGAAGCGCCGCCAGCGCGTCGTCGAGCGCCTTGGTGGCCAGGTGGCGGGCGACCGCGAGCTCCTCGGCCGACAGGGTCGGCAGCGCCCGGAGCGGGTCCTCGCGCAGCGCGTGAGCGGCGGACACGACCCGGCCCTCCTGGGCGTAACGGGCGCAGGCCGCGCACAGTTCCCGCTTGAGGGCGACGAGCGCGTCCTTCCTGCCGGCCTCGCGTAGCGCCGCCTCCCGGGCCGTGAGCGGGCGTACGGCGCCGTCGTGGAGCGCGCCGCAGGTCGGACACGGCACCCAGCCGTCCCGGCGACGGGCCGTCTGTAGCGCCAGCAGGCTCTTGCCCGCGGCGAACGCCTCCTCGTGAACGTCCGCCGGCAGGCCGAGCCGCTCCAGGGACTCGCGGAGGCGCCGCACCTCCTCCGCGCTCGGGGGCGGCGGTGCCGCACCAGCGTCCTCGGGCCCTTCCCGGCCGGTCACCGCTCCGTCCAGGCGCCCGACCTGGAAGCGGATCTCGCGCACGTCCGTGACCCCGAAGCGGTCGCGGAAGGCGGCGATGAAGCGGTGCCGCTGCAGCGTCAGGTGCATGGCGGTCTCGGAATCGCCCACGTTCACGTACAGCACCCCGTCCCTGAGTGTCAGGGCCGTGCTGAAGGTTGCCAGCTCGGGTCCGACGAGCGTGCGCCACAGCAGCACCGCCTCGGCGCGGCGCACGCCACGCTTCATGCCGCCCCGGCGGAAGACCTCCGCCAGCAGCTCGGACACGTGCCTCTCACGCACGGCAGGCATCCTTGGGGGCGGCGCGTCCGCTCACGAGCTCGACGAGGTGGTCGAAGCGCGGCGGCGGCTCCGTCCCCGACACGAACGCCTGCGGCGTAGCAGCCGCCAGCGCCAACAGGTACTCGCGCCTGTCGCCGTCGAGCTCGGCGGTGAAGTCGTCGATCAACAGGACGGGCGGCTCCCCGTGCTTCTCGCTCAGGAGCCGGTACTCCGCCGTCCGCAGCGCGAGCGCCGTGGTCCGGGCCTCGCCGCGCGAGCCGAACTCCTGCAGGCTCACGCCGCCCAGCTCGAGGTATAGGTCGTCGCGGTGGGGACCGACCAGCGTCTGGCCCCGGACCTGTTCGAGCCGTGCGGTAGCGGCCAGTGCGGCACCCAGCTCGGGCTCCTCGTGGGAACGCCTCAGGCTGAGGCGCAGGCCCTCGCCGCCTGCCTCGCCGGCCACCTCGGCGTAGATGGCCGTGGCGAGCGGGCCGAGCCGCGCGAGGGCGCGGTCGCGCAACGCCGATATCTCGGTGCCCAGCGTGACGAAGCGGTCGCTCCACACCTCCAGCGTCGCGCCCGCGTCGCCCGAGCGCAGCAGCGCGTTGCGCTGCTCGACGACGCGCGCGTACTCGCGCGCCATGGACGCGTAGCGCGCCGACAGCTTCGAGAGCAGCGAGTCGAGATAGGCGCGGCGCAGCCCGGGCGAGCCGTGCACCAGATCGGCGTCCTCGGGCGTGAGCAGCACGGCGCTCACGACGCGAGCCACGTCGCTGACGCGTGCCGGCTGCGAGTCGACCCTGACGACCTTGCGGCCGGGCGCGAGCCCGACCTCTATGTGCGAGAGCCCCGAGTCGTGCTCGACCGTGGCGGCGACGTACGCCTCCTCCTCGCCGTGACGCACCTGGCGCGCCAACCGGCCGCCGACGACCTCGCCGGTGCAGGCCAGGTAGGCCGCCGCCAACAGGTTGCTCTTGCCGGCCGCGTTATGCCCCACCACCGCGACGACGCCGACCGGGAAGTCGAACCGCCGCGTCAGCAGGCTGCGGAAGTTGAGCTGTGAAAGGTCCACCAGCCGCACGCGCCGAGTCTACCGCCAAGGTGCGCGGCCGCCCGTCCGGCCCGCGTCGGGCGCGCCGCGGCGCGCTGGGTCGCCGCGCTGCCGCCGGCTAGGTCACCGCGGCGGCCTGCCCGGCCCCCTCACGACGGTAGACTCCGTGGCGATGAGCGGCTTCGACGTCCAGGCCATTAGGCGAGACTTCCCGATCCTGGACCGGGAGGTGAACGGCCACCCGCTCGTCTACCTCGACTCGGCCGCCTCCAGCCAGCGCCCACGCCAGGTGCTCGACGCCATGCGCCGCTACTACGAACGGGACCACGCCAACGTGCACCGCGGCGCGCACACGTTGGCCACCCTCGCGACCGACGCCTACGAGGCTGCCCGCGCCAACGTGGCCCGCTTCATCGGGGCGCCCGAGCCGCGCTCGCTCGTGTTCACCCGCAACACCACCGAGGCCATCAACCTGGTGGCAGCGAGCTGGGGGCGCGCCAACCTGCGGGAGGGCGACGAGGTCGTGCTGAGCGTGGCGGAGCACCACGCCAACCTGGTGCCGTGGCAGTTCCTGCAGCGCGACCTCGGCGTGGTGCTGCGCTTCGTGCCGCTCACCCTCGATCAGCGCGTCGACATGACCGCGCTGGCGGCCGCCCTGACGCCGCGCACGCGGCTCGTGGCCACCTTCCACATGAGCAACGTTCTCGGGGCCATCAACCCCGTCGCCGAGGTCGTCCGGCTCGCTCACGACGCCGGGGCGCTCGCGCTGATCGACGGCGCCCAGGGGGCGCCGCACCTGAGCGTCGACGTCGCCGAGCTCGGCTGCGACTTCTACGCCTTCTCCGGCCACAAGATGCTAGGACCCACCGGCATCGGCGCGCTGTGGGCCCGCCCGGACGTGTTGGAGGCCATGCCGCCGTTCTTGGGGGGCGGCGAGATGATCAGGCGCGTGACCCTGGAGGGAAGCACCTACGCCGACATCCCCATGCGCTTCGAGGCCGGCACGCCGAGCGTGGCCGAGGCGGTGGGGCTGAGCGCCGCCGTCGACTACCTGGAAGCGCTGGGCATGCCCGCCGTCGCGCGGCACGACGCCGAACTCGCCGAGCTCGCCCTGGGGCTCCTGGACGACGTGCCGGGGGTGCGGACCTTCGGGCCCCGCGGGGCCGACCGGGGCGGGGTGGTCGCCTTCGAGGTGACCGGGCTCCATGCCCACGACGTCGCCACGGCCCTGGACCTGCAGGGCATCGCCGTCCGCGCGGGCCACCACTGCGCCCAGCCGCTCGGCCACATCCTGGGGGCGCCGGCCACGGCGCGCGCGAGCTTCTACGTGTACACGACCCGCGAGGAGGTCGAGCTCTTCGCCGCCGCCGTCGCGGACGTCGCCGACCGGTTCGGGGTGACTGCGTGAGGCTGCTGGACGAGCTCTACCAGGACCTGATCATGGACCACTACCGCCGCCCGCGGAACCACGGCGAGCTTGCCGGGGCCGACGTGGTGCAGGAGGGGATCAACCCCAGCTGCGGCGACGAGCTGACGCTGTACGTCCGCTCGGACGGCGCCGTGCTCGACGAGGTCTCCTTCGTGGGCGAGGGCTGCGCCATCTCGCAGGCGACGGCCAGCCTGATGACGAGCGCGGTGGCCGGCGCGACGACGGAGGAGGCCGCGGCGCTCTCCGCCGCCTTCCAGCGTCTGATCAGGGGAGAGACCCCGGGACTCGACCTGGGGGACCTGCAGCTGCTGGCCGGCGTTGCCAAGCTGCCGGCGCGGGTCAAGTGCGCCGCCCTACCGTGGAGGACGCTCGACGCCGCCCTTGCCGAGCTGAAGACCCGCGCCTGACAGGAACCTCACGGCTCCACGCTGTCGTCTAGCAGGGCGCCGGCCGCGGCGTCTTCGATGGTGGCCGCCTCCGGCTCGGCGGCGACCCGCGCGGCCAGGCTCGGCGCCCGTGCGCCCGCCGGCGGTTGCTCGGCTCCCTTCGGCGCCTCGCCCGAGGCGTCATCCGCCTGGAGAGCCGCCGAGTACGCCTCCAGGAGGCCGCGGAACTGCTCCCTGAACAGGCGCTTCTGCTGCCTGAGCCGATCCAACTCCGAGGCGGCCAGGCCGACCGCCGCCTCGATGCCATCCAGCCTGGCCCTGCGGGCGCGCTCCGCCTCCTCGACGAGCTGGCGCGCCTCGCGCTTGGCGTTCTCGCGGACGTCGCCCGCTATCCGTTCCGCCGCGACCACCACCTGCTGCAGCTCGGAGGCGGAACCGCGCAGGCGCTCGATCTCCGCCTCGGCGTCGGCGAGGCGGCGGCGCAGGCCCTGCGTGTCCTTCAGGGCCGCCTCGACCTCCAGCGCCAGGCGCTCCAGGAAGGCCCGCACCTCGCGTCGGTCGTAACCGAGGGAACGGCGCGAGAACTCGGCGTGCTGGATGTCTATCGGGGTGAGGCGGCTCACGGACCTCGCCCCCGCTGCGGCCAACGCTGCCGGCTCGGGCCCACCCTCATAGCCCGGGCAAGGTGGCCAGCACTAGACGCCTGAACGTCGCTCCGGACCGCTGGGCCACGGCGAGCACCTCGTCGCCGGTGGCGTGCTCGTCGCGGTCGGGCAGGGCCATGTCGGTCACCGTCGAGATGCCCAGCACGCGCATGCCCAGGTGACGCGCCCGCATGACCTCGAACACGGTGGACATCCCGATGGCGTCTGCCCCCATGGTCCGGAACGCCCGCAGTTCCGCCCTGCTGGCGTAGGTCGGGCCGGAGATGGCCAGGTAGACGCCCTCGCGCAGGTGGATCCCCTCCGCAAGGGCGACGGCCCTGGCGTGCCTCACGTACGCTGGGTCGTAGCAGTCGAACATGACCGGGAAGCGCGGGTAGGCGGCCTCGTTCGGGCCGATCAGCGGGTTCTGCCCGGTGAAGTTGATGTAGTCGAGCTGGAGCATGAGGTCGCCGGCCTCGAAGGCCGGGTCGAGCCCGCCGCAGGCGTTTGTGACGAGGAGCGCGCGCGCGCCCAGTGCGTGCATCACGGCGATGGGGAAGGTGCACTCGCGGGCGCTGAACCCCTCGTACGGGTGCACGCGGCCCTGCATGGCCACGACCCGGCGGCCGGCCAGCTCGCCGAACACGAACCGGCCGGCGTGCCCCGGCGCGGTGGAGACGGGCATCCCCGGCACGTCGGCGTAGGGGACGGCGGTGGCGCCCTCGATGAGGTCGGCCAGCGGCCCGAGGCCGGAGCCCAACACCAGCGCGACGTCGGGCCCGAAGTCGGTGGCGCGCCGGAGCGTGGCGGCGGCGGTGGCGACGAGCTCCGCCTCGCCCCCTGCCGGCGCCTGCGCGGTGATGCGGCCCTTCTCGGTCATGCCGGAATCATAACCGCGGCGCGTCACCGCACCCGCGCGCTGCTCTTAGTCCTCTCACGCCGCCTTCGGTAGACTGCGCGCATGTCGCTCAGCCGCACGTTCGCCGTCCTGCTCCTGCTGCTCGCCACGACCGTCGCCCTCGGACAGGGGGCCGCGCAGGACCGGCTCGTGGAGGTGCGCGTAACGGGCACCACCGCCTACGCCGACATCGTCCGCACGATCGTCACCTCACGCGTGGGGACGCTCGTCTCCGCCGTCGACTTCGAGGCCGAGCGCAACCGCGTCTACAGCCTGGGGACCTTCGAGGAGGTCACCGTCGCCCTCGAGCGGTCGACCGCAGGTCCCGTGCTGGTGATCGCCGTGAAGGAGAACCCGCGCGTCGGCGAGATCGAGGTCGCCGGTACCCCCAGCGTCCCCGCGGCGAGCCTGCTGGACGCGTTGCGCGTCAACAACCTGCTCGAGCCGGGGCGCGTCTACAACACGACCCGCGCCGAGGAGGCCAAGGACACGATCCGGCAGCTCTACCGTCAGGCCGGCTTCCCGTTCGACGTGGAGGTGGACCTGAGCGTGGAGCCGGCACCCGACCTGGCCACCAGCGCCGCCGACGTGCCGGTGCGCCTCACCTACGCCATCGACGAGGCCGCCACCATCAAGACGGTGGAGTTCGAGGGGAACACCGTCCTGTCGGAAGGGGACCTCGATGCCCTCTTCCAGGGCCTCAAGAAGGAAGGCGAGTTCGGCCTTGCCCTCTACGATTCCACCGTCCAGGCGGTGGCGACGCGCTACTGGAACCTCGGCTACCGCGGTAGCGGGGTCGACACGGCCACCACCACGCTGGAGGGCGGCGTGCTCACCGTCCGCGTGCTCGAGCTCCGGATCGCCTCTATAGACACCACGGCGCTTGGCGTCGACCCGGGCCAGCTCGCCATCGAGCCGGGCGACCTCTTCAACTACGACCAGCTGCTGGGCGAGGTCAAGCGGTTGGCGCGTGGCAGGTCGTCCGACGTGCAGCTCCAGGCAGCCGTCTCTCCGAGTGGCGGCGTGCGCGTCACGTTCCGCCTTGGAGCTCCGGAGACCGCCGGCGCCGTGGAGAAGATCGTCATCGAGGGCAACACCGTGATAGCCACGGCCGACCTCATGAAGGTCCTCAAGCTCGAGGAGGGCGACACCTTCACGTCCGTGCTGGCGGTGGAGGACTTCCAGAGCATCGTCAGGGCCTACCAGGCCGCCGGCTACCGCGTCGTGACCCGTGCGGACTTCTCCTACGACGACGGCACCTACGTCCAGCGGATCACGGAGCTCAAGACAGCCGGTTACGAGCTCCGCTACGAGGGCGCCCCGAGCTCCACCCGCGAGTCCGTGGTGACGCGCTACCTCCCGAAGGTCGGCTCGGTCGTGTCCGACAAGGAGATAGTGGACGGCCTGCGCCAGCTCGCGGCCCTCGGCGTCGTGGACGTGATCAACTACTCGCTGGAGCCCGTCGAGGCGCCCGACGAGGCGCTGATCGTCATCCAGCTCGCCAAGCGCCAGACCGGCCAGCTTCGGCCCGCCGCCACCTACGCCACCGACACGGGCTTCTCGGGCAGCGTCGAGTACTCGGAGAAGAACTTCTTGGGCCTCGGCCACACGGTGAGCGCCGAGGTGGACGTCGTCAACACGGACATCGGCATCATGCTGGGCGGCCGGCTGGCCTACTCCATCCCGTGGCTGTACCTCGACGCCTTCGACCTCCAGGAGGTCCCGACCGCCATCAGCCTCACGCTCTACAGCGTCGTGAACAACAACAACCCGCTGTCGTCCAGCAACCAGACGACCATCCTCCATCCCGGGCTCTCCGACGTGCCCGATAACCACGTCCGGGTCGGCGAGTACACGGTGCGGTCGACGGGCGTCAGCTTCGGAGTGGGGCGGCCGATCGCGGACGACACGTACCTCCAGGTGAACGCCAACGGCGCCTACAACGAGTACAAGCTCGAGCCGCCGATCGGGGAGTGCGACATCGTCGGCGGCGTCGTCCAGAACCCCACCAAGTGCTCCCTGCCGGCCACGGCCGCCGTCCAGTACCTGCCCACCAGCGGCCTCTCTGCCTTCACCGGCGCCCGCGTCACCTACGACTCGCGCTCCGACGCCAACTTCCCGTCCGACGGCATGTCGGCCTACGGCGCGGCCGGCGTCGGCTTCGGCAACGACTTCCTCGTCGGCGGCGTGCGCACGCCCTACGTCTACGAGCAGGTGGCGGCGGGGGTGCGTGGGTACCTGAAGCTGTCGGACATCGCGCCCGATCAGATCAAGGACGAGCACCACGTCTTCGCGGCGCGGCTCGACGTCGGTCACCAGTTCGGTGGCCTATACCCGTCCAGCAAGCGCTTCACGGTTGGGCGGACCAACGACGTGGCCACCCAGATCCGGGGTTACACGCTCGAGGACTTCGACCTTTCGCGCACGTACGTAACGACGTCGTTCGAGTACCGCTACGACTTCGCGCTCTCCACCGTCGCCACCCAGACCGTCATCGGCTTGGCCTTCGTGGACGTCGGCTGGGCGTCCGGCGTTCCCGAGTTCGCCGAGTACGCCACCCCCATCTTCGCGGGCGCGGGCGTGGGCGTGCAGGTCAACCTGGGGTTCAGCGGGCTCGTGCTCCCCGCCATCCGGCTCGACTACGCCTTCAGCGAACGCCACCCGACCGGGGTGTTCAGCTTCCGCGTCGGGCCCGTCTTCTGAGCCCGGCGGGGGCGGCTGGCTGAGCGTCAGGCGTCAGAGATCTCGGCCAGCAGGTCGGGGTCCAGGATGCCCAGCTTGGCGTAACCGGCCCTGAGCGCCCCGGCGCGCACCAGCTCGCCGATCACCTTCGTCACGGTCTCGCGCACCGAGCCCACGGCCGCCGCGAGCTCGTCGTGCGTCATCCGCACCGTGGCCACGCCGTCCTGCGCCACCGACGCGATGGCCGAGTCGGACAGCTCGAGGAGCTCCGCCGCCACCCTGGCCTTGAGCGGGCGGGTGGCGAGGCGCAGCACCGAGCGGTTCATGCGGTCCACCGCCACGGCCAGGTCGAGCGCCACCGCGCGGACGTCGACGCCCGCGAGGTAGTCGGGGTCGAGGGCCGCCACAGACGCGTCCGTGACCGCTTCGGCGAAGTAGCGTCGTGGCCGGCCCGTCAGGGCCTCCTCGCCGAAGTACCCCCCCGGCTTCACGTAGCGGAGGGTCGCGCCGAGACCGTCGCCGTCCACGGCGTGGAGCCGCACCAGCCCGCTGTTCACCTGGTAGAGCTCGTCCGGCGGGCCGGGGTAGAGCACGACGTCGCCCGCTCCGTAGGTGCGGGACCGGGAGGGTCGACTGATGCCGCGCGGGCTGGCCACGGTTGGCTACCTCGTCACACGAGCCGCGCGCCGGGGTACGCCGTGCGCGCGAGCCGCTCGTGACTGTGAGGATAGACCCGGTAGGCCGGCGGCGCGGCTTCGTGGCTCACGTAAAGCCCGCCCCGCGCCGCGGAGCGCTCCTCAGACGTTGAAGAGGAAGTTCATGACGTCACCGTCTTGCACGACGTACTCCTTGCCCTCCACCCGCAGGCGGCCCTTGGCGCGCGCGTTGGCCAGGCTGCCGGCCGCCACGAGGTCCTCGTAGCTCACCACCTCGGCGCGGATGAAGCCGCGCTCGAAGTCGGAGTGGATCTCGCCGGCCGCCTGCGGCGCCTTCGCGCCCGCCCTCACGGTCCAGGCGCGCACCTCCTTCTCGCCCGCCGTCAGGAAGGTGAGGAGGCCGAGGGTGTGGTAGGCCGTGCGCACGAGGCGGTCGAGTCCCGGCTCCGTCAGGCCCATGTCGGTCAGGAACGCCCGCGCGTCGTCGGCGTCGAGCTGCGCCAGCTCCTCCTCGATGCGCGCCGAGATCACCACGACGTCGGCGCCCAGACGTGCCGCGTGCTCCTCGACGGCCCTGACGTGGCGGTTGCCGCTCACCACATCGGACTCCGCCACGTTGCACACGTAGATGACCGGCTTGGCGGTCAGGAGGTTGAGGTCGGGTGGCAGCTCACCGGCGCTTTCGCGTGCCGCGTGCCCCTCGCCGAGGGCGGCCAGGAGCGCCTCCAGCGGCGCGATCCAGGCGGCCTCCTCCGGGTTGCCCTTGGCGCTGCGGCGCAGCCGCTCGAGTCGACGCTCGAGCGTGGCGATGTCGGCCAGGATCAACTCCGTGTCGATGACCTCGATGTCCGCCAGGGGATCGACGGCTCCCGCCACGTGGATCACGTTGTCGTCGTCGAAGCAGCGCACGACGTGCAGGATGGCCGCGACCTCGCGGATGTGGCCCAGGAACTGGTTGCCGAGCCCCTCGCCCTTGTGCGCTCCACGCACGAGGCCCGCGATGTCGACGAACTCGACGTGCGCCGGGACGATGACCGGCACGCGGTCTCCCTTGGTGTTCTGGCGCTGGAGGACGGCCAGGCGCTCGTCGGGCACGCTCACGACCCCGACGTTCTTGTCGATGGTCGCGAACGGGTAGTTGGCCGCCTCCACGCCCGCGCGGGTGATGGCGTTGAACAGTGTGCTCTTGCCCACGTTGGGCAAGCCGACGATACCTACCTGGAGCATCGCTCTCCTCGGCGTCCAGGCGCCAACGACCTGCAGTTGGCGCGTCTGTGACGCGTTCGACTAGTGATAGAGTGCGCCCGTGAACAAGCCGGACGCTACCGACCAACGAATCTACCAGACCGGGCGGCGGCGGGACGATGCCGGGGCTCGGGTGGCGCTCATCGGAGCCGGGACCGTGGGCGCCCGCACTGCCGCCATGCTGGTAGACCGACCCGGCGTGGAGCTCGTCGCCGCGTTGGTGCGCGACGTCGACAAACCGCGCGACTTCCCGGGCTGGCGCCGACTGGTGACCACCGACCCGACGGCGTTGGAGGCGGCCGACGTCCTGGTCGAGGTGGCGGGCGGCACCGGCGAGGCTGCCGACCTCGCCCTGCGCCACCTCGCGGCCGGCAGACCCCTGGTGACGGCCAACAAGGCGGCGCTGGCCGAGCGGTGGGCCGAGTTCCTCCCGTACGTGGAGGCCGGCCTCGTCCACTTCGAGGCGGCCGTCATGGCCGGCACGCCCGCGATCGGCGTGGTCGCCGGCGCCCTCCGCGGGTCGGCTCCGCAGAGCCTGCACGCGGTTCTGAACGGCACCTGCAACGTGATCCTCAGCATGATGGACGACGGCGCGGCCTACGGCGCGGCGCTCGCGGAGGCGCAGAGGCTTGGGTACGCGGAGGCGGAGCCGGCGCTCGACGTCGAGGGCGTGGACGCGGCTCACAAGCTCGCGCTGCTGGCGCGGCTGGCGTTCGACCCCGCGCTCGAGTGGCCCACGGTTCGCGCCAACGCCAAGGGCATCACATCCCTCACGCAGGACGTGCTCGCCGCCGAGGCGGCGCGCGGCAGGCGGGTCAGGCTCATCGGCAGCGTCGTGCCCTCGGGAAGCGCGTGGCGCGCCACGGTCAGGCCGGTCTCGCTCCCGCTCGGCCACCCCCTCGTCACGAGCGGCGGGACCAACGCCCTGCTGTTCTCGGGCGACCCGGTCGGCGAGGTGTACGTGCGGGGCGCCGGGGCGGGCGCCGGCTCCACAGCCAGCGGGGTGGTGGCGGACGTGCTCGACGCCGTCGCCGGCGTTCCGGGCCCGCGACCGCTGGCGGCACGCGCGGTCGTGCCGGCGACCCCGCCGGGCGGGCTCACGGCGGAGGTGCTGGAGCTGTGATCCGCTACCGCAGCACCCGCGGGCACGCGGCCGAGGCGTCGTTCGAGGAGGCGCTGCTTGCCGGGCTGGCACCGGACGGTGGGCTCTACTGGCCGACCGCCATCCCGCCGCTGCCGGCCGATTGGGCGGAGGCGGCTAGCCCGGCGGCGCTGGCCCGCCTGGTGCTGCCCGACTACATGGGGTCGGTCGCGGCCGAAGCGGTGGCAGAGGGGCTCGACTTCGACTGGCCCGTCACGCAGATCGCCGACGACACCTTCCTGCTGGAGCTGTTCCACGGGCCCACTGCCGCGTTCAAGGACGTGGGCGCCCGCTCGCTGGCGCGAGCGATGGGAGCGGCCCTGGCGCGGAGGGGAGACCACGCCACCGTGCTCGTGGCCACCTCCGGCGACACGGGCAGCGCCGTCGCGGACGCGTTCGCTGGCGCGGCCGACGTCAGGGTCGCCGTCCTGTACCCGGCAGGCGGGGTGAGCCAGGTGCAGGAGGAGCAACTGACGGCGGAGCGGCCGGGGGTCCGCGCCTTCGCGGTCGCCGGCACCTTCGACGACTGCCAGCGCCTCGTGAAGGAGGCGTTCGCCGACCCGCGGTTGACCGGCCTGAACCTCACGTCGGCCAACTCGATCAACATCGGACGGCTGCTGCCGCAGGCGCTCTACTACCTGTGGGGCGTCGCTCGCCTGCGCGAGGCGCACGGCGCGCCAGGACGGCCGTGGGTGGTGGTGCCCAGCGGCAACCTTGGCAACCTGACCGCCGGACTGCTGGCCGCCGCCGCGGGCCTCGAGGTG
Organism: uncultured bacterium; assembly: GCA_964398765.1. GTDB lineage: Bacteria > Deinococcota > Deinococci > Deinococcales > Trueperaceae > JAAYYF01. The sequence continues at coordinate 203 of CAYNNL010000050.1, read as the reverse complement.
GCGGGCTTCGTCGCGGCTCACAACCGCAACGATTACTTCCCGCGCTACCTGGCGGGCGCGGTGGACGCCTTCTCGTTCCCGGCTAGCGTGTCGACCCCGTCGAACGCCATGGACGTGGGCGCCCCCTCCAACTTCGAGCGCCTCCACGCCTGGCTGGGCGACGACCTGCGGCGCCGGGTGGTGGGAGAGGGCGTGGACGACGA
>CAYNNL010000049.1:0-15412 GCA_964398765.1 uncultured bacterium | reverse complement strand
ACCGTCCTTCGCTCCAAGCGCGCCGAGACGTTCAGGATCGTGAGCAAGCCCGTCACCATCCGCCTCACGCCCGCGGAATCCACGATCGGGCACGGCGGCCAGGTCCGCCTCACGGCGTCCATCCACCTGCCCGAGGGCACCGACGTCTCGACCATCACCTACCGCTACTCCCTCGAGGGGGCCATCGCCGGCTACGCCGACGACAACGGGACCGACAAGGCCTTCCCGTTCACGACCAACAGCCTGAACATCACCTACAAGCACCGCGACACGATCAACATCGTCTACGGTACGGACACCGTGACCGTCGAGGCCGTCCAGGCCCAACCCGGGGGTTCGACCGTGGTGGCGAGGGGCTCGGCCACCGTGACGGTCAAGGAGAGCACCATCACGCTGTCGCCGCAGACCGCGGAGCTCGACTTCGGCCAGGAGTTGACCTTCACGGCCACGGTCGACCCCATGCCGGCCAGCGGGACCCTCAACTACGTCTTCTCCACCTACGGCGAGAGCACTTTCGCGGGCGGCGGCAAGACGAGCGTCGGTGCCGGCAACACCGCGGTGTTCCAGGAAGCCAGCGAGGAGGCCGGGGTCACCCAGCCCGTCTGGCTCACGGTGGTCCTGGAGGACGGTGGCGCGTCGACCGTGCTCGGGCAGGCGGAGGCCGCGGTCAAGAGCACGGGCGTGAGCAACTACGTGCTCGCCGGCGACGAGAGCGGCTCGGCGGCGCTCGTGGTCGACGACGGCCTCAAGATCACCCTAAACGGCAAGATCGTCTACGACGACGGCGACGCGCAATCTGGGTCGCGGCCGCCCGTGGCGCTCGACGCCAAGCCAGGCGACAGGCTGAGGTTCGAGGTGCGCGACACGTTCGGCGGCTGCGCCCACCTCTCCCCCATCTACCTGGTGAAGGGCAGCCTCTCCGCGGTGGCCGACCCGGGCTTCAACCTGGGCTGCGGTCAACCCTTCGGCAACAACGGCATCGTCCACACCCACGAGTTCACCGTGCCGTTCTGAGCGGCCAGAACCTCACGGGTCGCTCCCGCCGGCACGTCTGGCGGGTGCGACCCCCGCCGGTCTATCGTTGACCGACGGGAGTGAACGGTGCACCTGAGCGAGGAACACCTGCGGGAGTTGAGCTCGGCCTACGACAGGCTCGAGCAGTTGCCCCTCACCATCCGGCTGGCCAACGCCGTGGGGCGGCCGCTCGAGGCGCTGGCCGTGGGGCTACCGAAGGGCGTCTCGGGCCGGGTCATGGACGTGGCCGGCCGGTCGTTGTCGCTCGGCATGCGGGCGGCGCTGTCCAGCGTGCGGGAAGGGCCGACAGGTAGCCCTCAGCTGAAACGCCACCGGGTCGTGGTCGGTTCGACGGGAGCCGTGGGTGGCTTCTTCGGGGCAGCGGGCCTGCCGCTCGAGCTGCCGTTCACCACGGTGGTGATGCTGCGGGCCATCGCGGCCGTGGCGCGCGAAGAGGGCGAGGACATGGCCGACCCGCGCGTGGCGCTCGAGTGCCTCGGCGTCCTGGCTCACGGCGGGCCCAGCCCGCACGACGACGCCACGGAGACCAGTTACTACGCCGTTCGCGCGGCGCTGGCGCCCGGCATCCGGCAGGCGGCCGAGTACGTGAGCAGGCACGTGGCCGGCGACCTGCCGCGCCACGCCGCGCCGCTGCTGCTGCGAGTCCTGCAGCCCTTGGTCGCCCGCTTCGGCCAGGCGGCGGTGCAGAAGGCCATCGCGCAGTCCGTGCCGGGCGTTGGGGCGGCGGCGGGCGCGGCGGTGAACGTGGCCTTCATCGGCCACTTCCAGAGCGTGGCTCAGGGGCACTTCGCCGTGCGTCGGCTCGAGCGGCTGTACGGCAGGGAGGCGGTGCGCGAGGCCTACGGCGAGCTAAGGGAGGCGCGGACCGGCGCGGCGCCCGGGTAGGCTGGCCCCATGCCGTCAACCCAGCGCGCCGCCGCGCCCTTCGACCCCTACCCGCCCGCCCTGGCCGGCTGCGAGCTGTGCCCGCGGCTGGTGGAGTACCGGCAGCGGGTCGCCAGGGAGAAGCGCGCCGCTTACAAGGACGAGGAGTACTGGGGCGCGCCCGTGCCGGGCTTCGGCGACCCGCAGGCCAAGCTCGTGTTGGTTGGGCTCGCACCGGGCGCGCACGGCAGCAACCGGACGGGGCGCATGTTCACGGGCGACGCCTCCGGCGACTTCCTCTACCCCGCTCTGCACCGGGCGGGTCTCGCCGCCAAGCCGCACGCGCTGCACCGTGGCGACGGTCTGACGCTCAACGGCATCTGGATCACGTCGGCCGTGCGCTGCGTGCCGCCGAGTAACCGGCCCGACCGGAGCGAGCTCGACAACTGCCAGCTCTGGCTCAAGTACGACCTGAACCACCTGACGAACGCGCGGGTGGCTCTGGCGCTGGGCAAGATCGGTCACGACGCGCTGCTGAAGGCGTGGCGGTCGCGAGGGATGAAGACCACGTTGGCGGCGCACGCCTTCGGTCACGGCGCCGTCCACGAGCTGAGCACCCTGCCGGGCGCCGCCGAGAGCGGGGCGCTCACGCTGCTGGATTCGTATCACGTGAGCTTCCAGAACACGAACACCGGACGCCTCACACCGGCCATGTTCGACGAGGTGTTGGCGCGCGCCAAGCTCCTCGCCGGGCTCTGACTCAACGACCTTCGGGTGGTTCGAACCTACCGGGCGGCTGATCGGCGGCCCAGCTCAGCTGGCTGACCAGCCCGCGCAGCGCGGCCACCTCGTGGGCGGTCGGGACGGCGCGGTCGATGAGGCCGCGGTAGAGGCGCAGCATGCCGGGCGCTCGCCGCTCGTCGGTGTAGCCGATCTTGAGCATGGCGGCCTCGAGCTGAGCGTAGAACCCCTCCAGCTGGGCACGCTCCGCGGGAGTGTGGCGCGGGTCGGCGGACGCCGTCTCGTCCTGAGCCAACGCCGGCGCCGACGCACCCGCCGCCACCGCGTACTCGTACGCCACGACCAGCACGGCCTGCGCCAGGTTGAGCGAGGAGAAGTCGACGGTGGGCACGATGATCTGCGCCTGGCACATGGTCAGTTCATCGTTGGCGAGGCCATGGTCCTCGGGGCCGAACACCACGGCCGTGCCGGCCAGCAGCCGGGGCGCCGCCTGGCGCGGCGTGAGCACGGGGTAGTTCTCGGCCTTGCGCGGCCGGGCGCTGGTGCCGAACACGAGGTCGAGGTCGGCGACCGCCTCGCTCAGCGTGCACACCACCCGCGCGGAGTCCAGCACCTCGCCCGCGTGCGTGGCCAGGTCGTAGCTGCGCTTGTCGACGCGGCAGCGCGGCGCCACCAACCACAGGTCGTGCAGGCCGAAGTTGAGCATGGCGCGGGCCACCGAGCCCACGTTGGCCGACTCCTTGGTGCGCACCAGGATCACGCGCGGCGCGGCCGGACGGCCAGCCTCGTTGGCCCTATCGGCCCCCTGGCTTGTACCGCCGTTCACGAGCGCGAGCATAACAGCGGCGTCACCGGGGGGCACAACGGGACCGAGCCGACGGCCCTGGGCTCGTCGGCTCGGTCATCCGCTGCGGCCCATGCGGCCGCGCTTCGCCTGGGTTCAGGCCTTGGGCTGCTGGAGCGCGTTGATGCGCTTGGCCAGACGCGACTTGCGCCGGGCGGCCGTGTTGGCGTGGAGCAGCGACGACTTGATGGCGCGGTCCACGAGGCCCTGCACGACCTTCTGGTACTTGGCGGCGGCGGCGAAGTCGCCCGCCTCGGCGGCGGCCACCGCCTTCTTGGTGAAGGTGCGGATGGTGCTCTTCTGGGCCCGGTTGGCGAGTCGGCGCTGCTCCGACTGGCGGTGGCGCTTCATCGCGGATGCGTTCTGTGACACGTTACTCCTCGTTCTCAACGCGTGGCCCAGGCACTGTCCGGGCCGCCTCGACTGGGTGCGTGGAAGCTCCGCTGGGGAGCCGGCAAGTGATGATGCTAGCACACCCCGGGCGCACTACTCAAGGCGGGCGCCGCGCGAGCGAACCGCCACGGAGGTTCACTTCCTGGTAGCGTTCGAACCATGCTCGACCTGGGAGTCGCGTTCGGCCTGATCCGCGACACGCTCCTGTTCCAGCCCGGCACCACGGAGCTGCTGCGCTTGGGCGGCAGCGCGCTGCGGCTGGCCTTCTGGGTGCTCATGGCCGCCGGCCTCTCGGAGGCCGTGGGCGAGAGTGTGGTGCTGTTCCTAAACCGGGTCTCGCCCAGGCGCTTCGCCATCTCCCTCATCATCTCCGCGGTCATCTTCGCCTTCACGTACCTGTTCTTCGCGCTGACCGTGCACCTGGTGGCGCGCTACGCCTTCGGCGCCGGCGAGCCGTTCTCGTTCGTGGCAGGCATCGTCGCCCTCGGGCAGGCGCCCCGCCTCTTCGGCCTGCTCGTGTTCCTGCCGTACCTGGGCCTCCCGGTCAGCGTGCTCCTCTGGGCCTGGAGCATCGCGGCGACGGTCGTGGGCGTCGCCGAGGGCCTGAAGCTCGCGCCCTTCGAGGCGCTGGCCACAGTGGCGCTCGGCGCCCTGCTCCTCATCACCCTGCAGAGGACGGTCGGGCGGCCCCTCCTCCTCCTGGCGCGCCTCGTCAGGCGCCAGGCTGCGGGCGTCAAGCTGGTGACGGACCCGCGCGCCCTGCGCGACCTGATCGACGCCAGTCCGGACGCCGGGCTCGCGCCACCCAAGCCGCCGAGGGTCCGCGGGTCGGCACGGCGGGCCTCCGGTGGGGGGAACCCGTGATAAGTGTCGTGGTGGGCGCAGTGGTGTTGGCGCTCGTGGTGTCGCTGCTGCTGTCGCCCATCGAGACGTTGGGGTGGTGGGCCGGCTGGTACGGAGAGGGGCTCGAGCACCCGCACGAGCAGAGCGCCGGCCCCTACCGCGCCATCGGCGCGGGCAAGCAGCCGCAGCAGTACGTGGTCTACCTCGACGGCATCGCCAAGGTAGGCGCCACCAACTACGACGACGTCCAGGGGCTCCTCGACGGCCTGTCGGCCGCGCTACCAAACACCGTGATCCTGGGTGACCTCATGCCTTACTCCGTGCGCAACGTCGGGCTCCTCGAGGAACGCGTTCTCAGCCGGTTCTGGCAACGCATGTTCCAGTTCAAGCTAGAGGGTCGTCACCCGCTCATCGCGTTCACCATCAACATCCGCAACCTGTTCCAGGTGCTGGTCGCGGCCGACCCGCGCTACGGGAGGGTGTACGGGCGGGGCGAGGCGCAGATCATCCTCACGTCGTTGTTGCGTGCGGGTTACGAGCCCGGGAGCGGGGTGCCCATCACGGTGGTCGGCTATAGCGGTGGCGTGCAGATCGGGCTGGCCGCGGCGCCCTTCCTCAAGCGGGCGCTGGAGGCGCCGCTCGCCATGGTCTCTCTCGCCGGCGTCATGGCAAGCGAGCCGGGCCTCGACGTGCTGGACCGCCTCTACCACCTGGAGGGCTCCATCGATCACGTGCCCGCGTACGGGCGCGCCCTCTTCCCCGGCCGCTGGCGCGTGATGAGGCGCTCGCACTGGAACCGGCTCAGGCCCAGCGGGCGGCTGGTCGAGATTGGAATGGGCCCCATGCGGCACAACGGGACGGGCAGCTACCTGGACGCCAACGCCATGCTGGCCGGGGAAAGTCATCTCACGCGCACCACTCAAGTCATCGCCGGGATACTGCGCGATATAGCAGCGACGGGCGGCCGCGTGTCGGGCACGTCACAAGCACTCACGCCGCGTGGCGTATAGTTACCACCGCTATCCGCTCGCCCTGGGGGTTCTTGGCTGGTGGTTGGCCAGGAAGGATACCTCCAAGTAATGCCAAACGAGACTTCGTTCGACGGGTTCGGACTGGACCCGCGTGTCGGCCTGGGCGTGCGCGCCGCGGGCTACACGAAACCTACCCCTATCCAGGAGCAGACGATCCCGGACGCCATGAGCGGCCGGGACGTGTTGGGCCTGGCGCAGACGGGCACCGGCAAGACCGCCGCGTTCGTGCTGCCCATCCTCCACCGCCTCCTCCTCGGTAGCGGCCCCGCCGGTCAACGCCACGGCGGCCGCGGCACGCGCCGCACCATCCGCGCGCTGGTGGTGGCGCCCACGCGCGAGCTGGCGGAACAGATCAACGACGAGTTCCGCACCCTCGGCCAGTCCACCGGCCTGAGGAGCGCCACCGTGTACGGCGGCGTCGGCTTCCAGCCGCAGATCGAGGCGCTACGCGGCAGGGCCGACATCATCGTGGCCTGTCCCGGTCGGCTCCTCGACCACATGCAGCGCGGCAACGCCGACCTGACCGGCGTCGAGGCGCTGGTGCTCGACGAGGCCGACCACATGTTCGACATGGGCTTCCTCCCGCCCGTGCGCCAGATCCTCAAGGCGGTGCCGGCCGAGGCGCAGCGCCTGCTCTTCTCCGCGACCATGCCCACCGAGGTGGCGTACCTGGCGGACGAACTCCTGACCGACCCCCTCAGGGTCGAGATCAACCGGGTCGCGCCGGCCGAGACCATCGACCACGCCCTCATCCCCGTGGACGAGGCGAACAAGACCGGGCTCCTCCTGGACCTGCTCAAGGACGACGAGCTTCGCTCCGTGCTCGTGTTCACCCGCACGAAGCACCGCGCCAAGCGCCTGGCCGCCACGCTCGACAAGGCCAACCACTTCGTGGCCGAGCTGCAGGGCAACCTTTCACAGCGGCGCCGGCAGGAGGCCCTCGACGGCTTCAAGCAGGGTAAGTACCACGTGCTGGTTGCCACGGACATCGCGGCGCGCGGCATAGACGTGGCGCGCGTGTCGCACGTGATCAACTACGACTTCCCCGACACGACCGAGGCGTACACGCACCGGATCGGCCGCACCGGTCGCGCCGAGCGCACCGGCGAGGCGCTCACGTTCGTGACGATCAGCGACCTCGACAACGTGCGCCAGCTCGAGCGGCGCCTACACATGCGCATCGAGCGGCGCCCGGTGGAGGGTTACTCCGGGCCGGCGGCTCAGCTCGACGCCGTCGACGGGTCGTCGGAACGCCAAGGCGCGAGTGGCGGGGCAGGCGCCGGGACCGGCGGTCGCCGCGGCGGCTCCAGCAGGGGTCCCCGCAGCGGGCAGCCCAGCGGTGGTCGCGGCGGTCACGCGGGCGGCAGATCGAGCGGTTCGCGCGGCGGCCAGCGGCAGCGCGCCGACCAGGCGACCGGCCCGAGCGGCGGCCACCGAGACGGCGCCCGAGACGGGGGCCGCGGCGGCGCTCCCCGCCCAGCAGCAGACCAGGGCACCGACGGCGGTCGGCAGCGCCCGGCGCACGCCGGGCGGAACCGCCCCCGCAGCGCCGAGCGCGGCTGACACCACCCCTAGGCCGCGGCCCAACCGGGCTAGGCCCTGACCGCAAGACACCAGCCTCCCCACGGCTCACGCTGTGGGGAGGCTCTCTCATGCGTAGCGCCAACGGCCCCAGGGCAGCCAGCGTCGGCGGGCCGGGGGCGGGGCTAAAGGCGCCAAGCCCGCACCAGGCCGCGGTGTTCGCACACGTGGGCGGCTCCACCGCCCACGCGGTGGTGATGGCCACGGCCGGCAGCGGCAAGACCACCACGCTCGTGGAGGTGGCGCGCCGGCTGCCCACCGGCACGCGGGCGTGCTTCCTGGCCTTCAACCGATCCACGGCCGCCGAGCTCAGGCTCCGCCTCCCGGCCGGCACTCACGCCACCACCATCCACGCGCTCGGGCGCGCCGCCCTCGTGGCGGCGCTGCCCGAGGTCGGCGAGCTGAGGCCCGACGCTGGCAAGTACCGGCGGCTGGCGACCGAACTCTTGCGCGCCGAGCCACCGGGCGGCGCGGCGGGAGACGCCGACGTGGCCACCTACCTGGCGCGGCTCGCCCACCTGGCGCGCCTGGAGCGGACCGACACGGCCGACCTCGCGGCCGTCGCCGACCTGCAGGCGCGCTACGGGCTCGAGCGTCCGGTGCCGGAGGCGGAGGCACCCGGCGCGCACGCGCTGCTGAGGCCGCTCCTGGAACGCGGCGCGGCCACGGCCGCCACCAGCGTCGACTTCACGGACATGGTCCACCTGCCCCTCGCCCTCGGGCTGCCGCTCGAGCGGTTCGACTTCGTCTGTGTCGACGAGGCGCAGGACCTGAGCCGGATGACCCTCGCACTGGTGCTGAGGCTGGTGGACGACGGCGCCCGCGCGCTCTTCGTGGGCGACGAGCGCCAGGCCATCTACGCCTTCGCCGGGGCCGACCGGCGTTCACTCGCCCACATCAGGGAGGCGACCGGCGCCGCGGTGCTGCCGTTGTCGGTCTCCTTCCGGTGCCCCGTGCGCCACGTCACCCTCGCGCGCCGCTTCGCTCCCGAGATGACGGCGGCCACCGGCGCGGGCCAAGGCAGCACGCAGTTCATCGCGGAACGCGCCCTGCCGTCGTGGGCGCGCCCCGGCGACCTCGTGATGTCGCGCACGAACGCGCCACTCGTGGCCACGGCGCTCGCTCTGGCGAGCGCCGGCACCCCCACGGCCGTGCTGGGGGACGACCTCGCCGAGGAGCTCCTGCTGCTGGCAGGCCGCGTGTTCGCGGGCGGAGGGCGCCTGCCCGCCGACGCCCTGCGGCTGGTGGAACGGCACGCGCTGGAGGAGGCTAGGCGCCTCGAGTACCACCACATGACCCGCCCGGAGCTGCCGCGCCTGCTGGAGCGCAGCGCCGACGCCCACCGTGCGCTGTCGCTGGTGCTGACGGCACTGCCGGATCCGCCCGCGCGCTCGGCGGCCGAGGGACTCCTCGACCTGTGGCGCGGGGCCAGGCCCACCTTCCCCGAGCTCGAGGCGGCAACGCGCCGCCTGTTCGAACCGACGAACCTTTCGGGGGCCGTGGTCTTGAGCACGATCCACAAGGCAAAGGGACGGGAGGCGGCCAGGGTGTTCCTGCTCCGCCCCGAGCTGCTGGCGCTGGGCACCGCCGACCCGGAGGACGAGGCCGTGGAGGCCAACGTGCTCTTCGTTGCGCTGACGCGCGCGAAGCGCGAGCTCGTGTTCGTCGAGGGTCGGCGCGGCGCTGTGAGGGAGCGGCTCCGCCGGAAGGTCACGCCCCACGCGCACGCCGAAACGCTCGGGCGGTCTACCGGCGTAGCCCCGTTGGAGCGGCGCTGGGACGAGATCCTGCGGCTTGCGCTCGTCATGGCCGCGCAGAGAGGCGGGGGCAGTGCGACGCGGAGGCGCGGCCCACCCGTCCAGCGAAGCAGCCGGACCGGTTAGCCGGCCCGCTTGTCGGTGGAGCGGCTCGGTGAGCGCACCTCCGCCGTCTTCTTTATGCGGAACAGGGTGCTGCCGAAGACCCAGAAGCCGCGCCGCTCGAGCGCCGTGAGCTCGAGGCCGGCCCGCTCCACCCAGGCGGGCACCTCGTAGGGCGCGAAGCGGTCGCGGGTGACGACCTCGAGCGTCGCTCCCAACGGCATGGTCGCTAGCCGCTCCTGCACCTTCAACAGCCCGAGCGCGCAAGGTGTGGCGCGGTTGTCGAGCCTCTCCAGCAGGCCGCCGGCGGCCCCATCCTTGGACCCGACCGGCGCGACGGTCATCAGTCCTCTCCGGCGCCGAGGTCGTCCAGGTTGCATACGCCCTTCACGGGCGAGCAGGCGCGGTAGAGGGGGCAGGTGATGAAGATGACGACAAGCGCCACGATCAGGAGCAGCTTGAGTGGCACGAGCAGGCCGATGCCGCTCAGCCAGAACGGGCTGGTGACGCCGCCGTAGCGGAGCGCCATCCACACACCGGTGACGATGATGGTGGGCAGCGCGGTCCTGACGACCCAGCGGAACCGCTCGAGCTGGCGCGCGCCGGCCACGACCGCGTCGAGGTTGGCGTTGTTCCTACCGGCCGGCACGGCGGCTCCCAAGTTGAAGAGCGCCCCACCCAGCCAGGCGGCGAACGCCCACAGGTGGATGGTCCTGACGGCGGCCACGCCGGTCAGCCCGCTGCTGTCGGCCCAACCCCACAAGATGAGCGCAACGACCCCGACGAGGAACGCCACGAACGAGGCAGCCCGACTGCGGTGTGCGAGCGTGATGAGAGCAGCGAGCACCAGGCTGCAGCCCACCAGCGCCGCTGCCGTCCAGGTGGCGAGGTACGGGACGAACAGCGGCGCGGCGGCGCCGGCGACCAGCAGCCACACGAGGTAGCGGCTCACGACCCGCACGCGCTCGAGGAGGTCGGCGTGCATCTTGCCGATGCGGCCCACGTCGAGGCCCGACTCCACCTTGCGGAGGTAGAAGAGGCGCCAGGCCAACATGCCGGTGGGCAGGGCGACGCTCCAGAACTGGAGCCAGCGCCACACGAGGCCGACGCCGTCGAGTCCGTGCAGCTTGCCCGTGAGGATGGTGCCGACGAGCGAGGCGACGGAGATCAGGAAGAACGCGGCCTTCGGCAGGAAGGGCGTCTCCGTCTTGACCTCCACCTTCACGCGCTGGCTCAAGGCGGCCACCGGGACCGCGTTGATCTTAGGCGCGGCGGCCGTGGGAAGGGAACTGGTGTGGTCAACCATGGCTGCCCTACTCTATTCCCGAGTGAGGTACTCCGCATTGACCCCAGTCAACAGAGCCCTTCAGGAACGGGCGTTATCATCGCGCCCATGGCAGCGCACGGAGAGTACAAGCACCCCGGGGGGAAGCTCGTGGTGGTCGACCTCGACGTGGTCGACGGGCGCCTCGGAGGCGTTGAGCTGAGCGGCGACTTCTTCCTCGAGCCCGCGGAGGCGCTCGACGCCATGATGGCGGCACTCGACGGCGCACCGAGCGACCTGAGCGAACCCGACCTCGCGGCGCGGGTGGAAGCGGCGCTGCCGGAAGGCGCCGTCTTGCTGGGTTTCGACGCGGCCTCCGTCGCCAAGGCGGTCAGGCGCGCGGTGGACGATGGGCGCCCGCGGGAGCGGCTGTGAGCGCCGCCGACCCCTTCGCCCGCTTCCGGCCCCGTTGGGACGAGTTCGATTGGCAGCTCATCCGCACAAGACCGCAGGCCCCCGAGCTGCACATGGCGCTCGACGAGGTGCTGACCTACGAGGTGGGCGCGGGACGCCGTAAGCCCACGCTGCGCATATGGGAGTGGTCCCACGACGCCGTCATCCTCGGGCGGTTCCAGTCGGTCCGCAACGAGGTAGACCCGGAGGGCGCAGCCAAGCACGGCATAGTCGTCATGCGGCGCATAACCGGCGGCGGCGCCATGTTCATAGAGCCACCGAACGCCATCACCTACTCCATCTACGCGCCCGACAGCCTCGTGAAGGGCATGTCGTTCATCGACTCGTACGCGTTCATGGACGAGTGGGTGCTGGAGGGCCTGCGCTCGCTGGGCGTGGAGGCCGAGTACATCCCCATCAACGACATCTCCTCCAAGGCGGGCAAGATCGGCGGCGCCGCGCAGACGCGCCGTGGCGGCGCCGTGCTGCACCACGTGACCATGGCCTACGACATGGACCCAGCCCGCATGCTCGAGGTCTTGCGCATAGGCCGCGAGAAGCTGTCCGACAAGGGGAGCGTGAGCGCCAACAAGCGCGTGGCGCCCCTGCGGCAGCAGACCCAGCTCCCGCGCGAGACCGTGATCGACAGGCTCGTGGCCACCTTCCAGGCACGCCACGGCCTCTCACAGGGCGCCATCACGGCGGACGAGCTGGCGCAGGCGGAGCGGCTGGCCAAGGAGAAGTTCCTGTCGGACGAGTGGCGTTACCTGCTGCCCTGACCGCCCCGCCTCAGCCACCTCGGAGGGAAGCTTGCTCGACATCGTTGGCCTGACGAAGCGCTACGGTTCGACGTTGGCCGTGAGCGGCCTCGACCTCAGCGCCAGGCCCGGCGAGGTGCTGGCGCTGTTGGGACCGAACGGCGCCGGCAAGACGACCACCATCCGCTGCGTCACCGGCCTGGCCACGCCCACGAGCGGCACCGTGAGCGTGGCCGGCCACGACACGCGCCGCGAGCCCCTGGCCGCCAAGGCAGCGGTGGGCTACGTGCCCGACCGCGCCTGGTTCTACCCGAAGGTCACGGCGCGTGAGCTCCTCCGCTACGTGGCGGGCGTGAGGCGCCAGGCGGCGAGCGCGGCACGCATAGACGAGCTACTGGCGCGCTTCAGGCTGACCGAGCACGGCGGCAACCTCATCGAGAGCTACAGCCACGGCATGCGCCAGCGGCTCGCGTTCTGCGTGGCCCTTCTGGGGGAACCGCGCCTCCTCGTCGCCGACGAACCGATGGTCGGGCTCGACGTGCAGGGCAACCGCGAGGTGAAGCGGCTATTCCGGGAGCTGGCTGGCGAGGGCCGCACGGTGATCCTCACGACCCACACGCTGCCGGTCGCCGAGGAGGTGGCCGACCGCATCGCCGTGGTGGACGCCGGCAGGCTGGTGGCGCTAGGGACGCTGGCGGAGCTGCGGGCTCTCACGCGCCACCCGGAGCACGCCACCCTGGAGGACCTCTTCCTGGCGCTAACGGAGCCCGCAGCGCGGCCCGCAACGTGACGCTGGCGAACCTGCGAGCCCGCGGCGCCCTGCGAGCCCTCGCGGCGCGGCCCGTCTGGCTGGTGGGGGCGCTCGTCCTGCTGGCGGCGTTGAGCTGGGGCATATTCCGCGGCGCGCGCGCCGCGGTCACTTGGCTCTACGCCTACCCGTTGGTAGGCACGATCGCACCTGCGGTGGTCCAGCGGAGCCTCGAGGGGCTCTTCCTGATGCTCATGGCGGCGGTGCTCTTCTCCGTCCTCGTTGCCAGCATCGGTACCATGTACGGTAGCGCCGACCTCGAGTTCCTCCTCGCCCAGCCCACCTCCTCGGCGCGGGTCTTCGCCATGAAGGTCCTGGAGCTGTTCGTGAACACCGCCGGGCTGCCGCTGGTGTTGACGCTGCCGGCCCTGGCGGGGGTGGGCGCCGCGCTGGCGGCGCATCCGGCCTACTACCTCGTGGCCGGGTTGGCCGCCGCGGCCCTCTACTCCATGCCGGTCACGGTCGGGGCGCTGCTGGCCCTGGCGCTCGTGCGGTTCGCGCCCGCCGGGCGCGTGAGGGAGGTAGCCACGGCCGTCAGCATAAGCACGGCCGCGCTGGCCCTCGTCGGTCTCCGGGCCCTGCGGCCCGAGCGACTCGCGCAGCTCGACCTGCAGGACAACGCAGCCTTCGAGTCGTTCCTGTCGGCCTTCGCGAGGCTCGACATCGGCTGGTTGCCGCCCTCCTGGGCGACGCGTGCCAGCTGGGCGGCCCTGGCGGGCGAGGCGAGCGCCGCGCTGATCACGCTCCTAGCTGTCGCCGCCGCCGGCCTCCTCCTCACGGCCGGTGCGGCGCGGTTGGCGTTCGTGCGCGGGTGGGTCAGGAGCGTGGACGCCGCGCCGGCACCGAAGCGCGTCAAGGCGCGACCCGTGCCGGGTTGGGAGCGGTGGCTGGCGCGCCGGCTCGGCCCCACCGGCGCCATCCTGGCCAAGGACGCTCGCGTCTTCGTGCGCGACGTCCAGCAGTGGAGCCAGGCCGTGGTGCTCGTGGCACTGGCCGGGGTCTACCTCCTGAGCCTCGCCGCCATCCCGGTGCCCACCCAGCAGTTCCGCGACGTGGTGGGTGCCTTCAACATCGCCTTCGTGAGCTTCATCGTGGCGGGCGTGGCGCTGCGCGTGGCCTTCCCCAGCGTGGCCTACGAGGCCGGCAGCTACTGGCTGGTGCAGGTGGAGCCGGTGCGCGCCCGTCAGCTGGTGACCGCGAAGTTCCTGCTGGCCCTGCCGGTCATGCTGGTCTTCGCGCTCACCCTGGGTCTCGCCGCGGGCAGGCTCCTCGATCTCAGCCCGGCCCTGGCGTTCGGCGCCCCCGTGACGGCCGCCTTCAGCGCGTTCGCGCTCACGGGCCTGGCGGTGGGCATGGGGGCGGCCAACCCCCGGTTCGAGTACACGAACGCAAACGAGCTCGCTCTGACGCCCGGGGCCATGGCGTTCATGGCGATAGCCCTCGCCTACGCGGCACTCACCACCCTCCTGCTGGCGCGGCCCGCGTGGCTGACCATCAGCGCTCGGGCCGATGGCTACTGGGCCACGCCGGAGGGCGCGGCGGTCCTCGCGGTGTTGGCACTGATCAGCCTGGTCACCGCCATCTTGCCCATGTGGCTCGGCACGCGGCAGTTGGCTCGCTACGAGGGTTAGCGCCCGGATCCTCACTTCACAGCCGGCGCGCCGCCGTTGTACACAGATGCGTGGCCGCCGCCTCCAACCCTCAACTTCTCGATGCCACGACCGCGCTCTACGGCTGCTCCGCCGCCGACACCACGGCGCTGGGAGCCTTCGAGAGCGACGTCTACGCGCTGACCGTGGCCGGCGAGCCGGCGGTGCTCAAGGTCATGGCGCCCGCCCACCGCACGCCCGAACAAGTCCAGGCCGAGGTCGACTGGCTGCTGGCCCTTGCGGAGGCGGGCGTGCCAGTCGCGGCTCCTCTTCCCTCGGCGCGAGGGCGGTACGTGGAGACGCTCCCGGGACCCGGCGGACCCACGGTGGTGGTGGCGTACAGACGGGCACCAGGGAGGCTGGCGGGCCCGGCCGACTGGACCGCCGAGCGAACCGAGGCCTGGGGAGCGCTGCTCGGGCGCCTGCAGGCCCACAGCCGGGACTGGACGGCCCCGGGTCCCCGCCGCCCGACCCTCCTCCAACAGACGTACCTGACGCGAGCTGCCGAGGCAGCGGTGGACGACGGTTTCCTGGAGGCGGCCGGCGCGCTGCTCGAACGTGCCCGCCCGTGGCTCGACGAACGCTTTGACGCCGGTCTGATCCACGCGGACCTGCATCACGGCAACCTGCTCCTGCACGAGGAGAGTTGGACCGCGATCGACTTCGACGATTGCGCCTACGGCTCGTACGCCTTCGACCTCGCCATGCCCCTGTACTACGCCGTCAGGTCGCAACGCGGACGACCGGCCGAGTCCGTGGCCGCCGAGTTCCTGCCACCGTTCCTGCGCGGTTTCCGCCGCCACGCGCCCTTGCCTGGGGGCGGCAGCGAGGCCGTCGCCACTTGCCTGGAGGCTCGCCAGGCCGAGTTGTACCTCGCGTTGAAGCTGAAACTGCCGGCAGACGAGTGGACCGCGCAGACGGCGGAACTGGCGGCTGACCTGCGGGCCCGGGTGGTGGGCGGCACGCCCGTGCTCACGGTCGACGCGCTGGCGGGCTGGCTGGCGGGGTGAAGCCGGCGTCCATGGCCCATGCCGGTCCGCGGGCAGAGTAGCTTCTCTCACTCCCATGGACCGCTCTTACAGCACATCTTGGTGAACATGAAGGTCTCCGGAGGTATGACCCCATGAGATTCGTCTCCCAGATTCGCGCAACCGGTGCAGCGGTCTTCTCTCTCGTCTCGCTACTCGTCCTCTTCACCGCGTGCAGCACCCCGGCTCCGGATCCCAAGCTCGACCCCGCCGGGCCGGTGAACGTCCGGATCGACACGAGCATCGACTTCAGCGTCACCA
>CAYNNL010000048.1:2803-15450 GCA_964398765.1 uncultured bacterium | reverse complement strand
TGCGGCTCTCCCTCGTGGAGGGGAGCCTCATGCAGGTGTTCCTCAACTGGACGTCGGGCAGCGTCCTGGTGGGGTACCTGCTGCACCTTGGGGCCTCGCCCACCCACATCGCGCTCGTGGGGAGCGTGCCGCTGCTGGCCCAGGTGGTCAGCCCGCTCGGCGCTCTCGCCTCCGAGATGCTCGGCCGCAGGCGCGTCGTCGCGGCCCTGCTCGGCGCCGTGGGCCGCGCCAGCTGGATCCTGGCCGTCTTCCTCCCCCAGCTCGACCTGCCCGACGCGCTTCGTCCCACGCTGTTGGTGGGGCTCGTGTTCGTGGCAAGCGCCTTCCAGGCCGCCACCGGCACCGTGTGGACCGCGTGGATTGGGGACGTGGTGCCGGAGGACAGGCGCGGGCGCTACTTCGGCATGCGCACGGGCATCCTGGGGGCAGTCGGCACCGCCGCCAACTTGGGCGCCGGGGCGTTCCTCGACCGCGTGGGCGCACCACTGTCGTTCCAGCTCGTCATCGGCGTGGCCGTCTTCTCGTCGTTCGTGGCGGTGGTGCTCTACTTCTTCCACTACGACCCGCCGTCCGAGCGGCGCCAGATCACCCTCGGCCGCATCCTCACCCAGCCGTACGGCTCGCACAACTTCAGGCGCTTCCTGCGCTTCGCCGCCTACTGGCAGTTCGTGGTCATGCTGGGCGCGCCGTTCGTGGTGCCGTACTTCCTAGAGGAACTGCGCATGAGCTTCACGCAGGTGGCCTACTGGAGCTCGCTCACGGCCGTGGTGGGGTTGGCGACCACCACCCTGTGGGGCCGGGTGGCCGACAGGGTCGGCACCAAGCCGGTGCTCAGGCTCGGCACGTTCTTAGCCGGCGCCCTGCTGCCACTCAACTGGATCCTGGCCGGCCTGACCGGCAACCTGACGTTCGTCTGGCTCTCCGGCGTGTTCGACGCCGTGGCGTGGGGCGCCATCACCCCGGCCGTGTTCAACCTGGCCCTCGGGTCGGCGCCGCGCACGGGGCGGGTGGCCTTCATCGCCATGTACTCGCTGACGCAGGGGGTGGCGGGGTTCGCGGGCGGGGCCCTGTCGGCGCCGCTCATCACCCTCTTGCACGCCATCGACTACCCCGCCTGGATGGCGGGCTGGACGGGTTACCACACGCTGTTCGCCATGTCCGGCGTGGGGCGCATGCTGGCCTGGACGTGGATCGGGCCGATCGAGGAGCACCGCGCCTGGCGCACCCGCGACGTGCTGAGGGCGGCCGGGCTCTGGCTTCGCGGCGGGCGGGGCGGCCTAGGGAGCTGAGGGCCCCGGTGCCCGGCTGGACGGCACCCCGCCGGGTGGCCCTGGCTGTGTACCCCGGTGTGCTCTTCGCGCCTTGACGCGGATGGGGCGGGGCAATTAGGCTTACATAACGACTTTGCAAAACCTTCTGGAAAGGGAGACGTGGACCTAAGGAGCGTGCAGCACGACAACGTACGCGAGCACAACCGCCGCGCGGTGCTGCAGGTGCTGTGCGCGCGCGGCGCCGCGTCGCGCTCCGAGATCTCACGCGCCACCCTCCTGAGCGTGCCCACGGTCACCACCATCGGCCAGGAGTTCGTGGCACTCGGGTTGGTCGACGAGGGCGAGCTGGCCCCGTCCGGTGGCGGCAGGCCCGCCCGGCTCCTGCGCCTCGTTCCCGAATCGCGCAACGTGCTGGCCGTCGACCTCTCGGGCGAGGCCGTGCGCGCCGCCCGCATCGACCTGGCCGGCACCCTGCACGACCTCCCGCCCGGCCCACAACTGGGGCCCGGTACCGAGCGGGCGCTACAGGTGTGGCTCCGGGCGGCCGTGGCCAGCGCCCAGGCCGAGGGGACTCCCTACGCCCGTCTCGCCGTGGCCATCCCCGGCGTCATCGACCAGGACGGCTCGCACGTGCGCCTCGCCCCCAGCCTGGGCTGGCACCGGATCGACGCGGCCGCGCTCCTGAGCGGAGCCAGCGGCCTGCCGGTCATGCTCGAGAACGACGTGAACGCGCTCGCCCTTGGTGAGCACCGCCACGGCGCCGGCTACGACCGCAGCCACGTGGTCTACCTCACCATCGCCGGCGGCGTCGGCGCGGGCCTCGTGCTGGGCGGCCAGCTCTACCGGGGCGCTCACCGCGCCGCGGGCGAGGTCGGCTACAGCCTCATGCGCGGCATGGCGGAGGAAGGCCTCGACCTCGGCGCCTCCGGCCCGCTGGAACGCCACATGCTCGGCCTGGCCCACGCGGTCGTGGTCGACGGCGTGGTCGACCTGGGAAGCCCCGAGCGCCGCGCCGCCTTCGACGAGCTCGCCGACGGCGTGAGGCTCGTGCTCCACAACCTCGCCTGCGCGCTCGACCCCGAGGTGGTGGTCGTGGCGTGGTCCGCCGACCCGGAGGGGCGCCTCGCCGAGGCGGTGGCGCGCCGCTGGGCCGTGCCGCTGGCGGTCGACGTCAAGCCGGGCTCGCTCGGCCCCATCGCCGCCCTCCACGGGCTCGGCCACCTCGCCCTCGAACACCTCACGGCCGACGTGTGCGGCCTCGAACAGACAGGGAGCCCGCTGTGAGTTACCGCCACCTCCGCATCGTGGACGTGCACACGCACTTCCCGATCGAGAACACGATGGGCCTGCCACCCGTGCCCGAGCAGCAGCACCCGCTGCTCCTCGCCTACGCCCGCGACCGCGGCCGCCGCATGGCCATGGAGTGGAACACGGAACCGACCGAGCCGGCCGCCAAGACCGACGCCGAGGTCGACGCCAACCTGGAGCGGTGGGCCGCCGAGGTCGAGCGGTACGGCCTCCACAGGGTGGTCTTCGTGAGCGCCCACGACAACGACCGCCTCGCAGGGCTGGTGGCGCGCCACCCCGACAAGTTCATCGGCTTCGCGCACCACGCGCTCGCCCCCGGGGCCGACGTCGAGCTGAGGCGCGCCGTGGACGAGCTGGGCCTGAGGGGCTACAAGCTGCTTGGCCCCCGCACCGACCACCCGTTCGAGGCGCCCGAGCTGCGCGGCGTGTGGGAGTTCCTCGCCGAGAGGCGCCTCCCCGCCCTCATCCACTTCGGCTTCCTTGGGCGCGGCGGCGGCATCGTGCAGCACCCGCGCATGAGCCCCCTCTCGCTCTTCGAGGTGGCGCGCGCCTTCCCCGAGATCCCGTTCCTGATCCCCCACTTCGGCGCCGGCTACTTCGACGACCTGCTGGCGCTGTGCTGGAGCCTGCCCAACATCTACATCGACACCTCCGGCTCCAACCAGTGGATGCGCTGGATGCCCTACCCGCTCACGCTCGAGGACCTGTACCGCAAGGCGCTCGACACCATCGGGCCCGAGCGCATCGTCTTCGGCTCCGACTCGAGCCTCTTCCCGCGCGGCTTCTCCGAGCGCTACCTCCTCGACCAACTGAGGGCGTGCTACACCCTCAACGTGCCCGACGCCGACGTGGCGCTCATCTTCGGTGAGAACGCCATGCGCCTCCTGCGGCTCGAGGACGAGCCCGCGCGCACCGGAGCGGCCGCATGAGCTGGCACCCGGCCTACCGCAAGCAGGTGCTCGAGCCCGACTTCCACCACGCCGTCACCCACCTGTCGCACCACTTCATCGACGCCATGACGGCTCACTTAGACACCGTCATGCGCCTGCCCGCCTACGCGGGCGCCGCCGACCAGGCCGCGGTCGCCGCCGCGCGCGCCGCCCTGGTGGCGCAGCACGCCGCGCCGGCGCCCGAGCAGGGCGAGGACGTGCCCGACTACTACTTCGCGCTCCAGCGCCGGCTCGAGGCCGAGGTGGGCGAGGCGGTTGGCCTGATCCGCGTGGGGCTCAGCCGCAACGACCTCGACATGACCGTCTACAAGATGGCCGGCCGCGCCGAGCTGCTCGACGTGGGCGAGAGGCTCCTCGAGGTGAGGCGGCTGCTGCTCGACAAGGCCCTCCGCCACGTGAGCACCGTGCTCATCGCTCAGACGCACCACCAGCCGGCGCAGCCCACCACCGTGGCCCACTACCTGAGCGCGGTGGAGGACCAGGCGGCGCGCGACTCGGAGCGCATCCTGCAGGCGTACGCCCGCATGAACCTGAGCCCGCTCGGCGCCGCGGCGCTGGCCGGCAGCAGCCACCCGCTCGACCGCGAGTTCACGGCCGCCCGGCTCGGCTTCGACGGTCCGGTGGCCAACACCTACGACGCCGTGGCCTCCGCCGACTGGGAGTTCGACATCGTGAGCGTGGCTCAGTCGCTGGCGCTCGGCCTGGGGCGTTTCGTTAACGATCTCTTGTCCTGGGCCGCATCCGCTTGGTACCGGCTGGACGATAGTCTGGTTCAAGGGTCATCGATCATGCCTCAGAAACGCAACCCCGTCTCGCTCGAGCACGCCCGCACCCGCTTCTCGCGCGTGCTGGGCGCGGCCGGCATG
Organism: uncultured bacterium; assembly: GCA_964398765.1. Lineage (GTDB taxonomy): Bacteria > Deinococcota > Deinococci > Deinococcales > Trueperaceae > JAAYYF01. Next base: position 11,055 of record CAYNNL010000048.1, on the reverse strand, counting down.
GTCACGTACTCGCACCACAACATCCCCTTCACCGACCTGAACGACTTCGGTCCCGACGTGCAGGGCGCCCTCGGCATCCAGCACAGGCAGCTCGTGGGCGCGCTGACGCTGCTCACCGGCTGCCTGGAGGGCGGCGAGTTCGACGAGGCCAAGCTGGCCGACGTCGCAGCGCGCACCGACACGACGGCCACTGAACTGGCCGACGTGCTCGCGCGCGACGCTCAACTGACCTTCCCACACGCGCACCACGTGGTCGCCACGTTGGTGCAGCGTTTCCACTCTGAGGGGCGGCTACTGACCTCGGCCACCCCCGCCGACGTGGAGGCAGCGGGCGGACCGCTGCTCACCACCGAGGCGCTGACGGCCGCGCTCGACCCGGGCGCGTTCGTGAGGCGGCGCAGCGGCATCGGCATGCCTGCGCCGGAGGTCATGACGAACAGGCTCGCTCGGGCCACGGAACGGCTGGAAGCCGACCGGCAGGCCTTGCGGGAACGGTCCGAGGCACTAGGGCGCGCCACGGCGCGGCTGCGCGGAACCGGAAAGGAGCAAGTCGGAGCATGAAGCGTTTCCTCGTTCTATTGGCCGTGATGTTGGGGGTCGGCATCGGCGCCGCCCAGACCACCATCACCTACTGGCAGTACGACTACAAGACCCGCGTCGACGCGATGAACCAGCTCATCGCCCAGTTCGAAGCCGCCAACCCCGACATCAAGGTCGTGCAGGAGACCTTCCCGTACGACGGCTACCCGCAGCAGGTCGCCGCCTCGCTCCCCGCCGGCCAGGGCGCCGACGTGGTGCAGCTCTTCTACGGCTGGCTCCCCACCTGGCAGCGCGCCGGCTACGTCATCCCGCTCCCCGAGCAGTACTTCTCCGCCACCGAACTCGACGCCAACTTCGCCCCCGTCGCCCAGGCCGCCAAGGTGGCCGGCACCTGGTACGGCCTCCCGACCGCGGTCCGCAGCCTGGCGCTCTTCTACAACGCCGACATGCTCGCCGAGGCCGGCTACGACGCTCCGCCCGCCACGTGGGAGGAGTTCGTCGAGATCGCCAAGGCCCTCACCGTCAAGGAAGGCGACCGCTTCGTGCAGGTCGGCTACGGCTTCGCCCCCAACGGCCAGGACCACCACCTCGTGCGTGAGGTCCTCGTCCGTCAGTTCGGCGGCGCCCCGTACTCCGACGACAACCTCACCGTCACCTACGACAGCGAGGCCGGCATCGAGGCCCTCACCTTCTACACCGACTGGGTCACGAAGTACGGCTTCGCCGTGCCCGAGTTCGTCCCCGGCAACAACGGCTACCGCGACGGCTTCCGCCAGCTCGAGAACATCGCCATGATCGTCGACGGCTCCTTCGCCATCGGCGACGTCAAGAAGGTCGCCTTCAACTGGGGCGTCACCGAGCTGCCCGTCCGCGCCGGCAGCGACGTCAAGTCGAACTTCGGCTCGTTCTTCATGAACGGCCTCACGCCGAACGCCGCCAAGGACCCGGCCAAGCTCGAGGCCGCCTCCAAGTTCCTCAAGTTCGTGACCAGCGACGACGCCATGAAGCTGTGGCTCAGCGTCGTGGGTGAGCTGCCCGCCAGCCGCACCCTCATCGCCGACCCGGCCCTCGCCGCCGACCCGGTCTACGGGCCCTTCGTCCGCGCCCTCGACTACGCGCACGCCACCGTCTTCGTCGACGAGAACGGCCAGCGCGACGTCATGGTCGACGCCATCAACGAGGTCGTGCTCCAGGGCACCAGCCCCGCCGAAGCCCTGAAGTCGGCCGCCGCCGCCGAGCAGCTCCTGCTCGACGCCAACCGCTGACCGAAGCGTGACCCCCGCTGCCGCGGCCCCCTGACGGGGTCGCGGCAGCCCACCCAGGCCGCGTGGCGCCACGCCGGCGCCCGCCGGCCCGGGTGTAGTATCTTGCCCCTCGCTACCAACGCGAGAACGCTCGCGCTCGACGCGAGCAGGCCCGCGCCCTGAGCGGGAGCCCCGCCAGGCGCCGGGCTTCCCAGCGCGGCCGAGGCCCCGGAGGTGCCATGAGGAGTTCGGAAGGCGTGAGGCGCCGCCGAGGATTATCTTTGACGTCGCGGGAGGCGCTGTGGGCGTACGCGTTCCTGCTCGTCCCGCTGGCGTTCTTCCTGTTCTTCAGGTTCTGGCCGGCCATCCAATCTTTCAAGCTGTCGCTATACACCTGGCACGTCGACCCGGAGCAGCGCAACTTCATCGGGCTGCAGTACTACCGGGAGATGTACCAGAACTTCATCGCCAAGGGCGACCTATACAAGGCGCTGAGGAACATGCTCTATTACTTCCTCATCGTCGTGTTCGGACAGGTGACGCTGGGCATGTTCAGCGCCGTGCTCCTGAACTCCGTCAAGTGGTTCAAGGGCCTGTTCCGCGCCATCTACTTCGCCCCGTACGTCACCCCGGCCGCGGCCGTCGCGTGGGTGTGGGGCTGGATGTACTCCGTCAACTTCGGTATCTTCAACAAGTTCCTGTCGGACTGGAGCGACTTCGTGACTGGCATCGGCCTGCCGTGGCTCGCCATCGACCCGCAGCCGTTCCTCACGAGCCCCAAGCAGGCGCTCATCGCCGTTGCCGCGGTGGTGGTGTGGCAGCAGCTCGGCTTCCAGGTCGTCATCTTCCTCGCCGGACTGCAGGGCATCCCGCGCCCCATGCTTGAGGCCGCCTCCATCGACGGCGCCAACGGCTGGCAGCGCTTCTGGAACGTGACGTTCCCCCTGCTCAACCCGGTGATCGTGTTCTCGCTCATCATCTCGACCATCTCGACCTTGCAGATGTTCGACCAGGTGCAGAACATCAACTTCACGGACCAGGGCGGGCCGCTGGGTAGCACCCTCACCATCGCGCTCTACATGTACCAGCAGGCGTTCCAGAAGTTCCGCATCGGGTACGCCGCCGCGGTGACCGTGCTGCTGTTCGCCATCATCATGATCATCACGCTCATCCAGCTCAAGGTCACGCAAAGGAAGGTCGAGTACTGATGGCCGCTCAGCTCCAGTCCGCCCCGAGGCGCCGGAGGGCACCCCTGGACGTGGGCCGCCTGCTGGCGTACGTCCTCCTCGCCATCGGCAGCGTGGTCATGGCGTTCCCGTTCGTGTGGATGATCCTGTCGGCGTTCAAGCCGCTCAAGGAGATCTTCCGCTTCGGCTTCTGGCCGAAGGTGTGGACGCTCGCCAACTTCAGCGACGTGCTCCTCAAGACGCAGTTCCCGCGCTGGTTCTTCAACAGCCTCGTGGTGGCCGGCATATCGACCGTGTCGGTGCTGTTCTTCGCCTCGCTGGTCGGCTACACCCTCACGCGCCTGCGCTTCCCCGGTCGCAACATCATCTTCCTGCTCATCCTGAGCACGCTCATGATCCCCACCGAGATGCTCGTCATCCCCTGGTACGTCATGTCGACCGAGTACGGCTGGGTGAACACCTACTGGGGCATCGCGTTCCCGGGCCTCATCCCCGCCTTCGGGGTCTTCCTGATGCGGCAGTTCTTCGAGTCGTTGCCGCGCGACCTCTTCGACGCCGGCCGCGTGGACGGGGTGAGCGAGTTCGGGCTCTTCTGGCGCGTGGGCTTGCCCCTCGTCGGGCCCGGGCTGGCGGCGCTGGGGATATTCAACTTCGTGGGTAACTGGAACGCCTACCTCTGGCCCCTCATCGTCGCGAAGTCGCCGAGCATGCGCACCATCCCCGTGGGCGTGGCGTTCTTCTCCGGCGAGGCCGGCACCGAGTGGAACCTGATCATGGCCGCCGCCGCCCTGGCCGTCATCCCCGTGCTGCTGGTGTTCTTCATCTTCCAGCGGCAGATCATCGAGGGCGTGGTGCTCACCGGGGTGAAGGGATGAGCAGCGAGCCGGGGGACTGCGCCGAGTTCGCGTCCCCGCGCATCCTCGTCATCGGCAACGCCAACGTCGACGTGCTCATGGGCGACGTGGCGCCGTGGCCGGTGCCGGGCAGCGAGGTAGTGATCGACCGCTACGAGTGGCGCGTGGGCGGTGCCGCCGGCAACACGGGGCTGGCCCTGGCGGCGCTCGGCGTGAGCGAGGGCGTGGACTCAGACGTGATCGCCGGCGTCGGCGACGACTTCCTCGGCGCCTGGCTGGAGGGCGCCATGGCCGGCGCGGCGCGCCTCACGCGCGCTCCGTACCCCACGGCGCTCACCGTCGGTCTCACGCACCCCGACGGCCAGCGCACCTTCGTCAGCTACCTCGGCCACCTCGTGACCCTGCCGGGCGCCCGCATCGAGGCTGCGCTCGCCGCCGCGCGGCCGGGCGACCTCCTCATGTTGTGCGGCTACTTCCTGTTGCCCGAGCTGCGCCGGGAGGCGCCGGCCCTGCTGCGGCGCGCCCGCGAGCGCGGGCTGATCACCATGATCGACACGGGCTGGCCCGACGAGGGCTGGACCGACGCGGTCCGCGCGGAGGTGGCGGCGCTGCTGCCCCTGCTGAGCGCCTTCCTGCCCAACCGCGAGGAGGCCTTCGGTGCCACCGGCCGCGCGCAGGGCAGCGACGTCGAGGCGGCCGTGGCCGACCTGCGCCGGCTGGGCGCCGAGCGCGTGGTCGTCAAGCTCGGCGCCGACGGCGCCCTGCTCGTCAGCGGCTCCGAGCGGGCCGTGATGGCGTCGCCCGAGGTGGCGGTGCAAGACACCGTCGGCGCCGGCGACACCTTCAACGCCGGCCTGCTCGCCGGGCTGGCGCGTGGCATGGGCTGGGCCGAGGCGCTCGAGCCGGCCGTCAACGCGGCCGCGCTGGCCATCTCCAGCCAGCCGCGCCACTACCCGTCGTGGGACGAGACCCTGAGCGTCTCCCGTAGGCCGCTCTCCGTGGCCAAGTAGCCCACGCGCACGTCGTGAGCCAGGCGCGGGAGCTCCGGTAGCACCAGGGCGTCGATGGTGATGCCCACGAGCGCCGCACCGGGCCGCGCGAGGGGCAGGAGGCGGTCGTAGAACCCCTTGCCGTAGCCGAGCCTGGTTCCCGAGGGGTCGAACGCCAGACCGGGCACCAGGAAGAGGTCGACCTCGTGAGGCGCGACCAGCGGCTGCGCGACGCCGGGCTCGAGCTGGCCGAAACGGTGCCGCTCCCACGCCGGGTGGCCCTCTGAGTCCGGCGCGGGCGCCTCGTGGAGGGTGAGGCGGGGTTCCGGCCGCGAGTGGGTGCGCGGGAACACGAAGCGCTTGCCCTCCTCGCCCACCAGCTCAGACAGGTCGATCTCGGAGCCGAACGCCGCGTACGACGCCACCACCCGCGCGCGGCGGAAGAGGGAGCTGGAGCGGACCGCGGCCACCACGGCGGCGTTCAGGTCCGGGCCGAACGTCTCCATCTCCCAGTCGCGGGTCTCGGCCGCCCAGGCGCGGCAGGCCCGCTTCGTACCGGTGGTCATCTGTTGCAGAGTCTAGCGTTAGCCCGGGTGTTCCGGGGGCGGCCACCCGGGCGGGCGTTTCGGTCGATACTTGAGGCATGCCCAAGACCCTCACCAGCACCGTGCACCACCTCGTCGACCTGCGCTTCGTTGGCGAGACGCCGGAGGGCCAGCGCGTGATGATCGACAACGAGAAGCACGCCCGCACCGGCATGAGCCCCATGCAGCTGCTCCTGAACGCCACAGCCGCCTGCGCGGCGATGGACGTGGTGGTCATGCTCGGGAAGCGCAAGCTGCGCCCCAACGCCTACCGCGTCGAGATCACCGGCGCGCGCCCCGACACCACCCCGTCGCCCTTCGAGAGGATCACGGCGCGGCACGTGTTCGACGTGCCCGGTCTCGACCAGGCCACGGCGGAGCGCTTCGTGCAGCTGGCCACCGAGAAGTACTGCTCCGTTGGCCTCAGCCTGAAGGCGAGCGTGGCTTACGAGGTCGTGTTGGAGGAGTCGGCAGGGTAGGCGGCGCAGGCCGAGGCGGTGAGCGTCAGGCGCCGGCGCGGCCCGCGCCGCCGTGGGGCGCCGGCTGCGCACCGCGCCCGCCCGGCAAGCGGCCCGGTGGGCTCAGGCCTGCAGCGGCCCGCGGCCCGGCTCGGGTTCGGGCCCCGAGGCGCCGGCCAGCGCGGCCGAGAAGCCCGTCTGCAGGCCCATCAGGTACGACAGCTTGATCATGAACACGAGGGTGTCGGCGTCGTGCTCCGCCACCAGGTCCTCGATGAAGTCGCTCGTGCCGTCGGGCAGGGCGACCGCGTCGATCTGAGCGGCGTGGCGCTCGCGCATGTCCTTGAGGAAGCGTTCGATGAGCTCCTTGTTCACGGTGCGGCCGCTCCCGGCTTCTCATCGGGACCCGCGGCGTACTCGGCCAGCTCCGCCGGGTCTGCCAGCAGAGTGTCGAGCCACGCCACGACCGCCTCGGCCGTGGCCAGGTTGGTGGCGAGCGGCACGCTGTGCACGTCGCAGATGCGCAGCAGCGCCGAGATGTCGGGCTCGTGCGGCTGGGCCGTGAGGGGGTCGCGGAAGAAGATGACGGCCAGCACCCGACCCTCGGTGATCCTCGCGCCCACCTGGAGGTCGCCGCCGATCGGGCCCGACGCCATGCGTTCGATCTCCAGCCCCGTGCGCTCGAAGAGGGTGCGGCCCGTGGTGCCGGTGGCGATGCGGGGGAAGCGCGACAGGGTGTCGGCGCGGTCGGCGACGAACGCCGCCAGCTCGGCCTTCTTCCGGTCGTGTGCGATCAGGGCCACAGCCTTCATGGTCCCAGTGTAGAGCCTGACGTCGCTCGGGGCGCTTCGTGTGACTTCACGGGGTGCGCCGCCCTTCCGCCGCGTAGCATTGAGATGGTGGAACTGGCGATCGTGATAGCGGCCGCGCTCGGCGTGGTGGCCATAATCAGCACGCGGCTCGGGCAGCGGTTCGGGGTCCCGGCGCTGGTGCTGTTCGTGGGCGTCGGCATGCTGGCCGGCTCGGGCGGGCCCATCGGGATCGAGTTCTCCAACTTCGAGGTCAGCTACTACGTCGGCGTGGTCGCGCTCGCCTTCATCCTCTTCTACGGCGGCCTCGACACGCGCATGCGCATCTTCCGCGCGGCCATCGTGCCCGCCTCGGCCCTGGCCACCCTCGGCACGCTGCTCACCATGGTCTTCATCGGCCTGGCGGCCCATGCGCTCACCGACCTCGACTGGCTCACCAGCATGCTGCTCGGCGCCGTCATGTCGAGCACGGACGCCGCCGCCGTCTTCAGCTCCCTGCGCGGTCGCGGCCTGCCCAAGCGCCTGCGCGGCACGCTCGAGACCGAGTCGGGCACCAACGACCCGATGGCGGTGCTCCTCACGCTCGCGCTCGTGCAGGCCATCAACGGCCACCACCAGGTGAACTACCTGGCGATGGCCGGGTCGGTCGCCGTCGAGCTGGTCCTGGGCGCGGCTCTCGGGGTCGGTTTCGGCTGGCTCCTCAAGCTGCTCATCAACAAGGTCGAGCTCGTGAACGTGGGCCTCTACCCGGTCCTCGCGCTGGCCGGCGGGCTCTTCGCCTTCGGCGCCACCTCGCTGCTTCACGGCAACGGCTACCTGGCCATCTACCTCGTGGGGCTGGTGCTCGGCAACGGCTACCTCGTCCAGCGCGTGGCCATCGTCAACTTCATGAACGGCGCCGCCTGGGCGGCGCAGCTGGTCATGTTCCTCCTGATGGGCCTTCTCGTGGTGCCGGAGCGCCTCTGGCCCGTGCTCGGCACCGGCCTGCTCGTCACGGCGGCCACCATGTTCCTCGCGCGGCCCCTCGCCGTGGTGATCACGCTGGCCCTGCTCCGCTGGGTGTCGCGTGGGCGCTACCGGTTCAAGCCGCGCGAGCAGGTGCTGCTCACCTGGGCGGGGCTGAAGGGCGCCGTCCCCATCATCCTCGCCATGGTGCCGCTCATGCAGCGGGTGGAGGGCGCCGACGTCATCTTCGACGTGGTGGTCGTGGTCGTCATCGTCGGCACGCTGCTGCAGGGTTTCACCCTGTCGCCGCTCGCGCGGCGGCTCGGGCTCGCCAAGGTCGAACCCCCGCCCCCCAAGCTGAAGCTCGAGCTGGGGGGCGAGGCGCCCAAGGGCGCCGCCGTCCTGGCGGTCTTCGTTGGACCCGACAACCGCGCGGTGGGCAAACGCATCGCCGACCTGTCGCTCCCGCGCGAGGTCGTGATCGCCGCCGTCCTGCGAGAGGGCAGGCTCGTGACGCCGCGCGGCGGGACCGTGTTCGAGGCCGGCGACCACGTCTACCTGATAGGCGCGAACCTGCGCGAGGACAGCACGCCCGCCGCCTTCGGGCGCAGGCCGCGCTCGGTGGGGCACCCCGAGCACGCG
>CAYNNL010000048.1:0-2703 GCA_964398765.1 uncultured bacterium | reverse complement strand
CCAGCCCGGCGCCGATGCCGGCGCCGGGCAGCTCCCTACCTGACGCTCCACCGGGGCACCGCGAACGTCACGGGCGTGCCGGGTCGCGCTTGCGCCAGCGCCGCCAGGTCGCGGCGGTCCACCACGCCCGCCACGGGGTAGCCGCCCGTGCGGCCCCTGTCCGCGAGGAGCACCACCGGCCGTCCGTCGGGCGGCAGCTGGACCGCGCCGGCGGGCACGCCGGTGGACGGCAGCGACGCGGCCGGGGGAGCCTCTTCGGCCCCGGCGACCGGCTCGAGTCTTACGCCCATCCTGCTCCGCTCGGCCACCACGAACGCGCGCGACTGCAGGGCCGCGAACTCTGCCCCCAGATGCAGCGGCCCGGGGTGGAGGCGGAGGGTGAGGCGGGCAGGGTAGCGGCCGAGCACGTCCATGCGCGGCCAACTGGCCGACCGCCGGCCCTCCGGCCCCCGCGAGGTGGCCGCGGCCAGGACGTCGCCCGGTTGCAGCCACCTGCCGAAGCCGCCCACGTGACCGCGCGTGTCGGTGCTGCCGCCGGCGGTCAGTGCCTCGGCCCCGACGGGTCCACCCAGCGGCACCAGCCCGCCCGTCACCGCCAGGAGCGGCACGCCGGCCAGCGCGTCGCTCGGGGTCGGCGGCCTGAGCTCCAGGGTCTGGCCCCTGCGCCACTCGAACGGCCGACCCGGCTCGAGTTGCGCGCCGTTCAGGGTGCCGCGGACGGCGCCGCCGAAGACCGCGACCGTGTCGGCCTCGGCTCGCAGGGTGGCCTGCGGCACGGTGAGCTCAAGCGCCGCCCCGCCCCCAGTGGCGCCCGCGAGCGCGAGGTACAGCCGTTGATCCAGGGCGCCCGCCTCCGCCAGGCCGTAGTGACCCACGCCCCTCCGCGGCCGCCCCTGGAGGGAGGCCGACGACGCCCACACGTCCAGGACGGTGACGAGGGGTTGGTCCTGCGCCGGCGTGGCGGCGTGGCGACGCGGTGCGGGTGAGGGCGGCGGTGCGGGTGCGGCCCCGACGAGCGGCACGAACCTGACCTCGTCGCCGGCGCGGAGCGTGGTGGGCTCGGCGCGGTCCGGGTCGAACAGGACGAACGGGGTGGTGCCCACCGACCACCACCCGCCGGGCCCCGCCGTCGGGTAGATGCCCGCCTGCCCGCCGGCGATGGCCACCGCGCCCGCCGGCACGTCGGGGCGCGGGCGGGAGCGGCGCGGCGTGGTGAGGCACGGGTCGGCGCCGTGCAGGTAGGGGAAGCCGGGAGTGAAGCCGAGGTACGCCACCGAGTAGGTCGGCGCGGCGTGGCGGGCGACGATCTCGTCCCAGGTCAGCCCGAGCCGGTCGGTGAGGTCGGCCACGTCGGCCCGGTCGCCGTAAGCCACGGGCACCTCGAAGCTGCGGCCCTCAGGTAGCGAGCTGGCCGTGAGGCCGTCGACGAGGCGCGCGAGCCGCTCGTCGTCGAGCAGGTAGCGCCCCTCCACCAAGATGTCGGTGTAGCCGGGGATGACGTCGTAGAGCTGCGCCGGGAGCGCGTCACGCAGCGCCTGCGCCAGCCCGCCCAGCCGGCGCGAGAGGTCCGGAGATGGTGGCTCCCCGGTCGTCAGGTAGCGGGCGTAGGGTCCGGCGTGGACGAGCCTCAACGGTCGGCGCCGCTCACCGGTGCGGGTTGCGCACCTCGAAGCCGAGCGCCTCGAGGCCGTCCCTGACGTGGCGCGCCAACTCGGCGGCGCCGGGCGTGTCGGAATGGAGGCAGATGGTGTCGACCTCCAGCTGCAGCGTGGCCCCGTCGAGGGTGGAGAACTCCTCGCCCCGCGCCAGGGCGACGGCCTGGCGCAGGGCCGCCTCCGGGTCGGTCAGCACCGCGCCGGGGCGGTTGCGCGGCGCCAGCAGGCCGTCGTCGCGGTAGGCGCGGTCGGCGAAGCCCTCCCGGACGACGGGCCTGCCTCGGGCAGCGAGGGCGTGCGCCGCGACGGAGCCGGTCGGCACCACGAGGCGCAGCGCCGGGTCGAGCAGGAGCAGGCGATCGGCGAGGGCCAGCGCCAGCGCCGGGTCGAGCGCCACCGCCTCGTACATGGCGCCGTGCGGCTTGACGTGCAGCACGCGCGCACCCTCGAGCCGCGCCAGCGCCTGCAGGGCGCCCACCTGGTAGACCACGTCGTCGAGCACGCGCTCGCCCGGTAGGGCCAGGGGCACGCGCCCGAAACCGCGCAGGTCGGGGTAACCCGGGTGCGCGCCGACCCCCACGCCCGCCCGCACGCAGGCGGCGACGGTCTCTCGCATGATGCTCGGGTCGCCCGCGTGGAAGCCGCAGGCCACGTTGGCTGAGGTGATGGCCGCCAGCAGCCGCGGGTCGTCCTCGGGGTTCCGCCAAGAGCCGAACCCCTCGCCCACGTCGGCGTTGAGGTCGATGGTCACGTCAGCATGCTACCGCCATCGACCTCGCGCCCGCCTTGCCTATCGAGGTGATGGCCACGCCGGCCGTGGGCGTCACGCCTCCGACCAGCGTCCCCGGGTCGGAGGCGGCGCGCGTCGTCCAGGACTTAGAGAGTGGCTTTGCAAAAGACGTTGGCACGGGCGAGTCGGATGCCCGCTCCTGGTCCGAGAAGAGGGCCGAGCGGGCCCCGGTGCCGGGGGTGCTTGACAGCCCGTCGAGCAGGGGTGTACTCTTACTTTTGCCGCTCGAAAGACCGGCGAGAACATTGACAGGCGAAT
>CAYNNL010000047.1:0-16074 GCA_964398765.1 uncultured bacterium | reverse complement strand
GCGGTGCGGCAGCAGGCCCTCCTCCATGCCGACCAGGAACACCACCGGGAACTCGAGGCCCTTGGCGTTGTGGAGCGTCATGAGCGTGACGGCGTCGTCGACCTTCTCGCCGTTCACCGCCTCGACGGCGCGGTCGTCGTTGCTGCCGAGCAGGGCGGCCTCGTCGAGGAACTCCGCGATCGAGCCGCCCTGCTCCTCCTGCCACTCCGTGATGGCCGACAGGAGCTCTGCCAGGTTCTCCAGCCGCCCCTCGGCCTCGTGGGTGCCCTCGGCCTTCAGGGCCGTCTCGTAGCCCGACGCGTCGTACACGAACTTGAGGAAGTTGGCGGCGGGCAGCTCGTCCGCAGCGGCGGCCAGGTCGTCCATCAGCGTCACGAACTCGGTCACCCGCTTCGCGCCGGGCGTGCCGGCCAGCACCTCCTCGGCGGCGCGGCACGCGGCCGAGAACGGCCGCCGGTTGCGCACCGCCCACGCCACCAAGCGCTCCTCGCTGGTGTTGCCGACGCCGCGCTTGGGCCGGTTGATGACGCGGCGCCACGCCACGTCGTCCTCCGGGTTGAGCGCCGCCCGCGCGTAGGCCAGCACGTCCTTGACCTCGCGGCGCTCGTAGAAGCCCACGCCCCCCACGATGCGCGCCGGGATGGCGGCCCGCCTGAGCGCCTCCTCGAGGGCGCGGGATTGCGAGTTGGTGCGGTAGAGGACGGCGAACGCCTCGTACGGGAGGTCGCGCTCGGCGCGCAGGCGCTCGACCGTGCGGGCCACGAAATCGGCCTCGGCGCGGTGGTCGGCAGCGCGGTAGATCCGCACCTGCTCGCCCTCGCCCTTCACGGGCTTCAGCTTCTTCTCGATGCGCCGCTGGTTGTGGCCGATGATGGCGTTGGCCACCTTGAGGACGCTGTCGACGGAGCGGTAGTTGAGCTCGAGCCGGTACACGGCCGCGCCGGGGTGGTCGTCCTGGAAATCGAGGATGTTGCGCACGTCGGCGCCTCGGAAGGCGTAGATGCTCTGGTCCGGGTCGCCCACCACCATGAGGTTGTCGTAGGTGCTGGCGAGCAGGCTCGTCAGGCGGTACTGGGCAGCGTTGGTGTCCTGGTACTCGTCCACGTGGATGAAGACGGCGCGCTGTTGGAACTTCTCGAGGACGTCAGGGTGCGCCTCGAACAGCTCGACGGTGCGGCCGAGGATGTCGTTGAAATCCACCGCGTTGGCGGCGCGCAGCCGCGCCTGGTAGCGCGTGAACACCTCGTCGATCAGCTCGACGCGCACGCCGGAGACGACCGGGCCCCAGGCGCGTTGAGCCTCGGCGGCGAAGACCTCCGGACCCCACAGGTTCGACTTGGCGCGGTCGATGACGGCGCGCAGGGCGCGCGGGTTCGTCTCGGCGAGGCCGTGCACGGAGCCCAGGATGTCCTTCAGGAGGTCGAGCTGATCGCCGTCGTCGTAGATGGCGAAACCCCGCTTCAGCCCGACGGCCTCGCCGTCGGTGCGCAGCACGCGCAGGCAGGCGCTGTGGAAGGTGCTCACCCACAGGTCGCGACCCGGTGCGCCTATCAGCTGCTCCACGCGCTCCCGCAGCTCGCCGGCCGCCTTGTTGGTGAACGTCACGGCCAGGACCTGCTGTGGCAACACGCCGTGTTCCTTCAGCAGGTAGGCGATGCGGTGCACCACCGTGCGCGTCTTGCCCGAGCCGGCCCCCGCCAGCACGAGCGCCGGACCCTCGAAGTGCTCCACGGCGCGGCGCTGCTCGTCGTTGAGTGGTGCCAGCAGGTCGCTTTCCAACACGGGTACCGAGCATAACCCGGGCTCGCCGGAGGCTCCCGGGCGCCGCGCGACGCCGCGCGGCCACCGCGCGCCGGGCCCGGTGTAACCTGAGACCGACATGAGAGCAGTCTGCTTCGACCTGGACGACACGCTGGGTCGCTACTCCTCCGACTTCTCGTCGTTCCTTGCCCTGGTGCGCAACGAGCTGTCGCTCCACCAGTGCGACATGAACGCCTTCTCGCGCCTGGTGGAGGAGGAGATGCGCCGCGACGGCCCCCTGACCTTCGTGCTCGTGCTGGAGCGCGTCCTCGAACGACTCCAGCAGCGCCCTCCGGCCGACCTCGCCGCGCTCACGCGCGACGCGCTGGCCATGTACGCCGCCGATTACCGGCCCCTGCCTGGCGCGGCCGAACTCCTCGAGAGGCTGGACTCCGCCGGGGTCAGGATGGCCCTCCTGACGAACGGCCCAGACGACATGCAGCGCGCCGCCCTCAAGGCGCTGGGCTTCGAGCGGCGCTTCCGCACCGTCCTCGTCTCTGGAGACCGCGACGTGGCGGCCCGCAAGCCCGCGCCGCGCATCTTCGCGCTGGCGTGCACGGCGCTGGAAGTCACGCCCGAGGAGGCAGTGATGGTCGGCGACGATCTAGACGCCGACGTCCTCGGCGCGCTCGACTTCGGGATGGCCGCCGTGCAGGTCGGCGCGGCGCCCGGAGCGGAGGCGACGGACGCGGTTCAGGCGGGCCTGCGCCACGCCCGCGACCTCGCCGAGGTGGGCCGGCTGCTGGCGCCGCCTAGTAGAATGGCGTCATGAGCGAGAACGACAAGGCGTTCTACCGGTCCTGGGCCGAGCTGCTGGGCTGGATGCGCGAGTACGCGGCCCAGCGTGAGGGCGTCGAGTTCGTGAAGCAGGCGGACTTCGTCGACTACATCTCCCGGATGGCGCGCCCTTACGACCTACCCACCACCATAATGTCGGCCACGCTGTCGAGGCCGCCCGACGAGCCCGTCCTGCTCCTCAGCGCGAGCCCGCGGCACTCCAAGGTCAAGGAGATCGTGCTCCACCCGTTCCAGTCGCACGTCTACCGCAAGCTGACGCTCGCAGCGGACGGGACGGGCTTCGTCGAGGGCCCCAGGCGCTTCACCAAGGAGCTGCTGTTCCGGCTCGCCGACGAGCTGTTCGCCGTCGCAGTGGCCTGAACGGCCTAACGACCGGCGCCGGGCTGCTAGGGGGACCGTTGCCGGTGCTCAGGGGCTGAGCCGCTCGGCCAGCCTGGTGGCGAGTGTGGCCGCGCGCAGGAAGCCGCGCCCGCCCAGCGCCCCGAACAGGTAGGTGCCGCCCGTAAGGCGCCGCGCCACCGGCTCGCCGGAGGGCCGCTTGGCGCGGGCGCCGACCCAGCGCCGCGCCACCGCCGCGTCGGCCACGGCGGGCACCTGCCAGGCCAGCGCGCGCTGCAGGGCGTGAGCGGCCGGCGGCGCCCCCTCGCCAATCTCGGCAGGTGCGGCCGTGTGGCCACCGCTCACCACGACCTCCCCGGCGCCGAACGCCGCGACGACGCTGCCGGCCACGGGGTAGGGCGCGGGCACGTCCACCGGCAGCACGAGCGCCTCGCCCCACACCGTCTCCAGGCGCGGCAGCCGCGCCCACGAGGGTCGTGACGCTCCCAGACACAGGACGACGCGGCGGGCTGCGACCGGGCCGACGCTGGTGAGTGCGGTGACGCCCGACTCCTCCTCGTGTAGCCCGGTCACGCTCACCCCGCGCGCGGTGGGGCCGCCGTGCGCCGCGGCCGACGCCTCCAGCGCGGCGAGGAGGGTGCCGGGTGTCACCCAGCCGCCCCCACGCACCAGCAGCGCGCCGTGGGGCGCGTGGTAGACGGCCGGGACCTCAGCGGGTGGCAACCAGGCTGTGGCGCCGTCAGTGGCAGAGGCGAGCCGCCACCAGGCGCGCGCCTGCCGCTGGTTGTCGGCTATCCGCAGCACACCGCCGCGCCTGGCGCCGGTCACGAGGCCCTCGGCCTCCAGCTCGCGGGTCAGCTCCCAGAACCCGTTCAGCCCCTCGACGTCCGCAGGCGACGCCTTGGCGCTCCGACCTCGGTTCGGGTTGAGGAGCGCAGCCGGGACGCCGGACGCCCCCGCCGTCATCGTCGCTCCCTCGTCGAGCAGGAGGCAGTCGGCGCCGCGCAGCGCCAGCGCGCGCAGCAGGGTAGCGCCGGCCACGCCACCACCCACGACGAGCACGTCGACGGTGCTCGGGACCGCGGGGTCGTTCACTCGCCCTCCGCCGGCCGGCGCGCCAGTAGGACCTGGCGCTTGCCGCCGGTCGGGCCCGGGACGCGCTCGACCGCGAGCCCGTGCTGCGCCAGCGCGCGCCGGACGTGGCCCGCCACGGTGAAGCTGACGAGCGCGCCGCCCGGTGCGAGGCACCGCACGAGCCGACCCAAGAAGCCGGGGCTCCACAGTGGCGGCTCGGTTCCCGGGCTGAAGGCGTCGTGGTAGACGGCGTCCACCGGTCCGACCGGCAGAGCGTCCCACCCGCCGGCGACCGCGTCGCCCACGAACAGGTCGAGGGTCACCTGGTCGTGCACCAACCTGTGCCAGCCGCCCGGTAGCGTCTCCCCCAGGGCGGCCCGCCAGGCGAGGAGCGCGGCGGGAGCGGTCGACGGCGCGAGCAGCTCCTCGTAGCCGAGCGCCGCCAGGACCCGCGCCGGTGGCGGCGCCAGTTCCAGCGCCAGGTACTCCAGCGAGGCGCCGCCGGCAGCCGCGGCCGCGGCGGTGACGAGGAAGTTGAGCCCCGCCCCGAACCCGACCTCCAGAACGCGCGTGCGCACGCCGGCGGCGAGGCGACGGCCCACGCCGCTGCCCGCCAGGTAGACGCTCAACGCCTCAGTCAGTGCACCGTGGCGCGACTTGTAACCCTCGCCCCCCGCACCGACGAGGGTGCGCGAGCCGTCGGCCGTGACGACCCACGACGAGCCGGAGGCACTCACGCGGCGATGCTACCGCGGGGCCCGGCGGCAACGTTCTCACCATGTTGGCGGCTAGACTCCGGCGTCCGGTCCGTCCGGGCAGAATGAGGGTGGATGGTGCGCTTCGTCGAACTTGCCGCGAACGCGGTGGCCGGAACGTTCCGGACCGTCGTAGCCTGGCTGCGGGACGCGCTGGCCGGCGTGGCCGGCGGCACCGTCGACCCGGGCGAGTGGGGCGGCCTGGCGTGGCTGCTGGCTGCGGCCGTCGTCCTGGTCGCCGTGGCGGTGATCTGGCGCCGGCGCCGGCGCCGCGGCCGCCTGCTGCCCGAGATGATGATCTCGCACGGTGAGATCAGGGTGGGCGGCGAGGAGGGCGGGACCGACGAGCGAGACGGGGCGTTCGGGCGCGAGCTCGGCCCGGGGACCGCGCGCGAGCCGCATTACCTACAGCTGGCGCTCTCCAACCTGAACCCGTTCCCATTGCAGCTGATCGAGCTGGCCGTGAGGGCCCGCGGCAGTCGCCTGCCCGTCGTGGCGGAGGCCGGCGCCGTCGTCCCGCCCCACGGCGCCGTGGACGTCGCCGCCGACCTGTTCGACGTGGTCGGAGAGGCCGAGGTGGTCGAGCTCTACCTGTTCAGCGGTCGCCTCAAGGGCAGGACCTTCAGGCTCGTGGCGCCGCTCGAGTGGGAGCCGTGGGCGCGGCGTTACCGGATCAGGGCGCTCGACGGCCGCAGCGAGAGCGTGGCGCGCCTGGCCTCCGCCGAGCGGCGCGCCGGCGAGCGGCACGCCTTCGAGGCATCGAAGCGGCGCGAACGGCGGCAGGAGCTCGCCCGCCTGGCGCGGGAGCGAGCCGAGAGCCTGAAGCGCCAGCTCGAGCAGTACCGCGTGGCGCGCTCCGAGCGGAGCCACGCCGCCGCCGAGGTGGCGGACGCCGCCGTGACTGGTGCAGTGGGCGCTCGCGGCAGCCGACGGCGGGCCGCGGCTGGTCAGGACGGGGCGACGGTCGTCCCGGTCGCGCCGCAACCGCCACCGGCGGAGCCGGGCGGCGAGGCGCGGCCCGAGCTGCGGTTCCCCGACGAGTTCTGACGCAAGCCGCGCGCGGCGCCGGCCGGTGCGGCCAGCCGGTGACTTATGCTGGGCCGCCGGAGGCACCGTCATGAAGATCGAGCGCATCGAGCTGCGGGAGCTCGCCGTCGACCTCAAGTTCCGCTTCGAGACCAGCTTCGGCGTCGAGCGCGACCTGCACAAGGTGCTGCTCGTGCTGCACTCCGGCGGGCTCGAGGGGTACGGGGAGGTCACCGCCAACCGCGTGCCGGGCTACAGCTACGAGACGTCGTCCGTGGCCTGGACGGCCCTCACCGAGTACGTGCTGCCTAGGGTGGTCGGCCAGCGGTTCCACACGCCGGCGCAGCTCCTGGCCGCCGTGCGGGGCGTGCGGGGCCACGACATGGCCGTGGCCGCCCTCGAGACGGCCTTCTGGGACCTGCAGGCCAAGGCCGCCGGCATGCCGCTCTGGCAGTTCCTGGGCGGCTCCCGCACCGAGATCGCCGTCGGCGCCTCCCTCGGCATCCAGGCCGGTGTGGAGGAGACGGTGGAGTCCGCCAGGCGCCACGCGGCCGAGGGTTACCGGCGCCTCAAGTTCAAGATCAGACCGGGCTGGGACGTGGAGCCGCTCACGGCCGTGCGTGAGGCGCTGCCCGACATGGCGCTGACCGTGGACGCCAACAGCTCCTACAGGCTCACGGACGCTGCCGTGTTCCACGCGCTGGACGAGCTGGGCCTCGACTACATCGAGCAGCCGCTGGCCCACGACGACCTCGTCGACCACGCCAAGCTGCAGTCCCTCATCCGCACGCCCATCTGCCTCGACGAGTCCGTGCACTCGGCGGCCGACGCGCGCAAGGGCCTGGCGCTCGACGCGGGACGCGTCATCAACGTGAAGCTCGGGCGCGTGCGCGGCCACCTGGGCGCGCGGCGCGTGCACGACGTGGCGCTCGCCTTCGGGGCGCCCGTCTGGTGCGGCGGGATGCTGGAGCTTGGCGTGGGGCGGGCCCACAACCTGCACGTGAGCACGCTGGAGAACTACACGCTGCCCGGCGACACGGCCAGCGCCAGCCGCTACTGGGGCGACGACGACATCGTCGAGGAGCGCCTCGACGCCGAGGCCGGCCTGCAGCGCGTGCCGGCCTCGGGCCCCGGCGTCGGGGTGACGCTACGCAAGGACCTCGTCGACCGGCTTACCGTCCGCAGCCACGTCGCCGGCGGTTGACGCCTTCGGGGCGCCGCCCGTGGCCCCCCACGTGTCGGCGCGCGGGGTGAGGATGAGTCGGGCGTGCCTGTCGAAGGTCAGGTACTCGTAGGCCCAGGTGAAGAGGGCCGAGAAGCGGTTGCGGAAGCCCGGCAGGTAGACGAGGTGGAGGAACAGCCAGCCGAGCCAGCCGAGGAAGCCCCGCAGCTCGAGCCCGAGCAGGGCGGGTGAGAGCTCGGCCACGCCGGCGTTCCGCCCGATGATGGCCATGCTCCCGAGGTCGTGGTAGCGGAACGGGGAGGAGGGGCGCCGCTGCAGGCGCCTCACGATCGTCCTGGCCACGTGCTTGCCGCTCTGGATGGCCACCTGCGCCACCTGCGGCAGCAGCCGGCCCGAGGCGTCGGCCGCGCCGGCCACGTCGCCGATGGCGAAGATCTCGGGATGGCCCGACAGGCTCAGGTCGGGCTCGACCTTCAGTCGCCAACCGCGCTCGAGGCCCTCCCCGACGCTCTCGGCCAGGGCCTCGCCGACCGGGTGGGCGCGCACGCCGGCCGCCCACACGACGGTCTGGGTCGGTATGACCTCGCCGGAGCGCAAGACCACCGCGTCGGCTCGCACCTGCGAGACGGTCGAGCCAAGGCGCACGTCGACGCCGCGGCGGCGCAGGACGCGCTCCGCGTAGCGCTGGGACCGCTCCTTGAAGGGCGGCAGGACCGCGTCGCCCGCCTCCACCACGACCACCCGCGCCAGGCGCATGTCGAGCTCCGGGTAGTCGCGGCCGAGCACCCGGTCGAACAGCTCGACGAGCGCACCCGCCATCTCGACGCCGGTCGGCCCGGCGCCCACGATGACGACGGTGAGGGCACCCTTCTCGACGAGCGCGTGGTCGGTGGCGGCCGCCTCGAAGCGCCTGAGGATGTGAGAGCGCAGCACGCCCGCGCGCTCGAGGCTCTTGAGCACGAAGGCGTTCTCCCGCACGCCGGGGGTGCCGAAGTCGTGGTAGACGGCGCCGGCGGCGAGCACGAGGTAGTCGTACGAGACGCGGTCGCCGCCCTGCAGTACCAGCTCGTGAGCCGCCGTATCGAAGCCCACCACCTCGCCCTGGCGGAAGCGGAAGTTGGCCTGGTGGTGGAAGATGCCCCGCACCTGGTAGGCGATGTCGCCGCTATCGAGCGCGGCGGTGGCCACCTGGTAGAGGAGGGGTTGGAACGTGTGGAAGTTGTTGCGGTCGATCATGACCACGTCGACCGGGACGTTGGCCAGGCGCTTGGCCGCATGCAGGCCGCCGAAGCCGGCGCCCACTATCACCACTCTGGGGCGGGAGGACATGACGACCTCCTTTCGCGGGGGCCGTCTCGACCGTCCTCCGTCGCGCCGCGGCCACGGTCGGGCCGACGGGCGGCGACGGGACGTTTGCCCCTCGTGAAACATTGTACAAGCGGCGCGTGCCGTGACCGTGTGCGGCGTGACCTACATCAGCGGGCCATCTTCAGGGCGACGCGGCGCCCCGTCGGGGTGTCGGCGAGGCCGCCCTCGCCCGTCTCCCTCAGCTCCGGCGGAAGCAGGCGCCCCACGGCGGCCATGGCGTACACGACCTCGTCGGGCGGGATGAACGACTCCACGCCGGCGAGCGCCAACTGCGCCGCCGCCACGGCGTGGACGGCGTAGAACGCGTTGCGCGACACGCACGGCACCTCCACGTACCCACCCACCGGGTCGCACACGAGGCCGATCGTGTTCATCAGGGCCTGGGCCGCCGCGTGCACGCTCGCCCTGGCGCTCCCGCCCATGAGCTCCGTGATGGCGGCCGCGGCCATCGCCGCGCTCGAACCGATCTCCGCCTGGCAGCCGCCCGTGGAGCCCGCGATGAACATGCTCTTGCTGATCACCTGACCGATGCCGGCCGCCAACACCAGCGGCATGACGACGTCCTCGTCGGGCAGGCCCAGGTGGTCGGCAACGCCGAGGAGCGCGCCAGGCACCGTGCCGGCGCTGCCCGCGGTCGGCGCCGCCACGATGCGTCCCATGCGGGCGTTCTCCTCGTTGACGGCCATGGCGTACTCCTGCACGCGCTTGAGGAGCGGGGCGCGCAGCACGTCATCCGCGTCGTGCAGCGTCTTGGTGTTCCAACCCACCATCCCGGTACGGCTCGGCGCCTTGGTGGCCAGGCCGCGCCTTATCGAGTCGCGCATCTCGCCGATGCGTGACAGCATGGTGGTCAGTAGGTGTTCGCGCGCGGCGGCGTCGTCGCCGACGTCGTCGGCCAGCACGTACTCCGACGCCTTGCCGGTGTGTTGAAGGATGTCGGCGAGCGTCATGACGCCTCCCCCTGCGGCGCGGCCGGGGCCACCCCGTCGGCGGCCATGACGGCCGGCAACGTCCGCAACCAGTGGATGTACGGCAGCTCCCGGAGGTAGGTGACCGCGTACCCGGCGAGGGGGCGGTCGATCTCGACCGACATCATGGCGTGGCCGCCGCGGCGCTGCCTGGCAGAGAAGGCCGTCGCGATGTTGCCGTCGTCGTCCGCCACGACGCTCGCCACGCGGGCGATGACGCCGGGGCGGTCGGTGTGCAGTGCCAGGAGCGAGTGGTAGGCGCCCGAGACCTGCACGTCGAAGCCGTTCACCTGCCACACCTTCACGAAGCCCGCTCCGAGGCTCGAGCCGAGCACGGTGACCTCGTCGTCCTCCGCCGCGCCGCGGAGTTCCATGCGGACGCTGTTGGGGTGGATGTCGCCCAGGTCGGCGGTCGTGAACTCGTACTCGAGCCCCGCCGCGGCCGCGTGGTAGAACGCGTCGCGGATGCGCCCGTCGTCCGGGTAGTAGCCGAGCAGGCCGCCCACCAGCGCCAGGTCGGTGCCGTGGCCGCGGGCCGTCTTGGCGAACGAGCCGTGCAGCACGAAGCGCGCGCGTCGCGGCTCCACGCCAAGGACGTGGCGTCCGAGCAGAGCCAACCTACACGCGCCGGCCGTGTGCGAGCTGGAGGGGCCGACCATGACCGGCCCGATCTGATCGAGAAGGGACATCGTCACGAGTCTACCCGCGGGCCGAGGGCGGTTGGTCTCCAGCCGTACGCGCCTCCGCCAACGAGAAGGGGGCGGGCCGAGCGCCGGATCTGCGCGCTCGGCCCGCCCCGCCCGCCCCGTCGGGGCGCCCCTGGTGCGTTACTTCTTGACGCTGTCCTTCAGGCCCTTGCCAGGCTTGAACGCGGGGTACTTGCTGGCGGGGATCTTGATCTTCTCCGTGGTCCCCGGGCGCACGCCGGTGCGGGCCTTGCGGCTCCTGACCTCGAACGTGCCGAAGCCTGTCAACTGGACCTTCTTGCCCTTGTCGAGGTGACCGCTGATCCGGTGGAGCATCTGGTCAAGGACGGCCTTGACGTCCGTCTTGGATCCCCCGGCCCCGTCGGCGACCGTCTTGATCAGGTCGGCCTTCGATACCGTCTTGGACTTGGCGGACCTGGACTTAGGCGCTGCCTTGGCTTTCGCCATGCTGACCTCCTCCGAGCTGGTTTCAGACTTGCCGCACTGTAGCAGAGGAACCGGGGGGTGGCAAGAGAAAAACCGCTCTGCCACGGGCTTACTGAGGTCGCGGTGAGGCCGGTGCCGACCTGGAGCCGCTCGGCGCTCGAGCGAGTGATCCGCGCCCGCGGATGCAGCCCGGCGCCGCCGCGGTTCAGCGCGGGATGAGGGCGGCGATCTCCTGCATCACGCGGGCGGTCAGGGCCGTTGCGTCGTCGCGCGACCGGCCCTCAGCCTCGAGAGCGGGGCCGAAGGCGACGCGGAAGTTGCGCCCCTCACGCCATATGGCGGCCGGCAGGAGCTGCACGCCGGCGCGCTGCGCCAGGTAGGCCGCGCCGTCGAGGGCGGCGGCGTCCCCGGCGTTGCGGGTGCCCTGCACGAAGATGCCGATGACGCGCCCGTCCTTGAGGCGCCTGAGCGCCTCCTTTATCGCCCCTATGTCCTGCCCCTCACGGTCCACCGGGAAGGCGCGCAGGCCGCGCATGACGGCGCGCGACAGGGGAGACTCGAACAGCTCCTTCTTCGCCATGAACTCGAGCTTGCGGTTGATGGACACGCCAACGATGGGAGGGTCCCAGCTGCTCTCGTGGTTGCAGGCGACCACCAGCCCCACGCCCTGCGGCACGTGCTCGAGCCCCTTGACCTCAAGACCGTGGAAGATCCTCGCGTAGGTCCGGACCACGAGGATGGCGAACGGCATGAACCAACCGGGCGAGAGCAGCCACTCGAGGAAGGAGCGTCTGCCGCCGCTCTTAGCCACCCAGGCTCACCGTGTCCGCGCCGCGGCCGGCGCCTTGGACCGCCGACCAGGTGCGGCCGCCTCGGTCCGCGCCGCGCGCCGCCGGTCGACGTAGAGCGCCAGCAGCACGCCGAGCACCGCCACGAGGAAGTGCAGCGCGACCCACGTGCCCTCGCCCACCCCCCACGGCAGCTCGACCTCGAAGAGCGGTCGCTTGGCCAGCTGCCACGAGACCACCGCTGGAGCGACCAGTAGTGCGGGCGAGAGTAGGACGGCGGCGTAACGCCAACCGAACTCCAGCGCGAGCATGGCGAGGAGGTTGCCGCTCACGACCACCGGCAGCATCACCAGCCAGTCGGGGTCGCCGCCGATGAGCCCCACCGGCGGCGCCAGCAGCGCGGCCAGGTAGGCGGCCGGCATGCCGGCCGCCGCGAACGCCAGGTAGGCCGACAAGGCTATGCCCAGGCTGCGGAACATGATGGGCATGGGCGCCGCCGCGCACACCACTGCCGCCAGGAAGAAGAACAGCCCGGCGAACAGGCGCTGCGGCATTGGGGCGGTGCGGATCATCGTGCGCTCCGATCGTCGCTGCGGCGGCCGCCCACTGGTCGGGGGCGGCCTGGACCGACTCGCATCCTACTGTGCCGCCCGCCGGTCAGGCGACGTCGGCCACCTCGCGGAGCCGCGCCCTCACCTCGGGGACGCGGCGCAGGAACTGGCCGGTGGAGCTGGCAGCCACTTCGGCGACCTCCTCGGGCGTGCCGGTGGCAACGATCGTGCCGCCGCGGTCACCGCCGTCCGGCCCCAGGTCGATGATCCAGTCGGCAGTCTTGATCACGTCGAGGTTGTGCTCGATCACCACCAGCGTGTTGCCCTGCTCCACCAGGCGGTGGAGGACGTCGAGCAGCTTGCGGGTGTCGTCGAAGTGCAGGCCCGTGGTGGGCTCGTCGAGGATGTAGAGCGTCTGGCCCGTGCCGCGCCGCCCCAGTTCGCTGGCGAGCTTCACGCGTTGCGCCTCGCCGCCCGACAGTGTGGGGGACGGCTGGCCGATGCGCAGGTAGCCCAGGCCCACGTCCTGCATGAGCTGGAGCTTGCGGGCGATGGTGGGGATGTTCTCGAAGAACTCGAGGCCCTCGTCCGTGGTCATGTTGAGCACGTCGGCGATCGACTTGCCGCGGATCTTCACCTCGAGCGTCTCGCGGTTGTAGCGCGCGCCCTTGCACACCTCGCACGGCACGTAGACGTCGGGGAGGAAGTACATCTCCACCTTGACGGTGCCGTCGCCCTTACACGCCTCGCAGCGGCCCCCCTTCACGTTGAAGGAGAAGCGGCCGGGCTTGTAGCCGCGCTTGCGGGCCTCCGGTGCGCGCGTGAACAGGTCGCGGATGTCGGTGAAGATGCCCGTGTAGGTGGCCGGGTTCGATCTTGGGGTCCGGCCGATGGGCGACTGGTCTATCTCGATGACCTTGTCGATGTTCTCGGCGCCCTTGATGCGCGTGTGCGCTCCCGGCTGCGCCTTGGCGCGGTAGAGCTGCTTGGCGAGCGACGCGTGGAGGATGCCGTGCACGAGGGTCGACTTGCCGGAGCCCGAGGCGCCCGTCACGCAGGTCAGCGTGCCGAGCGGGATGTCGACGTCGATGCCCTTCAGGTTGTGTTCCCGCGCCCCCTGGATGGTGAGGACCTTGCCGTTGCCCTCGCGGCGCTTGGCGGGCACCTCGATCCTGAGCTCGCCGCGGAGGTACTTGGCGGTGAGCGAGACGGGATCCTGAGACAGCGCCTCCGGCGGAGCCGCGGCGACCACCCGGCCGCCGTTCACGCCGGCGCCCGGGCCGAGGTCGACGATGAAGTCGGCGGCGCGCATCGTCTCCTCGTCGTGCTCGACCACGATGAGCGTGTTTCCCAGGTCGCGGAGGCTAAGGAGCGTGTGCAGCAGGCGCGCGTTGTCGCGCGGGTGAAGACCGATGGACGGCTCGTCGAGCACGTAGAGCACCCCGGTCAGGCCGCTCCCCACCTGGGTGGCCAGCCTGATGCGCTGCGCCTCGCCGCCAGAGAGCGTGTTGGCGCTGCGGTCCAGGCTCAGGTAGTCGAGCCCCACGTCCTCGAGGAAGCCCAGGCGGGCGTTGATCTCGCGCAGGATTGGCTTGGCGATGTGCTCGTGAGCGCCGTCGAGGACGTAACCGGAGAGGAGCTCGCGGCCGTCGCGCACCGTCATGTGGCTGACCTCGGCGATGTTCCGTCCACCGACCGTTACGGCGAGCACCTCGGGCTTGTAGCGCGTCCCGCCGCATTCCTGGCATGGCACCAGTGACATGTACTCCTCGAGCCGCTCCCGCACCGTCTCGCTGACGGCCTCCTTGAGGCGGCGCTGCAGGTTCGGGATGACCCCCTCGAACTCGGCGCGGAAGCGCATGGTCTCGCGCCCGCCGCGCTCGTACACGACCTCGATGGGCTCGTCGCTGCCGTAGAGGATGGTCTGCCTGGCGCTCTCGGGCAGGTCGCGCCACGGAGCGGCGATGTCGAAGCCCGTGTAGTCGGCCAGGGCCCGCAGGCGGTCCCAGTAGAAGACCTTGCCGCCGTCACCCCGGTTCCCGGTCCACGGCGCGATGGCGCCCTGCCCCACCGACAGGCTGGTGTCAGGCACGATCAGGTCGGGGTCGAACTGCTGCAGGTAGCCGAGGCCGCTGCAATGGGCGCAGGCGCCGTAGGGCGCGTTGAACGAGAAGGTGCGCGGCTCGAGCTCCTCGAGGAAGGTGCCGTGCTCGGGGCAGGCGAACTTCTCGCTGAAGAGCTCGTCGACGCCGTCGTCGGGCAGGAACGCGCGCAGGAGCCCGTCGCCCTTGGCCAGCGCGAGCTCCGTCGACTCGGCGATGCGCGAGCGGTCGCCCTCGTCGAGGACGACGCGGTCGATGACCACGTCGATGTCGTGCTTCTCGTGGCGCTCCAGGTCGGCGTCGAGGGCTTGCTCGATCGTCTGCACGGTGCCGTCGAGCCTGACGCGCGCGAAGCCCTCCTTCTTGAGGTCGGTGAACAGCTTGCGGTACTCCCCCTTGCGGCCGCGGACGACGGGCGCGAGGAGCATGGCGCGCTTGCCTGGGAAGCGTTCGAGCAGCCGGTCCACGATCTCGCTGGCCGATTGACGCTGGATCACGCGGCCGCAGATCGGGCAGTGCGGCACGCCGACGCGCGCGAAGAGGAGCCGCAGGTAGTCGTGGACCTCCGTGACCGTGCCGACGGTCGAGCGCGGGTTGTGGCTCGTCGTCTTCTGATCGATGCTGATGGCGGGGCTGAGGCCCTCGATGGAGTCCACGTCCGGCTTGTCCATGATGCCGAGGAACTGCCTGGCGTAGGCCGAGAGGCTCTCGACGTAGCGTCGCTGCCCTTCCGCGTAGATGGTGTCGAAGGCGAGGGTCGACTTACCTGAACCGGACACGCCGGTGAAGACGATGAACTTGTTGCGGGGTAGTTCCAGGTCCACGTTCTTGAGGTTGTGAGCGCGTGCCCCGCGGATGACCAGGTCCTGCAAGGTGCCTCCTAAAAGCAAGAAAGCGGCGCGGCGCTCCGGCCGCCGCTAAACGTGCCAGTGTACCAGAGGCTCGCGCAGCCCCTGTAACCCGGTGCAGAGACCCAGCCGAGCTGCGCCGGGGCTGCTAAGCTGGGGGACACATCAAGGAGGGTCACGTGGCAAGTGTGAGCATCGGGAGGGCCGGCGAAGTCGACAACGAGCGACTGCTGGGCGCCCTCGGCATGGCAGTCGGGTTCCTGGGGTCGTTCATGATCGCCATCTTCTGGGCGATGGGGGCTGTCCTCAAGCTCACGCACAACGGTGGCACCCTCGTGCAGCTGCACCTCACCGGCATCTGGAACACGCTGTTCTGGGCGTTCCCGGTGGTCG
Organism: uncultured bacterium; assembly: GCA_964398765.1. Taxonomy (GTDB): domain Bacteria; phylum Deinococcota; class Deinococci; order Deinococcales; family Trueperaceae; genus JAAYYF01. The sequence continues at coordinate 948 of CAYNNL010000047.1, read as the reverse complement.
CCGCGGGTTCCGTCGTGATCGCGCTCGGGCTCTTCCTCCTCAAGCGCTTCAAGGAGGCCGCCGGCATCGCCGCGCTCCCCACGGTGCTGGTCGTCCTCTACTACCTAGCGTTGGTCCAGCTGCACGTGGGGGTGCGCTGAGGCGCACGGGAAGCTGACCGGTAGCCTGACCGGGAGGCTGACTGGGAGGTGGACGGCTTGAGGTTGCGTTACCTGGGGCATTCCGGCCTTGCCATCACGGCCGGTGGCGAGGAGATGCTGGTGGATCCGTTCATCACCGGCAACCCGCGTGCCGGCGCGAGGCTCGACGAGCTGGCGCCCGAACTGATCGTCATCACGCACGCGCACGGCGATCACTGGGGTGACACGCCGACGTTGTCGGAGCGTACCGGCGCCACCGTGGTTGGCACGGCGGAGGTCGCCGCCTACGCCGGGAGGCTGGGCCTGGCCAACCACGCCATGAACATCGGCGGCAGCCACGCCTTCGGGGCCTTCAGGGTCGCCTACACGCCGGCCTGGCATTCCAGCTCGTTCCCCGACGGCACCTACGGCGGCATGCCCGCCGGAGTGATCATCGAGGCGGGCGGCAAGCGCGTCTACCACGCCGGTGACACCGCCCTCTTCTCCGACATGGCGTTGGTGGCCAGGGGCGGGCTGGACGTGGCGTTCCTGCCCATCGGCGACAACTTCACGATGGGTCCCGCCGACGCGCTCGAGGCCGTCAGGCTCCTGAAGCCGGCCGTGGTAGTGCCCATCCACTACGGCACCTTCCCCGTGATCGCGCAGGACGCGGCGGCGTTCAAGGTGGCCGTCGAGGGAGCCACGGGCTCCTCCTGCGTCGTACTGGCCCCCGGTGAGGGAATGACGCTCTGAAGGACGGTAGTTCCCCGCCAAGATTCGTGCCCCAGGGGTACGAGCTGGTCACCCGGCTCGGCTCGGGGCAGACGGC
>CAYNNL010000046.1:0-16110 GCA_964398765.1 uncultured bacterium | reverse complement strand
GCCACCCAGCAGGCCCAGCTGAACCCGTAACGACGGCCTGAATAGCGGCGCGCCTGGCGGTCCTCGGTCGCTGGAAGTCAGGACGCCATGTCAGGAACAACTCAGAAGGTTGCCTGAAACTGCCGGCCCCGAGGATTGCTCGGTGCCGGCAGTTCGGTCATGCCGAGGTGGCCACTGAACTCAGATACGCTCAGGGAACCTGTGAGATGGTGATGGTGAGGCTGTTGGCTGGATCAGGGGAATACACGCCGAAACGGACCTCGATGGTTGCCTCGCCGAACCATTCGCCTGACTCGCCGAACACGCCGTCACCATCGTCATCGGTGCTGACCAGTACCGTGAGGGGCCCGGGTTGGACTTCTGGGAGTCGGAAAGCGCCTTGCTCGTCCGGAGGGTATGGACAACCTGGCAACAGCTGAACCGGACTTGCTCCCGAGATGTCGGGACATCCTTCTACCCGGAGCGTGACACGGGTTCGAACTCCGGGACCATCCATCAGGTAGGTGTAGGCGCCGGCCGCGTTCACGAACCCGAAGCCGTACTCGGGGTCGCGCCCCCGCGCGCCGAGGTCAATCGCGGTGGTGCTCAGCGCCAGCGCGATGGCGGACTTCGACGCGGTGGGCGCGGCGCTGCGCAGCATGGCCATAACGCCGGCCACCGCGGGCGATGCCATGCTGGTACCGATCAGCTTGCCGTAGCCGGCGGTACTAGTACCACCGGGGAACGTCACGATGGTGCTGAGCACACCCTCGGTCTTGGAACCGCCCGGTGCCGCGAGGAACATCTCGGGTCCGCGGTGGCTGTAGCAGGCGCGCAGGCCGCTAGGCTCCGTGGCGGCGACCGCCAGGACCTCCGGGTAGGCCGCCGGGTAGAAGATGGGGTTGGACGTCGGGACGGGGCAGGCGTTGTTGTCGTTGCCGGCGGCGGCCACCAGGCTGATGCCTAGCGCGTCGGCCGCGACGATGGCGTTGCGCACGCCTTCTCCCAGGGTTGACTTGGAACCGAGGCTCATGTTGATCACCTGCGCCCGGGGCGCTCCGTCATTGGCCACGTACTTGAGGGCGCGGATCAGCGTGGTGGACGTCATGGGGCAGCCGGACACGGTCGTCTCCCCCAGGTTGACGAGCAGGAGCTTGGCGTAAGGAGCCACGCCGGCCACCCCCACGCCGTTGTTGGCCACGGCGCCGGCGATGCCGGCAACGTGGGTCCCGTGGGTGCCGCAGGCGGCGATGGGCGCGCCGATCGCGCCGCCGTTCGCCGCGTCGTAGGTGCCCATCACGTTGGGAGCCAGGTCCGGGTGCGAGGGCAGGAAGCCCTGGTCGAGGATGGCCACGGTGACGCCGTCACCGCCGGCCGCGCCCCACATGGGCTCCACGTCCAGCGCGTCGAGGTTCCACTGTTCGGACCGCAGCGGGTCGACGCTGGCGGGCTCGAGGAGGCGCGGGAACTCCACGTAGCCGACGCCCGGGGTGGCCCTGAGCGCGGCCGCCGCGGCGAGCGCGCTGCCGGTCGGGACGCTCACCAGCGTGAGACCGGCGGCCTCGAACGGTTCGGCCGTCGCGGTCACGCCGAGGCGCGAGACGGTCGCGCCCACGGCCGACTGGAGAGCGGCGAAGGGCGCCGCGCTGCCCTCGGCAGCGGCGCCGGTGGTGCGCAGGACGAGGCCACGCGGCCCCAGCCCCACCACGAGCGTGGTGGTGGGCGCGGCCAGGAGCTCGGGCGCCAGGTAGGCGTCGAGGCCGGCGCCGGATCCGAAGGGCGCGGGTTCGTGGCCGGACGCCAGCGGCTTAGGCGCCAACTCAAGTGCCGCCCCGCCCGGACCGCCCACCACCACGCCGGCCACCTCGGGGTAGGTGAAGGTGAACCTCGCGCTCGTCGCCACGTACTGCTTGCCGCGGTGCGTGGCCGTAAGGCGCAGGCTGAAGCGCACCTCGGTGCGCGGAGTGGCCGACGGGTCGACCACCACGGTGGCCACGGCGTTGCCGCTGCCGGTGGCGGGCACCACCGCGATGGCGCCGGCCAGGGTGGGGTCGTCGGGCAGCGCCTCGAGCACCCAGTGAGAGGGAGCCGTGATGTTCACGTCGGCCCGGGTGAAGCCAGCCATGTCGAGCGTGAGGGCTTCGATGGCCACGTTCGGAGGCGGCTCCTGGAAGCAGCCGGCCAGCAGCACGGTGGCCAGCGCCGCGAACACGACCCGGGCGCTGACGCCCCTCGCCTTACGGTGGTGCCAGTGTTGTTCCGGGTCGGGCCTCGTCATGGTCAACTCTCCGTTCGCCCCGTGATACCGCGCAGCGGGGCGCCCTCCGTGACAGAGGCCTGAACCCAGCCTTCATCGTCGCGCCGGCTCAGGCGCCGCGCAACTCTCCTAGGTGAGCGAGCAGCCCGGCCGTTGACGCGTCGTGCTTGCCGGGAGCGGCGGCGCCCGCGCGCACCTCGCCCAGGAGGCTCGTGGCGAGTTCCTTGCCGAGCTCCACCCCCATCTGATCGAAGCTGTCGATGTCCCACACCACGCCCTCGGTGAAGATGGCGTGCTCGTACAGCGCGATGAGGTTGCCCAGAGCGTGCGGCGTTAGCTTGGGCATGAGGATCGAGGTGGTCGGGCGGTTGCCGGGGAACGACTTGGCCGCGCTGAGCAGCTCGAGCCGGTCGGCCGGGACCCCCTGCTCCGCCAGCATGGTGCGCGTCTCGGCCTTCGTGCGGCCGAGCATGAGGGCCTCGGTCTGGGCGAGGAAGTTGGCGAGCAGGATGTCGTGGTGCTCCGTGAGGCCGTGGAACGGCCGGGCGGGGGCGATGAAGTCGGCGGGGATCAGCTTGGTCCCCTGGTGGAGCAGCTGGTAGTAGGCGTGCTGCCCGTCCGTTCCCGGCGAGCCCCAGATGATCGCGCCCGTCTGCCAGTCGACGCTCTCGCCCACCAAGTTCACGCACTTGCCGTTCGACTCCATGAACGCCTGCTGCAGGTAACTGGGCAGGTAGCGGAGCGACTCGTCGTACGGCAGCACGGCCGTGCTCTCTGCGCCGAAGAAGTTGCCGTACCAGACGCCCAGCAGGCCCATGAGGAGCGGCGCGTTGCGCGTAGGCTCGGCGTCCTGGAAGTGGCGGTCGATCTCGTGGGCACCCTCGAGCAGCTCCACGAACCGGTCGTAGCCGACGGCCAGCACGATGGAGAGCCCGATGGCCGACCAGAGCGAGTAGCGGCCGCCGACCCAGTCCCAGAACGCGAAGACGTTCTGCCGGTCGATGCCGAACTCGGCCACCTTGGCCAGGTTGGTGGACACGGCCACGAAGTGGCGCGCCACGGCCGCCTCGCTCTTGAGGTGATCCACCAGCCAGCGCCTGGCCGTGTGGGCGTTGGTCATGGTCTCCTGCGTGGTGAACGTCTTGGACGCCACCACGAACAGGGTGCTCTCCGGGCGCAACCCGGCGAGCACGTTCGTGATCGCCGTCCCGTCGATGTTGGAGACGAAGTGGGTGCTCAGCGCGCGGGTGGTGTACGGCTGAAGCGCCGTGACGACCATCTGGGGCCCTAGGTGCGACCCGCCGATGCCGATGTTGACCACGTCGGTGATGCGCTCGCCCGTGTGGCCGCGCCACTCCCCGCGCCGCACGGATTCGGAGAAGCGCTGCATCTGGCTGAGCACGGCGTTCACGTCGGGCATGACGTCCTTGCCGTCGACGAGCATCGGCGTGTTGGAGCGGTTCCTGAGCGCCACGTGGAGCACGGGCCGGTCCTCGCTGGTGTTGATGCGCTCGCCGCCGAACATGGCGTGGCGCCTGGCGGCCAGGCCGCGGGCGTCGGCCAGCGCGAGCAGCAGCTTCACCGTCTCCTGCGTGATGCGGTGCTTGCTCAGGTCGACGAACAGCTCGCCAGCCTGCAGCGAGAAGCGCTCGAAGCGCTTGTCGTCGCCCGCGAACAGGTCCGCTATCCTGACGTGTTCGAGCTGCCGCTGATGTGCGCGCAGCGCCTCCCAGGCTTCCGAACTCCCCTTGGGATGGCCGGTCATGCCTTACCTCCCGTTGGCCGGCGGCTCGCCGCCGTCCTCGCTCGAGCGCCGCCAGATGTTGATGCCGGCGTCGACGGCCAGTTCGTCGAGCTGCGCCAGCTCCTGCTCGGTGAAATCGAGGTTGGCCAGCGCTCCCACGTTCTCCTCCAGCTGGCTCACGCTGGAGGCGCCGATGAGCACCGACGTCACGCGCGGGTCGCGCAGGCACCAGGCGAGGGCGAGCTGCGCGAGCGTCTGCCCGCGCCCGCGCGCGATGGCGTCGAGGGCGTGCACGCGCTCGAGCGTCTCGTTGCTGAGCATCGACTCCTTGAACGACCCCGCGCGGCTGGCGCGCGAACCGGCGGGGATGGTGCCGTGCACCTCGCTCGGCTTCACGCCCAGGTAACGCGAGGTGAGGAGGCCCTGCGCCAGGGGCGAGAACACGATGCAGCCGGCGCCCTCCTCCTCGAGGACCTGCAGCAGGCCGCCCTCTATCCAGCGGTTGAACATGGAGTAGGAGGGCTGGTGGATGAGGAGCGGCGTGCCGGCCTGGCGCAACAGGCCGGCGGCCTCGCGCGTGGCCGAGCGCGAGTACGACGACACGCCCACGTACATGGCGCGCCCTTGGTGGACGGCGCTGGTTAGCGCCCCCATCGTCTCCTCCAGCGGCGTGTTGGGATCGAAGCGGTGGCTGTAGAAGATGTCGACCCAGTCGAGCCGCATCCGCTTCAGGCTCTCCTCGAGGCTGGAGAGGAGGTACTTGCGCGACCCCCACTCCCCGTACGGGCCGGGCCACATCTCGTAGCCGGCCTTGGTGGAGATGACGAGCTGGTTGCGCAGCCCGGCGAAGTCGGTGGCGAGGATCTCGCCGAAGTTCTTCTCTGCCGATCCCGGCGGCGGACCGTAGTTGTTGGCGAGGTCGAAGTGGGTGATGCCCAACTCGAACGCGCGCGTGAGGATGGCGCGCATGTTGGTCAGGCCACGGTCGTCGCCGAAGTTGTGCCAGAGGCCGAGCGAGACCTTGGGTAACAGCAGGCCGGAACGGCCCACGCGGGCGTAAGTCATCTTATGGGCGTCGGTCACGCCCTCAGGTTAGCCCCTCAGCGTCAGGCGTCGGCGCTCAGCCGTCCGGCACGCGTGGGCGTGGGCGGCGGGGCGTCGCCGCCGGGCGGGTCGATGAGCTGGTCCAGGCGCACGCTCGACAGGGCCTCACGGATGGCGAGGGAGGCACCGATCCAGGCGAGGTTCAGGCGGCAGTATCCCTTGCGCTCCGTGGTGGCGCACCGCTCCTTCGTCTGGCACGTGTCTACCACCAACGGGCCCGAGATCGTCTCGATGACGTCCAGCAGCGAGACCGTGGCCGGGTCGACGATCAGCGTCACGCCGCCGTTCCGGCCCTGGCGGTTCTCCACGTAGCCGGCCTGCGCCAGGCGCCTGAGCACCTTGGCGAGGAAGGCGGGTGGCTTCTTGAGGTCGGACGCGATCTTGGCGGCCGCGGCGCCCGGGTTCTCCGCCGCGTAGATCAGGGCGTGGATCGCGTAGCTCTCCTCCTTGCGGAGGACCGTCCGGTAGGGGGAGGTCACGTCTTGAACTGCCACCCCACCACGGTACCAAGAAACACAGACCGGTGCCTCCACGTTTCTCACGATGTGTGGTTCACGTGCTGGACGCTGGTTAATCGGATAACCTTGGGCCCGCGATTAGGACATCTGTCCTTTGCCAAGCGCGGGGCCGGGGACTAACTTGGAGTCACGAGTCCGGGTTAGGTGGTGACCCTCGCCACCGGAACCAGAACGGACACCCAAAGGAGCAGGACATGCGAGACAAGAGCGGTAACCTCCCCTTAGGCGTCATCTACGCCGTCGCCGCGGTCATCGTCGCGATGGCGGTAGGGGTCGCCCTCTTCGGCACGAGCGTCGACGCCGCGACGGCGCAGCAGTCCGGCCACGCGCACGACCTCACCGTCAACCAGCCCGACAACGTCCACGTGGTCCTGGACGACCCAGAGGACCTCATCCCGGTGGGCGAGCTCCCCGTCATCAAGGGCGTGCTCGGCTACGCCCCCAACGTGGCGCCGCCCGTCGCCCGCGACTACCGCGCCCACGTTGAGGTGGAACTCGAGACGACCGAGGAGGTCATGCGCCTCGCCGACGGCGTCGAGTACCGCTTCTGGACCTTCGGCGGCTCGGTGCCGGGCCCAATGATCCGCGTGCGCCAGGGCGACTACGTCACCTTCACGCTGCAGAACCACCCCACCAGCCTCATGCCGCACAACATCGACCTGCACGCCGTCACCGGCCAGGGCGGCGGCGCCGAGGCCACCCTCATCTCCCCCGGACAGCAGGCCACCTTCTCGTTCTCCGCGCTCCTGCCGGGCGTGTACATCTACCACTGCGCCACCGCGCCCGTGGGCATGCACATCGCCAACGGCATGTACGGCCTGATCGTCGTGGAGCCGAAGGAGGGCCTGGCGCCAGTCGACAAGGAGTTCTACGTCGTCCAGGGCGACTTCTACACCAAGGGCGACTTCGGCGAGCGCGGCCTGCAGGACTTCGACATGCAGCGCGCCATCAAGGAGGACGCCGCCTACGTGGTCTTCAACGGCTCCGTCGGCTCCCTGGTCGGCGAGAACGCCCTGTTCGCCGACGTCGGCGACACCGTCCGCATCTTCTTCGGCAACGGCGGCCCCAACCTCACCAGCTCCTTCCACGTGATCGGCGAGATCTTCGACACCGTCAACGTCGAGGGCGGCCGCCTCATCAACCACGACGTCCAGACCACGAGCGTGCCCGCCGGCGGCGCCGTGATGGTCGAGTTCGGGGTCGACGTGCCCGGCACCTACAACCTCGTCGATCACGCCATCTTCCGAGCGTTCAACAAGGGCGCCGTCGGTCAGCTCGTGGTGGTCGGCGAGAAGGACCCGACGATCTTCACCGAGCGCACCGACATCAGGCCCTACGACCCGGACGCCGCGCAGTAACGACCTAGAGAGCCTCTCGCGGGGGCGCGCAGCCACCGGCCGCGCCCCCACCCCGATCCCGGAGGGCAAGTCGTGACCACCAGGACCAACCACTCGCCGAAGCCGGCACCGGCCGCGGCCCCGAGCCCGGTCGTGCCCGCTCCGCGGCCGCCGGCTCGGCGCGCGGAGGGTGCCCACGGTGGCCGTGCCGCCGCTCGCGGCAGGCGCGGCGGCCCGCTGGCGGCACTGGTGGCCCTGGTGCTCCTTGCCGGTGCGGCTTCCACCGCCGGCGCGGTCACGACGGTGGCCGTCCAGGGTGGCGAGGTCGAGCTCCTCTTCCCCGTCGAGGGCGAGGACGAGACCCTGGTGGAGCCGTTCGCGATAGACGTCGTGCCCGTCACCAACGCCGAGTTCCTGGCGTTCCTGGAGGCGAACCCGGAGTGGCGCCGCAGCGAGGTGCCGGAGGTGTTCGCGGGGAGCTCCTACCTGCGCGCCTGGCCGGCCGACCTCGACTTTGGCGAGCTCGACCCGAGGGCGCCCGTCACCGACGTGAGCTGGTTCGCCGCCGCCGCCTACTGCGAGGCCCGCGGCGCGCGGCTGCCGACCGAGGCGGAGTGGGAGTTCGTGGCCAACGCGGGGTTCGAGGGGCCCCGCGGCCGCGACGAGGCAGGCTACGCCGCGCGCGTCCTGGCCCTCACCACGAGCCGTTCTCAACGCCCCGGCCCCGTGGGCGAGGGCGACGCCAACTACTACGGCGTCAAGGACATGCACGGCCTTGTGTGGGAGTGGGTGTTCGACGTCGGCTCGAGCTTCAACACGGGCGACAGCCGCAGCGACGGCGACCGCCGCCTACAGCTGGTGTGCGGCGGCGGCAGCGCCGGCGCCGTGGACAAGAGCGACTACGCCGCCTTCCTGCGCTACGCGTTCAGGAGCGGCCTGACCGGCAGCTACTCGAGCGGCGGCCTCGGCTTCCGCTGCGCCGGGTGAGGTAGGGAGAGAGATGACGTCCTCGCGCAACCACCAAGGCCCGAGCACCTCCGCCACCCGCCGCCAGGGGCTCGCCCGGGTTGGGCGCAGCGCCCCGCTTGTCGCAGCCCTGCTCCTCGCAGCGCTCCTCGCCGCGTGCGGCGGGAAGCGGGAGCCCGCCGCCGGCGCAGTGGCCGCGGCCGCCGGCGCCGACCACGCCCAGCACGTGGTGGCAACCATGGATCACGCCGATCACGCCGAACACACCGAACACGCGGCCCCCGCTGACGCCGCGGCGCCGAGCGTCGACGACCCGCACGCGGGCCACGAGGGCCACGCGGGCCATCAAGAGGCGCTCCCTGCCACCGAGCTGCCCGGCACCTCCATCTACCACCTGACCGGTGCGTTCCAGGGCCAGGACGGACACGAGTTCCGCCTCGGCGAGCTGCGCGGCGCGCCCGTGGTGGTCGTGATGTTCTACGGCGACTGCACCACTGCGTGCCCGCTCCTCGTGAAGTCGGCGCAGGACATCGAGGCGGCGCTGCCGCCCGAGCTGGCGGCAGAGGCGCGCTTCGCGATGGTCTCGTTCGACACGGCGCGCGACACCCCCGACAAGCTGAGGGCTTACGCCGACTCTCTGGGACTCGACAAGTCGAGCTGGCACTGGCTCGTGGGGAGCCCGCTGCTCACGCGGCAGCTCGCCACGCTGCTGGGCGTCCAGTACCGCGACGCGGGCAACGGCGTGTTCGCGCACAGCAACCTCGTCACGGTGCTCGACGCCGACGGAGTGCCTTCCGCGCGCGTCGAGGGTCTCGGCGCCCCGCTCGAGCCGGCCGTGGCCGCCATCCGCGCCGCCCTGGAGTAGGGCTGGGCCCTCAGCCGGCGCCCAGTTCGGTCAGCGCGTCGCGGACGCTGCCATGGTGCGCCCGCAGCGCCTCGCGTGCCCGCTCCGCCGAGACGCCGCTCCTGGCCATGACGATGGCCCTGCGGATGTCGTTGCCGGCGGCCGCTAGGGCCTCGGCGGCGGCGACCTCGCTCACCTCGGCGCCGCGCGCCACGATCTGAACAGCGCGGGCGCGCAGCTTGGCGTTCACGGGCCGCATGCCCACCATCAGGTTCTCGTAGGCCCCGCCCAACCTGACCAGCACGGCGGTGGAGAGGGCGTTCAGGGCCGCCTTCTGGGCCGTCCCGGCGGCCAGGCGCGTGCTGCCGGCGAGGACCTCGGGGCCCGTCGCCAGGAGCACGCCGACGTGTCCCACTCGCAGCAGCGGCGTGCCCGGGTTGTTCGCGATCCCGACCGTGAAGGCGCCGCGGGCGCGGGCGTGCTCGAGCGCCGCCACCGTGTAGGCGGTGCCGCCGCTGGCCGCCACGCCGATCACGGCGTCGAGTTCGCCGATGTCGGCCGCGGCCACGTCCCGCTCGGCGGCGACAACGTCGTCCTCCGCCCCCTCTTGTGCCTGGGTGGTGGCGGAGTCGCCGCCCGCCAGGAGGGTGATGGCGCGGTCGAAGCCGAAGGTCGGCGCCAGCTCGGCGGCGTCCTGCACCCCCAACCTGCCCGAGGTCCCGGCGCCGATGTACACGAGGCGGCCGCCCTGACGCAGGCGCTCCTCTATGCCGGTGGCGGCGCGCTCCAGGTCGGGGAGGGCGGCGGCCACCGCGTCGATGGCGCGGCGGTTGGCGTCGGTGATGGCCGCGAGGATGCGCCCCTCAGGCCAGGCGTCGAGCCCCGAGTAGTCGGAGCTGGCGGCCTCCGTGGCCGCCCGCGCTGCCGTGCTTGGGTTCATAGGGGTCCCTCCGCTCGCTGGTAGGTGCGCCACACGCGCGCTCCGAGTCTGCCGTAGAAGGGCGTGAGGCTGGTCCAGTTGATGATCAGGTCGGTGGCGCCGCGCTCTCTCAGCCATACCGCTCCGGCGCGGACCATGGCCAGGCCCAGCCCCGCTCCTCGCGCCGACTCGCTGACGCCGAGGGGGCCCATGCCCATCACTCGCGGGCCGCTCACGCCGGGCGCCTGGCCCCCACCCGCCGCGGCGCCGGAAGGCGCGCCGACCTCGCTCGCCAGGGCCGCCCGCCAGTAGAGGCTCGGCCCCAGCAGCGCCTCGTCGCCCGTGAACACCGCGCAGAAGCCGTCGGCGCGCCCCTCACCATCCTTCTCCAGCGTGAGGACCTTGGTGCCGGCCGCGAGGTACGCGTCGACCTCGGCGGCCCACCGGCCCGGGAAGGTGCGCGCCAGGAAGGCCATCGCGCCGTCCGGGTCGTCGTCCCTCACCCGCCAACCGCCGGGGAGCGGGGCGGGCGGCGGTTCGAGGCGTAGATCGACGTGCAGGTCGTGCTCGGCCGCGAGGAAGCGCGCTCCGGCGCGCCGCGCAAGGCGCCAGAGCGCCGGGAGGGACTCCTGCGGCGGGCCCGGTAGCAGGTGGTTGGCGTCGCTGCCGAGCCGGAACCGGGTGGCGCCGCTCCGCCTCAGTCGCTCGAGCAGTGCTGCCAGGAGCGCGCCGCCGATCCCCCTGCCCTGCCACGGCCCCGCCACGGCCAGGAGCGACACCCAGCCCACCTGGGCGGGGAGCCAGTCGGCGGTGGCCGTGCGGCCGTAGGCGGCGCCCACCAGCTCGGCGCCAGCGAAGGCGCCGAGCAACAGGTCCGGGTCGTGATGGGCGCCCAGGCGCTCGCGCCAGACGCGCTCCTCGAGCGGGTAGAGGCGAGCGGCGCCTCCCCACGCGGAGCGCCACAGGTCCGGCACCAGCTCGGCCTCACCGGCCGTGAGGGGGCGCACGGTCACGCCGGCCGCGCCGTCCGCTCCCGTCACAGCGCCCTCAGGTCGAGCGCCAGGCGGTAGCGGTCACCGCGGTAGGCGCTGCGGGTGTACTCGAAGGGCAGTTCGTCGGCGCCGAAGGTGGTGCGCTCGAGTGCCAACACGGGGACGGTCGGGGCCAGCTCCAGGGCGCGGCTCTCCGCGCGGGTGGGGAGGCGCGCGCCGATCGTCTGCCGGGCCCGCACGGGCCGGATGCCGAACCGGACCTCGAGGCAGCGGTAGAGGGAGCCACCCCGCTCGAGCTCGCTGATGGGCAGCTCTACGAGCCTCGTAGGCAGGTGGGCCTCTTGGAGCGCCAGCGGCTCGTCGTCTGCGGTGCGGAGCCTGGTGACGCGCAACACCGTGGCGCCAGGCTCGAGCCCGAGGGCGGCGGCGACCTGCTCGTCGGCGGCCACGCGCTGCGCCTTGAGCAGCCGGGCGCCCGGCTTGAACCCGAGGTTGCGGGCCTCGTCGGTGAAGCCGCGCACGCGGTCGATGATCTGCTCGAGCGGTCTGCCACGCACGTAGGTGCCCGACCCCTGCTGCTGCTCGACCCTGCCTTCCGAGACGAGCTCCTTGAAGGCGCGCCGCACCGTCATGCGCGACAGCCCGAGGCTGGCGGCGAGGTCGCGCTCAGACGGCAGTGCACGCCCCTGGTTGATGCGGCCCGTGTCGATCGCGTGGATCAGCTGCTCTTTGAGTTGGAGGTAGGCGGGGGTGGGCAGAGCCTTGTCGATGCGGATGTCGTCGAGTTCCATCGCGCTGACCTTCCTGCTCACCCGTCACGCGGCGCGGTGGCGGCCGCTCGGGGGCGCCTGACGCTGGACCACCGGCGTGGACCCACGGCTCAAACGTACCACTGCTATACCAGTCGGTCAACGGCGCGTGGCGCGACCCGTGTCCGACCCACTCCGCTCCCACCTTGCAGGTGGTCTTTAAGTGGTCTATCTTGGTAGGTGAAAGCGACGCTTCGTACACGGAGGAGGTTCGGATGCAGCGCAAGAGACTCACGACACTGGTCGTGGCCCTGGTTCTGGCCGTAGCGGGGACCGCGTTCGCGCAACCCAAGGTCGTCGACTACCCCAACCTGGGCATGACCCCCGGCACGGTGGGCGGCACGCTCACCCTCGGACTGGCCGACTCGCCACCCACGTTCCTCTACTACGCCCAGATCGACAACAACACGCAGACCCTCACAGGCGTCGTCTTCGATTCGCTCGTCGAGTTCAACCTCGAGACCTACGCCATCGAGCCCGCCCTCGCCGCCAGCTGGGACGTGAGCGCCGACGGCACCGTCTACACCTTCCACCTGCGCCAGGGCGTGACCTGGCACGACGGCACGCCGTTCACGTCGGCCGACGTCGTGTTCACCTACACGCAGATCGTCGCGAACCCCGAGGCGCGCGCCGGTGACGCCGCCCAGTTCATCTTCACCGTCGACGGCGAGCAGCGCCCCGTCACCTTCGCGGCCCCCGACGACGCCACCGTCGTCATGACCCTGCCGGCGCCGTCCGCGGCGTTCCTGCTGCAGCAGCGCTTCCCCATCTTCCCGAAGCACAAGCTGCTCTCCTTCTCGGTCGAAGGCGGCGCTCAGCAGGCCGACATCAACAACGCCTGGCCCACCGACACCCCCCTCGCCGAGGTCGTCGGCACCGGTCCGTTCATGTACGACAGCTACGTCCCTGGCCAGAAGGTCGGCCTCGTGCGTAACCCCAACTACTGGAAGGTCGACGCGGCCGGCACCAGCCTCCCGTACGCCGAGCGCCTCGACTACCTGGTCGTGCGCGGCAGCGAGGCTGAGGCCGCCCAGTTCCTCGCCGGCAACCTGGCCGTGCTGAACATCTCCGGCGCGCAGTTCCCCGACTTCAAGGACCGCGAGGTCGGCGGCGCCGACTTCCGCGTCGTGACCAGCCCCGCGCTGTTCGGCTCGCCGCCGCACGTGGCCTTCAACTTCGACGACCCGGCCTTCGCCGAGGTGTTCGGAGACGTGGCGTTCCGCCGCGCCATGGAGCAGGCCGTCGACCGCGACCGCATCATCGACGACGTCTACAACGGCCTCGCCGAGATCCCCGGCACCCCCACCGCCCCGGCGGACGGCACCTTCTACGAAGACACCAAGTCGCTCCTCCTGCCGTTCGACCTGAACGCGGCGGCCGCGGCCCTCGACGCCCTCGGCGTCAAGGACACCGACGGCAACGGCGTGCGCAACATCCCGTCGGGCAGGGACCTCGAGTTCTCGCTGACCTACAACGCCGACTCGAGCACCTTCACGGACATCGCCACCATCCTGCAGAACGACTTCGGCAAGATCGGCGTCAAGGCCAACCTCGTCGGCGTCCAGGGCTCGGCCCTCCTCTCCACCGGCCTCGCGGGCGACTACCAGGCCATCATCATCGCGCTGGGCAACCAGCCCGACCCCGAGCTCCGCAAGCCCATCTGGCAGCCCGGCGGCTCGCTCTACTACTGGCACCGCAGCACGCAGCCGGCCACCCCGGGCGGCGAGCCGAACTTCGCGGCCATGGCCGACTGGGAGCTCCGCACATACGAGATCTTCGACAAGGGCACCACCCTCGTCGACCAGGCCGAGCGCGTGGCCCTCTACAAGGAGTGGCAGCGCATCAACGCCGAGAAGGCGCCGGTCGTCATGATCGCCAAGCCCGCCAACATCGCGGCGGTGCACGACAGCGTCGGCAACTTCGTCTACAACCTGGGCGTCATCCCCGGGTACAACCCCGTCCCGCTCTACTACGTCAAGTAGGCGCAGCGGCTAGCTAGCACCTCACCGGGCCGACACGCGAGCGTGCCGGCCCGGTCCTATCTAGACGAGGGGTCCGGATGTTCTCCTACCTGGTCAGGCGCGTGCTAATCATGCTGCCCACCCTGGTGCTGGTGTCGGTGGTGTGCTTCGCGGTGATCCAGGCCGCGCCGGGCTCGTTCACGGACCGCTACCTGGAGGACCCGCGTATGGGCCCCGAGGCGGTGGCGCGCATCAACGCCCAGCTCGGGCTCGACAGACCCTTGTACGAGCAGTACCTGAGGTGGGTGGGCGGCATCGTCACCCGCCTCGATTTCGGTTACAGCTTCTTCGCCAACCGCCCCGTATCTACCGTCATCGGCGAGCGCCTCCTCTGGACCATCGTGGTGGCGGGCGTCACCATGTTCTTCTCCTGGCTGGTCGCGGTGCCCCTCGGAATATTCACCGCCCTGAAACGCAACGGCTTCACCGACGCCGTGGCCAGCTTCATCGGCTACGTCGGCCTGGCCGTGCCAGATTTCCTGATAGCGCTGCTCCTCATAGCTCTCGTGCTGCAGGCCGGCGGCACGCAGGTGGGCGGGCTCTTCAGCCCCCGCTTCATCGGCGCACCGTGGAGCTGGGCGAAGCTGCTCGACTTCTTAGATCACATGTGGATCCCCATCCTCGCCATAGGGACCACGGGCGTGGCGTCGGTGATGCGGCAGATGCGCGCCAACCTCCTCGACGTCCTGAACGCCGACTACGTGCGCACGGCCCGCTCCAAGGGCCTGGCCGAGCGGCGCGTCATCAACCGCCACGCCGTGCGCACCGCCATCAACCCGCTCGTCTCCATGCTGGGCCTGAGCCTGCCCGAGCTGATCAACGGCACGATCATCGCCAGCATCGTCCTCAACCTGCCGACCATCGGCCCGCTGCTCTACGACTCGCTCCTCGCCAAGGACCAGTACGTGGCCATGTCGCTCCTGCTCCTCGCCAGCCTGCTCCTCATGGTCGGCAACCTGCTGGCCGACGTGGCGCTGGCCTGGGTGGACCCGAGGATCCGCTATGACTGAGGCGTGCCCGTGAGCGCCACCGCCGCCCGCCCGGCCCGCCACCGCGGCGACGCGCAGGACCTGGGGCCCAGCCAGCGGGCCCTCGCCTGGCGCCGCTTCGCGCGGTCACGCACAGGCGTGTTCGGCGGGGTCGTCCTCGTGCTCCTCTACCTCGTGGCGCTGGCCGCGCAGTTCCTGGCGCCCTACGACATAACCACCCAACACCGCGCCGTCTACCAGCCGCCGCAGCCGGTGCGCGTCTGGCGCGAGGGCCGGCCGCAGTGGCCCTTCACGTACGCCATGAAGCAGGAGCGCGACCCCGTGACGTTCCGCCGCATCTTCGTGCCCGACCCGGAGGAGCCGCTGCCGCTCAGGCTCTTCGTGAAGGGGGAGAGCTACCGCTTCCTGGGCCTCTTCACCACGGACCGGCACCTCTTCGGTGCCGTGGGCGGCGATTACTACCCGCTGGGCACGGACCGCTTCGGACGCGACCTGCTGTCGCGCATGCTGGTGGGCTCGCAGGTGTCGCTCACGGTGGGCCTCATCGGCATCATCATCTCGTTCACCATCGGCATCCTGGTGGGTGGCCTGAGCGGCTACTACGGCGGCTGGATCGACCAGGTGCTGCAACGCCTCATAGAGGTGCTGCTCTCTTTCCCGCGCATCCCGATCCTGCTGGCCCTCGCCACCGTCATCCCCACCACCTGGCCGTCCACGTACGTCTACATGGGCATCGTGGCGGTGCTGGCGCTCATCGGCTGGGCCGGCCTGGCGCGCGTGGTGCGCGGCCAGGTGTTGGCCGTGCGCGAGATGGAGTTCGTGACGGCCGCCAGGGCGCTCGGCGCGCGCGACCTCAAGATCGTCGTCCGGCACGTGGTCCCCAACCTCATGTCGTACCTGGTGGTGGCCGCCACGCTGGCGCTGCCCGGCTACATCCTTGGGGAGAGCGCGTTGTCGTTCCTGGGCCTGGGGGTGAAGGAGCCGATGACCTCGTGGGGGCTACTCCTCAAGGACGCCCAGAACTTCGAGTCGCTGAGGCTCTACCCGTGGCTGCTGGCGCCCGGCGCCATGATCATCGTGTCGGTGCTGGCCTTCAACTTCGTGGGCGACGCGCTGCGCGACGCCGCGGACGTGCGCTCGCGGTGAGGGCCCCGCGCCCCGGCCTTCGGAAGCAAGAGGAGACGCCATGACCCGCCTGCCGCTCATGATCGACCTCTCGGCCGCCGCCCTCACGCCAGAAGAGCGCGAGCTCCTGGCCGATGGGCGCGTGGCCGGCGTGTGCCTGTTCGGCCGCAACGTGGTGGACCGCTACCAGCTCGCCGACTACGTGGCGGAGCTGCGCCAGCTGGCCGGCGACGATCTCGTGGTGGCCATCGACCAGGAGGGCGGCGGGGTCCTGCGCTTGCTCGACGTGCCGTTCCCGCCTGCCGCCATGGCGCTCGGCGCGGCAGACGACCCGACCCTCACGGAGGAGGTTGCCGCCGCCACGGGCCGCGCCCTCGCCGCGGTGGGCGTGAACCTCGACCTCGCGCCGGTGGCCGACGTGAACTCGAACCCGGCCAACCCAGTGATAGCGGACCGCTCGTTCGGCGCCGACCCGGCGCTGGTGGCGCGCCACGTGGCGGCGTTCG
>CAYNNL010000045.1:0-16487 GCA_964398765.1 uncultured bacterium | reverse complement strand
CAACCGCTGATCCAACCTGACCCTCTCCCGCCGCACCACCACCAGGCTGGCGGCCCCGCGGTGCAGCGGGTTGATGAGCACGTTGCGCTCGAAGGGGAGCACGAAGCTTGGCACTAGCAACGCGAGGGTGCGCTTCTCCCGCAGCCACGCGGAGCCGAACTCGCGCGTGCCACGTTCCGGGTCGCCGGGCGGGGCGTCCTCGCGGAGTCTTAGGGTCAACTCGAGCCCGACCTCCTCCGCGTCGTCCGCGAGATCTATCTCGAGGATGGTGCGTTCGCCGAACCTGGCCGGGTTGGAGAGGTTGGCGAGAGTCTCGAGCGCGGCGAGGGACGGGGTGGCGGAGGCGTAGATGATCGGCGCGCCGGCGTCGTTCCAGCGGTTGGCCACGCGGCCGCCTGCACCGTCCAGCGGGTCGAACGTCGGTGACTGGGCGTAGGCGGCGGTGTGGGGGTAGATGCGCCAGGCGCGCAAGCTAGAAGGTCCCGTACTCGATCTGCAGGAGCTTGTTCTTGACGCGCTCGTACCCCTTGACCGTGTCGAGCAGCTCGATCGGTCGGCGCCCCTCCAGGGAGAGCACGGGGGAGGTGAGCCACTCGCGGGCCGCTTCCTCGTCGCCCAGCACGCGCGTCCCGAGGTCGAGGAGGGAGTCGAGCATCTCGACCTTGGCCGATTCGGCGTCCTCGAGCAGCCCCTTCTGGGCGCGGCGCTGGTAGGTGCGGAAGGTTACGCCGATGTAGGCCGCCATCTGCTGGCCGGTCACGCCTAGGCGCTTGGCGACCTTCTCGGAGGCCGTGAACGGTTGGGTCGCGAACACCGTTGGGCGGTCGCCTTGCTCGGTGCTTGGGGCGCGCGGGAGCCCTTGGAGTGCCATGGCACCCTCCTTCCTCGCCAAACTGGCGCCTCATCTTACGACATATCGACGTGGCGGTGGTGGGCGGGCCGTGGCGCCCTAGGTTCGCGGCGCCCCGGGGGAGGCGCTTATGATGGTCCCCTCATGCCCAAGTCCACCCCCGACGAGATACGCGCCCGCTTCGACGCCGACGTGGAGCGCTTCTCGAACCTGGAGACGGGGCAGACCGCCAGCATCGACTCGGCGGAGGTCTTGGAGATCGTCGCCCGCGCGGCGCCGCTCGTCACCCCGGGAGCGCGCCGGCTCCTCGACGTGGGTTGCGGGGCAGGCAACTACGCGCTCAAGCTGCTGTACCGCTTCCCGGGCCTGGCCGTCGACCTGCTCGACCTCAGTCTTCCGATGCTCGACCGCGCTCAGGAACGCCTGACGGCCGCCGGTAGCGGCCCGCTCACGGCCCTGCAGGGCGACGTGCGCGACCTCGCCCTGGCAGCCGAACGGTACGACCTGATCACGGCCGCCGCCACGCTGCACCACCTGCGGGGCGAGGTGGAGTGGGTGAGCGTCTTCGCCAAGCTCCACGCCGCCTTGCGGCCCGGCGGGAGCCTATGGATCGTCGACCTCGTGGAGCATCACGTGTCGGCCGTCCAGCAGGTCATGTGGGAACGCTACGGCGACTACCTGACCGGGCTGCGCGACGAGGCGTACCGCGATCACGTCTTCGCGTACATAGAACGGGAAGACTCGCCTCGGCCGCTGTTGTGGCAGCTCGACCTGCTGCGGCGGACGGGCTTCTCTCAGGTGGAGCTGCTCCACAAGAACGGTCCGTTCGCGGCGTTCTGCGCGATCAAGTGAGGTGACGCGGGCCGGGCGCCGACGGGTGATCGAGTCTCGGCCCCTGATGGGCCAACGGTAGCCTGAGCGCGCCCGAGACGACGTGGCGCTCGCCGCGGACGGTCACCGGCACGGCCCCACCCGACGCCTCGAAGGCGATCTCGGCCCCCGTTAGCTCCACTCGGAGCACCGCGCCGCGCCACCCCAGCGTGAACGCCAGCGAGGGCCAGCCGGCGGGAAGGCGCGGATCGAAGCTGAGCTCGCCCCCGTCGTCGCGCATGCCACCGAAGCCGCAAACCAGCGCCAACCAGGTGCCGCCGGCCGCCGCCACGTGCACCCCGTCGGCGGTGTTCTCGTGCAGGTCGGTCAGGTCCGTGAAGAGCGTGCGCCAGAAGTGCCGCAGGGCGCGTCGCTCGTACCCGACCTCCGCCGCCATGATCGACTGCACGGCGGCCGACAACGTGGAGTCTCCCGTGGTCAGCGGGTCGTAGTACTCGAAGTCGCGGCGCTTCTGGTCCGCGGAGTACCGGCCGCTCAGCAGGAACTGAGCCAGCACCAGGTCGGCCTGCTTGAGGACCTGGCGCCGGTATATGACCAGCGGGTGGTAGTGAAGCAGTAGCGGCCGCTTCTCCCGCGGGGTGGCGGCGAGGTCCCAGCGCTCGCGCGCCAGGAAGTCGGCATCTTGTGCATGAATTCCCAAGCGCTCGTCGAACGGTAGCGCCATCAGCGCGGCGGCGCGGCGCCATCCCGCCAGCTCCGCAGGCGTGGTGCCGAGCACCCCCGGCCGCAGCTCCGCCAGGTCGGCGGCCGCCTCCAGGTTGAGGCGCGCCATGGCGTTCGTGTAGTGGTTGTCGTTCACGACGGCGCTGTACTCGTCCGGGCCCGTGACGGAGTGGACGTGGAACCGTTCCGGGTCCCCGCCGAAGAAGCCTAGGGAGTACCACATGCGCGCGGTCTCGACGAGGATCTCCGTGCCTGCACCGGCGAGGAACTCCTCGTCGCCGCTCACGCGCGCGTACCTGAGCGCCGCGTACGCCACGTCGGCGTCTATGTGGTACTGCGCCGTGCCCGCCGGGTAGTAGGCCGAGGCCTCCTCACCGTTGATGGTGCGCCAGGGGAACAGGGCGCCGGCCACGCTCATGACCTCGGCCCGCCGCCTGGCGGCCGGCAGCATGGCGTGCCGACGTTCCAGCGCGGCCCGCGCGGCGGCCGGCAGGGCGTGGCCGAGGAACGGCAGCACGTAGATCTCCGTGTCCCAGAAGTAGTGGCCCGAGTAGCCGCTGCCCGACACGCCCTTGGCACTCACGCCGCGGCCGTCCGCGCGCGCGGCCGCCTGGGCGAGCTGGAACAAGTTCCAGCGCAGCGCCTGTTGCACCTCGCGCAAGCCCGCCACGCGCACGTCCGCCCGGTCCCAGAACCCGTCCAGCCAGGCGCGCTGCTCCGCTACCAGGGCGGTGGCCCCGGCCTCCGCTGCCGCGTCGAGGTGCCGCCCGGCTCGCGCCAGCAGCTCCTCGGCCGGGGCCGCGCCGTCGTCCACCCAGGCGGCTAGGCGCTCGAAGGCGAGCGTCTCGCCCACGCCCAGGTCGCGCACCAAGGTGGTGGTCGCCTCGTCCGGGCGCAGTTCTTGAACGCCTCGCGGCGTGTCCTGTGCTACCGCGGCGATG
Organism: uncultured bacterium; assembly: GCA_964398765.1. Taxonomy (GTDB): domain Bacteria; phylum Deinococcota; class Deinococci; order Deinococcales; family Trueperaceae; genus JAAYYF01. Next base: position 13,142 of record CAYNNL010000045.1, on the reverse strand, counting down.
CCCAGCCGTGAGCGGCGCGCCCGGAAGGCCAGGCCTATGCGGCCCTCGACTGCTAGCTGTGCCTCGGGGTCGAGCACGCGCCCCTTCAGCCTGTCGGCGCGCCGCGGGTCGGCGCCGGCCGCGCCATCGTCGCCTCGACCCTCGGGCCCGTCCTGACGGTTGACAAGTGAGGCCACCAGGCGGACGGTCGCCGGGGCGTCCAGCGGTGTGACCGAGTACTCGAGCAGGGCCACGTGGCGGCGCGTGAAGGACACGAGCCGCCTGCTCGTCACCCTGACTCGCGCGCCGTCGCCCGTGCGCCAGACGAGCTCGCGAGTCAGAACCCCCGTCCGCACGTCGAGCCGCCGCTCGTACTCGAGCAACTCGGAGCGGATCGGGTCGAACGGTTCGCCGTCCACCCACAGCCGCACCGTCTTGGCGTCGGGGGCGTTGACGATGGTCTGGCCAACGGTGGCGAAGCCGTAGGCGCCCTCCGGGTACTCGATCGGCCAGGTCTCGTGGAAGCCGTTCACGAACGTGCCGTGCTCGTGGGCCGGGCCGCCCTCCTCGTGGTTCCCGCGCAGGCCCAGGTACCCGTTGCCCAGAGTGAAGAGGGTCTCGGCCATCCCGTCGATGGCGCCGGCCGGGCGCGTCTCGATGAGGGCCCACTCGTCGACCGGGAAGCGGTCCCGGTCCACCCCGTGGGCGGCCGCACGCTCCGCGAGGGGTGCGAGGTCGGGCACGACGACGTCGGCGCCGGCCGCAAGCAGCGCCGGCGCCGCTCCGGCGGCCCCCACCCCCACCACGAGGCCGAACGCGCCGCTGCGCCCGGCCGTCACGCCGGCGAGCGCGTCCTCGATGACGGCGGCGCGAGCCGGCGGCACCCCGAGCCGCTCCGCCGCGTACAGGAACGCGTCCGGCGCCGGCTTGGACGCCAGCCCCTCGGCGGCGGCCAGCGCGCCGTCCACGACCAACCCGAAGCGCGAGGTCAGCCCTGCCGCCGCCAGCACGGCCCGGGCGTTGCGCGAGCCCGACACCACCGCCACCGCCACCCCCGCGCTCAAGAGGGCGTCCGTGAGCGCCACGGCGCCCTCGAACGGCGTGACACCCTCGGTCTCGAGGGCGCGCCTGAACATGGCGTCCTTGCGGTTGCCGAGCCCGCACACGGTGTCCGCCTCCGGCGGGTCGTCCTCCCGGCCGCGTGGCAGGGCGATCCCGCGCGACCCGAGGAGCTCGGCCACGCCGTCGTAACGCTGGCGGCCGTCCAGGTGCTCGTAGTAGTCGCTCTCCTCGTACGGGGCGGCGCTGCGCGCCGTCAGGTAACCCGCGAAGAGGGCGCGCCAGGCGCGCCTATGTACCTCGGCGGTGGGCGTGAGCACGCCGTCTAGGTCGAACAGCACGGCGTCGAACCGGCCCAGGTCGGGCCTGTAGAGCGGTTCTGCTGTGGTCGGTCGGTCCACGCGGCAAGGATAGGGCAGCGCGGCCGGGGACGTATGCCGGTCCGCACGGGCGCACCGCGTGGGGTAGGGTCGGGTGACGGGGTGACCCGAACCGCTGGTCGCAGAGCATCCCCAGACTCACTCTCCCTACGAGCACCGCGGTGGCGGCCCCCTGGAAGGAGGCCGCCATGAGGCGGAAGTCGATCGGCACGGACCGACGCCCCCACGACCCGGACAGGAAGCGCGAGGAGCCGGCCCGCACCGCCCGACTGGCGGTGGCCCTGCTCGGCGGTCTGCTCGCCCTCGCCCTCGTCTCCTGCAACCTCGCGCAGGCGGAGGACAGCGCACCGCCGGGTGGCACGGCCTGGACGGGCGCCACCCAGGCGCTGGCCGACACCTTCGCGCTCGAGTTCCTGCCGGCAGGCGTCACCGGACTCAAGTGGGAACTCGAGGTCGACTACGACACCGCCGGCGTCCGGGCGGTGTTCGACCACTACGACGCGGCGCTTGTCGGCGAGGGGTTCGAGCGCGTCGGCAGCGTGAGGCAGACCGGCGACCGGCTCGCAGCCGACTACCACGACGCGACTTCCGGCGCCGATGTGGAGCTCGAGGTGGAGCCCGACCGCGGGCGGGTGCAGGCCGAGCTCGAGATCGCCTTCGGTGGCGGCACCGCCACCCCGCCCACCGGGTTCGGACTGGCGGAGGCCATCGGCCCCCGGCTCGTGGATTACCCGGGCGCGGAACCCGTCGAGATCGAGTGGGAGCTCGAGTTCTTCCACCCGTCCACCGACGCGGAGGCGGCCCTCGAGCACTACGACGCCCAGCTCGTTAGCTTGGGCTGGTCGCGCCTCGAGAAGGGTCCAGACGGTCCCGGCAAGTGGGAGGCCATGTACCTCAAGGGCGGCCTGAAGCTGGAGCTCGACGCCAAGGCCGAGGCCGGCGGCGCCCGACTGGAGCTCGAGCTGGAGTGGCCCAGGCGCTAGCGGGCGCGAGGGGCGCACGCGTCGTCGCGCCGGGCGACACGTAAGTTCCGGCGTGGGTCGGCCTCCCGCGGGGGGCCGACCTAGTTCGTGTCGCGTCACGCCTCGATCGGCCCGACTCTGTTACCCTCCCCGGGGTCCGGACCTGTCTTGCTGGTCGCTCGACCGAGCGACCATGCGGCGGGGTTCCGCGCCTTCCGTCCGTACGCTCGCCGCCTCCGGGGGGTTCCGTGCCCCTGCCAGCCGGCGGGCCTCGCCAACGCCAAGTCGTCCGTTCTCCTCGGCCGCCGATAGAGGTACCAGATGTCAGGAACCACCCCAGGTGGGGGCGCACAGGCCCCTTCACCTCCAGGACCGCCCGTCCATCTACGTGACCGCCGCCGGACCCCCACCGAGGGAGTGGCGCCACCCAAGCTCGAGTGTCGCCGCCTCACGAAGGTGTTCGGCGCACGGCCGGAGCGTGTCCTCGAGTTCATGGCGGATGGCGGGACCAAGGAGGAAGCGCAGGCGCGCTTCGGTCACGCGGTCGGTGTGTACGACGTCGACCTGAGCATCAACCCGGGAGAGACCTTCGTGCTCATGGGCCTGTCCGGCAGCGGCAAGTCCACGCTGCTCAGGCTCCTGAACCTGCTGCACCGACCTACTGAAGGGGAGGTGCTGGTCGACGGTGTGGAGCTGACGGCGCTCTCCAGGCGCGAGCTGCTGCGGGTTCGCCGCGAGAAGTTCGGTGGGATGGTGTTCCAGCAGTTCGCCATCCTCCCGCACCGTACGGTCATCGATAACGTGCGCTTCGGCCTCGAGGTCAAGGGCCTGCCCGCGTCCGAACAGCGGGCGAGGGCACTCGAAGCCATCGAACTCGTCGGCCTGGCCGGTTGGGAGGGGAACCTCCCGGGCGAACTGTCGGGTGGCATGCAGCAGCGCGTGGGTCTGGCGCGCTCCCTCGCGGTGGACGCCGACATCCTCTTGATGGACGAGGCGTTCAGCGCGCTGGATCCCCTCATCCGGCGTGAGATGCAAGACGAGCTCATGGAACTGCAGGCGCGCGTCAACAAGACCATCGTCTTCGTGACCCACGACCTCGACGAGGCTTTGAAGCTGGGCGACCGCATCGCCATCATGCGCTCGGGTCGCGTCGTGCAGCTCGGTAGCGCCGAGGAGATCATCACGGCGCCCGCCGACGGCTACGTGGAGGCCTTCGTCGCCGGCGTCGACCGTACTGGCGTGCTGACCGCCGGGAGCATCATGCAGCAGGTGAAGGCCACGGCCCACCTGAACGACGGGCCGCACACGGCGCTCACCAAGATGCGCCGCTTCGGCCTCTCGGGACTGCTAGTCCTCGACCGCGAGCGGAGGGTGGTGGGCTACCTGTCGAGCGAGGAAGGCGTCGCGCAGCTGGAAGACGGCAGCGCGCCGGACTCCCGGCTAGAGCCCGAGCGGCTGACCCGGGCCCTCACGGTGGAGTCGGGCACCAGCCTGGCCGAGCTTATCGACCTAGCGTCAGGTCGCAGTGAGCCGATCGCCGTCGTGGACGAGGCGGGCCGGCTGCGTGGCGTGGTGGTGAAGGGGGCCATCCTCGCTGCTCTCGCCTCCGAGCGCGCGCCGGCATCGGCGCGGGTGGAGGAGATCCAGCATGCTCTTTGACTTCCGGATCCCGATCGCGACCTGGGTCGAGACGGGCGTGCGTTGGGTGCAAGTGCACTACGCCGCGGGGTTCGATGGCTTCGCCGACGCCGTCAGGGTCGTCATCGACGGTCTGCTCGCAGGTCTCGTGGCCGTCCCGCCGCTCGCGCTGGTGACCGTGCTGGCAGCGCTGGTCGCCTGGCAAGCCGGCTGGCGGCTCGGCATCTTCGCTCTCTTCGGCCTCTTCCTGGTGCACAACATCGGGCTGTGGACGCCGTTCCTCGAGACCCTGGCGCTGGTGGTGACGGCGCAGGTCCTCATCGTGCTCGTTGGGGCGCCGCTCGGCATCCTGGCGGCGAGCAGCGACGTGGCGGAACGCGTCATGCGCCCGGTCCTCGACTTCATGCAGACCATGCCCGCGTTCGTCTACCTGATCCCCGCCATCATGTTCTTCGGGATCGGTCTGGTGCCGGGGGTGGTCGCCACCTTCATCTTCTCCCTGCCGCCCCTCGTACGGCTCGTGAACCTGGGGATCAGGCAGGTCCCGGACGACCTGGTGGAGGCGGCCGACGCGTTCGGGGCGACCCGCTTGCAGAAGCTCGTGAAGGTGCAGGTGCCCCTTGCGCTGCCGACGATGATGGCGGGGTTGAACCAGTCGATAATGCTCAACCTGTCGATGGTGGTGATCGCGAGCATGATCGGCGCGGGCGGCTTGGGGGCCGAGGTGCTGCGCGGCATCCAGAGGATCCGGGTGGGGCAGGGCTTCGAGGCCGGCCTGGCGGTCGTGATCCTCGCCATCGTGCTCGACCGTCTGACCGCCTCGTTCGCGGCGCGGCGGCGGCCTCCCGGCAGGGGCGGCGCGAAGGGGCCCGGGGAGGCGGCGTGACAAGCCCGTTTGCCCTCCCGGCCCGACTGTGCTACGGTCGAGCCGGCGCCTCGGCGCCTTCGTAAGTCGAGCGCACTATGGTGCGTTGGTGCGGCGCGTGGTCGCACTGCAACTATCCGTCTCCTCATAGTCTGGAGGAACACATGAAGAAATGGTTGATTGCTGCATTTGCAGTGGCGTTCGTATGGGCCGGCACCGCCACTGCCCAGACCATCAAGCTCGGGTACGTGCTCTGGGACTCTTGCGTGGCGTCCAACAACGTGGTCGCGGCCGTCCTCGAGGACCGCCTTGGGTACGACGTGGAGCTCACGTCGGTCGACGCCGGACCCATGTTCGCGGGGCTGGCGCGCGGCGACTTCGACGCCGTCATGTGCACCTGGCTCCCGGTGACGCACGAGGCGTACTGGGCGGAGTTCGGCGACGATCTCGTCGACCTGCGGGCCAGCCTCGACGGCGCCGACATCGGTTGGGCGGTGCCCGCCTACGTTGACCTCGACAGCATCGAGGATCTCAACGCCAACGCGGCCATGTTCGGGGGCCAGGTGATCGGCATCGACCCAGGCGCCGGTCTGATGCGCGCCTCCGACGAGGCCATCGAGGCGTACGGCCTGACCAACTTCAAGGTCATCGACGGCTCCGACGCCGCCATGGCCGCCGCCCTCGACCGCGCCATCACGCGCGAGGAGCCCATCATCGTCACGAGCTGGCGTCCTCACTGGATGTGGGCCGCCTACGACATCAAGTACCTGGCCGACCCGCTCGGCGTGTTCGGCGCCTCGGAGCAGATTCACACCGTGGCCAACGCAGGCTTCGCCGCCGACGGCCCCGCGGACGCCCTGGCGTTCCTCCGGAACTTCAACTGGACGGGCGCCGACATGGGCGACGTGATGCTGAAGGTGAGAGAGGGCATGGAGCCGGCCGACGCCGCTCGCGCCTGGATCGCCGAGAACCAGGACCTGGTCGACAGTTGGTTCGACTGACCTTCCGCGAATCCGCGCCGCCGCCCGTCGGCGGCCTGGACGCGACCGTACCAAGACAGAGGGGACGACCGCGCCAGGCGCGGTCGTCCCCTACGGTTCCGTAAGGCCGGAGCCGGTCCTAGCCGATCAGTCGAGCACCTTCAGGGCGCGGTCGAGGCCGTCGAGGCCGACCTGCAGGTCGTCGCGCTTGATGTTCAGGGGCGGCGTCACCAGGAGGACGTTGTAGCGCCCGAAGGCGTACACGCCCTCGCTCTTGAGCGCGCCGGACAGCTTGGAGATCGGGGTGTTGTCGCCGCCGTACCAGGGCACGAGCGGCTCCTTGGTGGCGCGGTCCTTAACGAGCTCGATGGTGTAGAAGGCGCCTATGCCGCGCACGTCGCCGATGACCGGGTGCTTCTCCTTGATGGCCGTGAGGCCCTCCTTGAGCCACGGGTCGATCTCGCGGGCGCGCTCGAACAGGCCCTCCTTCTTGAGGGTGGTGACGGTGGCCAGACCGGCCGCCATGGCCATGGGGTGGCCGGCGTACGTGTGGCCACACATGAGCGCGACGTCGTCGAAGTGCTTGGCCAGGCCCTCGCGCACCATCACGCCACCGAGCGGGATGTAGGCGGAGGAGGAACCCTTGGCGAAGGTGATCATGTCGGGCGTGACGCCGAAGCGCGTGGCCGCGAAGCGGTCGCCCACGCGCCCGAAGCCGGTCATCACCTCGTCGAAGATCAGCACGATGCCGTGCTTGGCCGTCACCTGCCGCAGGCCCGCCAGGTAGCCCTCGGGGTAGACGATGACGCCGTTGGAGCCCACGACGGGCTCGATGACGAGCGCCGCGATGTTCTTGCCGCCCTCGAAGGTGATGACCTCTTCGAGGTGCTTGAGGGCGCGCTCGACTTCGGTGGCGGCGTCGTCCGTGAAGAACGGGCTGCGGTATGGATACGGCGCGAAGAAGTGAACGATGCCGGGCAGGCCGGGCTCGTTGGCCCAGCGCCTGTCCTCACCCGTGATGCTGCCGGCGCCCGGGGCGGAGCCGTGGAACGAGCGGTAGGCCGCCAGGACCTTCTGCCGGCCCGTGATCATCCGGGACATCTTGATGGCGTCCTCGTTGGCCTCGCCGCCGCCGGTGGTGAAGAAGGTGCGGGCCCCCTCGCTCCACGGGCTTACCTCAGAGAGGAGCTCGGCGAACTCGGAGCGCACGTCGTGGATGAGGGAGGGTGGCAGGTAGCAGATCTTGGCGGCCTGCTCCTGTATGGCCTTGACCACGGCAGGGTGGCCGTGGCCCAGGTTCGTGGAGACGAGGCCGGCCGACAGGTCGAGGTAACGCTTGCCCTGATCGTCGAACAGGTACGAACCCTCGCCCCTGACGAACGTGGCTCCGCCGACCGCGGACTGCTTGGACCAGGGCGTGAGCACGTGCTTGTGGCTGCGTGTGGTGGCAACGACCGACATCTGCTGACCTCCTCGAGTTGCTCCCATCCTGGGGAGCCGCCGGGAACCGGTGTTGACACGCAGGTTACCGCATACGCCGGGTGCAAGGTGGCTCGTCAGCAGCGCCGGCGGCGGGCCGCGGGTATGCTTGGGTGCCTCGGCCGCCCAGTCCCGCCCGGACCGCCGCCTGCGGCCCCGACCTCATGCGACGGCCCGTGCTGCACGCCCTCCTAGTATCCGTGGCGCTCTCGGGCGCCGGCATGGCGTTCGCGCTATGGCGGGTCGGCGGCGTCAAGGCCCTCCTGCGGCTCGGAGAGTTGGCGCCGGTCTCTCTGGTGCTGGCCGTGCTGGCGCTGTTAGCCTCCTTCGTCTGCGCCGCCTTGCGTCTCATGTTCGTCTGCCGCGCGCTCGGCGACCACGTCGGCCTGCTCCACGCGCTGAGGGCACACGTGCTCGGCATGTTCAGCGCGGCCGTCACCCCGGGTGGCAGCGGCAGCATGCCGGGGCTGGCGCTCACGCTCGACCTGCAGGGCATGGACCGCGCCAGGTCGTGGGCGGCGGCGCTCGCCACGATGGCGGCCGACGCCACGTTCCACGCCTGGGCCATGCCCGTCTCCCTGATCGCCCTGTACTCGCTCGGCGCCTACCCCGTCGGCGTCTTCTGGGCGGCCATGGGCGGCGTGGTCATCCTCCTCACCGTCATGCTGGCCTACGTGCTGCTCTTCAAGGCGGTTTGGTTGCGACCGCTGATCGGAGCAGTCCTCCGCGGGCCGCTGCTGAGGTTCAGGCGGCGCGGCATGCGGTTCGTGGACGACTTCGTCGCCAGCAGTCGCGTCTTCGCCAGCGCGCCCCTCTGGAAGCACGCGGTCGTGCAGGTGCTCACGGCCGGCGCGTGGGGGAGCTTCTTCCTCGTCCTGTACTTCCTCCTACTCGGCCTGGACGTCCGCACCAGCCTGCCGCTCGCCCTGGCGGGACAGACGGTCGTGGCTGTGATGAGCACGTTCGTGCCCACGCCGGGCGGCAGCGGCTTCTTCGAGGTCGTCCTGAGCTGGTTCCTCGTGAGCCGCGGCAGTGGCGAGGCCGGTCCCGCCGCCGTCTTCGCTTGGCGCCTCGTCACCTTCTACAGCCTGTTCGTCCTGGGCCCGCTCCTCGGCGGTTACCTGATCGTCAGGCAGGTGGGGGAGACCCCGGTGCGAGGCACGGGTGGCTGAGCACACCGTGGCCATCCTCACCTTCGGCTCGCGCGGCGACGTCCAGCCGTTCCTGGCGCTCGCGCTCGCGTTGAGGCGGCACGGGGCTCGCCCGGTGGTGGGGGCTCACGCCACTCACCGTGCCCTCGTGGAGGAGCGCGGGATCGAGTTCGCGGAGCTCGCCGGCGACCCGGTGGAGTGGATGCGCAGCCAGGCCAGGCTGAGGGCCATGGTCAGGCGGCCGCAGGTCGTGGCGGCCGCCCGGCGCTTCGCGGTGGAGTGGGCCCCCATCATGCGCACCATGCTCGAGCAGTCGGCGGACCTCGTGGCGAGGGCCGATGCGTTCGTGTTCTCCCATGGCGCCCTGGCGGGACCCCATCTCGCGGAGGCGCTGACCAAGCCGGCAGCGTTCGCGTCGCTGCAGCCTTGGGACGTGACCGCCGATTACCCGAGCGTGGCCATGCGCCAGGCGCCCCGTACGCCCGGACCCGCCCGGCGGCTCTTCAACCGCGCCAGCCACTGGATGGGCGAACAGGTCGTGTGGTTCCCCTGGCGCTGGGTGGTCAACCGCTGGCGCCGGGAGAGGCTCGGACTGCCGGGCGTGCCCCTGTTCGGTACCCCGTGGCGCAGGCTGCCGGGCGCCGTCGCGCGGGTCTACGCCTACAGTCCCCACGTGGCCCCGCCTCCCGCGGACTGGCCCCCGGACAGGTACCTGAGCGGCTGGTGGCTGCTGCCGTGCGCCGACGACTGGCGTCCGCCTCCCGGACTGGCTTCCTTCCTTGCCGCGGGCGACCCTCCCGTCTACGTCGGGTTCGGGAGTCACCTGCCCGCTGCCGACGTTGGTGGCGTTGAGGGGGTGGTCGAGGAGGTCGCCAGGAGGCTCGGGCTGCGGTTGGTGGTCGCGGCCGGCTGGGCGGGTCTCGGAGAGAGCGGCGCCCGTTCGCGCAGCACGTACGTGTTGAGCGAGGCACCCCACGACTGGCTGTTCCCTCGGGTGCGGGCGGCCATCCACCACGGCGGCGCGGGCACCACGGGTGCGGCCCTGCACGCCGGCGTACCGCAGCTCGTCGTGCCGGCCTTCTTCGACCAGTACCACTGGTCGGTGAGGATCACCGAACTGGGCGTCGGCGAGCGCCTCGTGACGCCGCAGTTCGGGGCCGAGCGGCTGGAGGCCGCGCTCAGGGGTGTGCTCGAGCCTGGCGTCGGCGCCCGCGCCGCCGCTGTGGCCGCGCTCTTGCGAGGGGACCCCGGCGCCGACGGTGCGGCGCGGTACCTGCTCGCACGCTTCGGCGCAGCGGGCTAGGACGCGGCCTACTGTTCGCGGGGTGGCGTACCATCGCAGGATGGAACGGGACTCGAGACCCAAGACGGGTAACGGGCGGGCGCTGGTGGCGGCCGTCCTGGCGGTGATCGGCGTGTTCTTCGCGTTGGACGCGGTGGTGTTCGAGCCGTCGGCTGCCCGCGTCGTGTTCATCGTCCTGGCCGTGCTCATGATCGGCGGCGCAGGCGCCGCGCTAGCTGCGTCACTGGCGGCGCGCAGGAAGAGCTGACGCTCGGGCCGCCGGAGGGCGGCACCTAGCCTCGCGACCCGGTGTCGCGGCGCTCTCATCCAAGTGAGCGCTCACTCAGTTACGCTTCCGCGGTGACGAGGCCGAGGAGAGCAACCCCACTGGACAGGGAGGCGCGCCGACGGAGCATCATCGAGGCCGTCACGCCGCTGCTCGTCTCGCGCGGCGCGGGGGTGACCACGCGGGAGCTGGCGGAGGCGGCGGGCGTCGCGGAGGGGACGCTCTTCAGCGTCTTCGACGACAAGCGCTCGCTGCTGCTGGCGGCGATCGAGGAGCGCCTCGACCCGCAGCCCCTGAGAGGCTCCCTCGCGCGGCTCGAGCGGCTCCCGACCCTGGAGGCGAAGCTACTGGGTGCGGCCAAGGAGCTGCTCCCGCGCCTGGACGAGGTGCACGGCCTGGGGGTCGCGCTACACGCTGTTGCCGGCTGCGACCGCCAACACAGCTTCAAGGGCCCGAGCTACATGCGCGACTGGTCGGTCGAGGTCGCCGGCGCGGTGCGGGACCTGCTCGAACCGCACGCCGCTGAGCTCCGGGTCAAGCCGGGCCAGTTCGCCAAGGTGTTCACCAGCCTGCTGTTCGCCAGCCGCCTCCCGCATATGACCGCGGAGGACAGGCTCACGCCGGAGGAACTCGTCGGGTTCTGCTTGTGGGGCGCGCTAGCGCCGGAGAGGGAGAGGTGAGGCCCAGGTGCTGCTGAGGCTCATCAACGAGTACACGAAGGCGTCGCGAGGCGCCATCTGGATCATCGTGGCCCTGCAGTTCGTGGCCACCATCGGCACCTTGCTGCTCCCGAGCATCAACGCCGACATCATCGACAAGGGCATCATCACGGGCGACACGAACTACATCCTGCGGCAGGGCGCGCTCATGCTGGGGGTCTCCTTCGTGCAGGTCGTGGCCACGATGGTGGCCGTGTACTTCGCGGCCCGCACCGCCATGCGGTTCGGCCGCGACCTCCGCTCGGGAATCTTCAGGCGGGTGGGGTCGTTCGCGGAGCGGGAGGTGAACGCCTTCGGCGCCCCTTCGCTCCTCACCCGCACCACCAACGACGTGCTGCAGGTGCAGACGCTCGTGTTCATGAGCTTCGCCATGATCGTGACGACGCCCATCATGATGGTCGGCGGCGTGATCATGGCCATGCGGGAGGACATCGGGCTGTCCTGGCTCGTCGCGGTGGCCGTGCCCATACTGGTCGGCGCGATCGCCGTCATCCTGGTGCGGATGATCCCCGGCTTCAGGAAGATGCAGCGCCGGATCGACCGCGTCAACCAGGTGCTGCGCGAGCAGATCGGCGGCATCCGCGTCGTCAGGGCGTTCGTGCGTGAACCGTACGAGGAACAGCGGTTCGCCGAGGCCAACACCGAACTCACCGACGTCACGCTGTACGTCGGGCGCTGGATGGCCGCGATGTTCCCGCTCGTGATGCTCGTGCTGAACGGCTCCACGGTAGCGGTCCTCTGGTTCGGCGGTCTCCGCGTCGACGCCGGGCTCATGCAGATCGGAAGCATGACCGCCTACATCAGCTACCTCATACAGATCCTCATGGCCGTGCTCATGTCGACCATGCTCCTCATGCTCTTGCCGCGCGCGAGCGTGTCGGCCGGGCGCATCGGAGAGGTGTTGAGCACGGTCCCGAGCGTCGTTCCCCCCGCTGCTCCCGTCCTCCCGGAGGGGCGCAGCGGCCGGCTCGAGTTCCGCGGCGTCACGTTCAGCTACCCCGGCGCCACTCACCCCGTGCTGGCCGACGTGAGCTTCGAGGTGGCCCCCGGCGAGACGGTGGCCGTGATCGGCTCGACTGGCGCTGGGAAGACGACCCTGGTCAGCCTCGTGCCCCGCCTCTTCGACGTCACGGACGGCACCATCCTCGTCGACGGCGTCGATGTGCGTGATTACGAACCCGACGCCCTGTGGGCCCGCATCGGCCTCGTGCCGCAGAAGGCGTTCCTCTTCTCCGGGACCGTGCGCAGCAACCTGCTGTACGGCGACCCGACCGCGAGTGACGAGGAACTCTGGCACGCACTCGACGTGGCGCAAGCGAGCGACTTCGTGCGGGCCATGGAGGAGGGCCTCGATTCGCCCATCGCCCAGGGCGGCACCAACGTGTCCGGTGGCCAGCGACAGCGCCTCGCCATCGCCCGGGCCCTCGTCCGCCGCCCCGCCATCTACCTGTTCGACGACTCCTTCTCGGCCCTGGACGTCGCCACCGACGCGCGGCTGCGACGGGCGCTCGAACCCGTCACGCGCGACGCGGCCGTGCTCATAGTCGGACAGCGCGTCGCCACGATCCAGAACGCCGACCGCATCGTCGTCCTCGAGGACGGCCACGTGGTGGGAATGGGCACGCACGAGCGACTGCTCGCGACCTCGCCCACCTACCGCGAGATCGTGGCGTCACAGGCGCAGGTGGCGGCGTGAGCCGGCCCGGCGCCGGTGGGGCGCCCGTCTCGGGCGGGAACAAACAGCCCACGACCATGCGCGCCACGGAGCGGATACGCGCGGGTGGCAGGTGGGGCGGGTCGGTCGGTGACAAGGCCTCTAACTTCGGCCCGTCGTTGCGCCGCCTGCTGAGCCAGTTGGCGCCTCACCGCGCGAAGCTGGGCGGGCTGCTCACGGCCGCCGTGGTCTCGGTGGCGTTGGCGTCGGTCGGGCCCCGCGTCCTCGGCCGCGCGACCGACCTGATCTTCGGGGGCATCGTCGGCAAGATGTTCCCGGCCGGCATGAGCAAGGAGCAGGCCGTGGCGGCCGCGCGGGCCGCGGGTCAGTCCAAGGTCGCCGACATGATCGCGAGCATGGCCATGGTGCCGGGCCAGGGCGTCGACTTCGGTGCCGTAGCGCGCGTCCTCCTCGCCGTGATATCCATCTACGTCGTGTCGTCGCTCCTGCAGTACCTGCAGGGTTACCTGCTCAACGACGTGGTCAACGCGACCGTGTACGGGTTCCGGCGCAGCGTGGAGGAGAAGCTCAACCGGCTGCCGCTGCGTTACTTCGACGCTCAGCCGAGGGGAGAGCTCCTCAGCCGCGTCACCAACGACATCGACAACATCTCGCAGAGCCTGCAGCAGACGCTGAGCCAGTTCACCA
>CAYNNL010000044.1:0-16513 GCA_964398765.1 uncultured bacterium | reverse complement strand
AGGCGCGCGCGCAACGCGGCCACCAACATCATCCCGACCTCGACCGGGGCCGCCAAGGCGGTCGCCAAGGTCCTGCCCCAGTACAAGGGCATCTTCGACGGCTCCTCGCTGCGCGTCCCGACGGCAACGGGTTCCATCTCCGACGTCACGGCCCTCCTCAAGCGCGAGGCGAGCGTCGACGAGGTGAACGGCGCCCTCGCGGCCGCCGCGGCGGGCCCCCTCGCCGGCATCGTCCGCTACACGGCCGACCCGATCGTCTCGGCCGACATCGTGGGCGACCCGCACTCCGGCATCGTCGACAGCCTCCTCACGAAGTGCCAGGGCCGCCTCGTGAAGGTGTTCGTCTGGTACGACAACGAGTGGGGCTACTCGAACCGCATGGTCGACGTCCTCGAGCTGATGGGCAAGGGCTTCTGAGGGAGCGCTCGGCCGTGTTCCGCGGTGTCGACGAACTAGAAGTAAGCGGTAAACGCGTCCTGTTACGCGTCGATTTCAACGTGCCGCTCGACGCGGCGGGCGACGTGGTCGACGACACCCGCATCCGCGCGGCGCTGCCGACCATCCGGTCGCTGCTCGAACGCGGCGCCACGCTGGTCCTCACGTCGCACCTCGGGAGGCCCAAGGGGCGGCAGGACGAGCGGTACCGGCTCGCAGCGGTTGCCCGGCGGCTGGCCGAGCTCCTGGGCAGGCCCGTCCGTTACGCGGCCACCCCGGGCCCGGCCAGCGCCGAGCAACAGGCCTTCGTGGCCGCGGCCCCGCCCGGCAGCGTGACCCTGCTCGAGAACAGCCGCTTCGACCCGCGGGAGGAGGCGAACGACCCGGGGCTGGCGCGCGTGCTCGCCTCCTTCGCCGACCTCTACGTCAACGACGCCTTCGGGGCCGCCCACCGCGCCCACGCCACCACGGAGGCCGTGGCGCGGCTGCTTCCCAGCGCCGCCGGACGCCTGATGGCCGCCGAGCTCACGGCGCTGTCGCACCTCGTGGAGGCGCCCGAGCGGCCCTTCGCCGTGGTACTGGGCGGCGCCAAGGTGAGCGACAAGCTCGCCGTGATCGAGCGGCTCCTTCGCCTCGCTGACATCGTCGTCATCGGGGGGGCCATGGCCTACACCTTCGTGGCGGCCCAGGGAGGCGAGGTAGGCAGGTCTCTCGTCGAACCCGACATGTTCGGCGTGGCCCAAGACGTCATGGAGCAGGCGGCCGCGCGCGGAGTGCGCCTGCTGCTGCCGTCCGACTCCGTGTGCGCCGCCGCTATCGAGCCCGGGGTGGCCACGTCCGTGCATCCGTCCGGCGCCATCCCGGCCGACCTCATGGGGCTCGACATCGGGCCCGTGGCGACGGCCGAGTTCGAGCGGGCCCTCGCGGACGCCAAGACGGTCTTCTGGAACGGCCCCCTTGGCGTGTTCGAGACGCCGCCGTTCGACGCCGGCACGCGCGCGGTGGCGCAGGCCATCGCCCGACTCGACGCCTTCACCGTGGTCGGCGGCGGCGATTCCATCGCCGCCCTCAACGCGGCTCAGGTCCTGGACCGCATCTCGCACGTCTCGACGGGCGGTGGTGCCTCGCTCGAGTTCCTCGAGGGCCGCACGCTTCCCGGCGTGGCTGCGCTCGAGGGCGCGTAGCTGTGTCGTACCGACCCTTCGTGACGCTCGACAAGGCCCGTTTCGGCAAGCCGACCAGCGCGGTGCGCGCCGAGGTCGCCAACGTGGCGGGCGACTACAGCTACCTGACGCGCGGGTACTACGCCTCGCTCGACAGCGAGCTCGCCGGCAAGACGGTCATCCCCACCACCACGGAGGCGCTCGACGCCTACGTCACGGCGATAGCCATGGAGAAGGCGCGCCTGGCCGGCGTGCCCGTCCCCGAGTACGAGATAGTCACCGACCGCTTCCCCGACCCGCCCATGCTCGCCTACCCGCTCAACCCGTTCAGCGCGAAGGGCGAGCTGCTGCTCGACGCCGCGGCCGTGGAGTCGCGCCGCAAGGGTCTGACCTACACCGGCAAGTACGCCGTGTTGGCGCAACGCCTGCCCGCCGATTACCGGGTCGACGTCGTGAAGCTCGTCTTGGGCACCACGGGCGTCCCCGAGTACCAGGCGTTCGGGGCCAAGGTCTTCGAGGTGTTCAGGCTTCCCCTCATGCGAGTGCGAGTGATCGTCACGCCGAAGGAGTACCTGTTGTCGGCGATCGAGCCACTGCCGTTCAAGGAGCTCGACGACGAGGGTCGGGCTGTGGTCGAGGCGATGGGCACGTGGCGCGCCTAGCCATCTTCACGGAGCGCTACACCATCCGCTCGTCCGTCGAGCTGACCGCGCTCACGAACTTCCGCATGGCGGCGTTCGAGCTGGGCCACGACCTCGACTTCCTCTTCAAGAACGAGCTCAAGTACCTCAGGAACTACGACGGCATCCTCATCCGCGCCCTGACTGACCCCCTCAACACCTCCTACGTCGTGGCGCGCCAGGCCGAGCTGCTCGGCAAGCGCGTGCTGGACCACTCCAGCGCCATCCTCATCTGCTGCGACAAGGTCAACATGTACGCGCGCCTGATGGCTCACAAGGTCCCGGTCCCCGAGACGCGCTTCCTCGAGGAGGCGGACCTGACGGCCATGAACGCCGCGCGGCTGTTCGAGGAGCTCGGCACCCCGCTCGTGCTGAAGGCGCCGAACTCGAGCTTCAGCGCCTACGTCGACAAGGTGGCCACTCCGGACGCGTTCGTGAAGGTCGGGAAACGCTTCCTCAGGCGCGCCGACCGGGTGGTCGTGCAGCAGTACTTCCCCAGCGACTTCGACTGGCGGGTGATCACCCTGGACGGCAAGGTGCTCGCGGTCGTCAAGTACGCCTTCGCGCCGGCCCAGTGGAAGCTCATGGACCGCTCAGAGACGGGCGAGTGGGCCCGCACGGTAGCCACGCACCGGGACGAGGCGAACCCCAAGCTCCTGGCGACCGCTCTGGCGGCCGCCAACGCCATCGGGACGAGCCTGTACGGCATCGACCTGAAGGAGATCGACGGCGACTTCTACGTGATCGAGGTGAACGACAACCCCACCATAGCCGCCGGCGACGAGGACCAGGCGAACCCCGAGATCTACGCCGAGATCATCAGCTACCTGGCTGGTGGTGCCTGACCTTCCCCCAGCGCTCCAGCACGACCATGGCGCGGTGCCGCGCCCGACCCCAGCGGCTCACCTTGTCGAAGAACTCGCGCTTGATGGGCAGGTGGACCGCGTCGGCCCGGCTCGTGCCCTCCGGCACGAGCGGGTCGTGCAGGTACAGGTGGTCGTCGTCGAACCCCGTCACGACCGCCCAGTGCGGCACGCGCTCGTCGTAGAACCGGTAGCCCGATAGCAGGACCAGCGGGACCGCGCCGCGCGCCACCGCGTCGGCCACGTCCTGGTGGCCGAAGTCGCGCAGCTCCACCTTGCCGCCAAGCGCCCGCAGCTCCCGCTCGAAGGTCGTGTGTGAGATGCGCACGACCTCCTTCTTCTCCCCGCGCACGCTGTCGAGGAACGGCACCCCCGCGTCCGGGGTGACGACCACCGCCTGGAAGCCGCGCCTGAGGGCCGCCACGGCCAGGCCGTGGGCGCTACAGCCACCGTGGCCGGACAGCATGAACACGGTCGTCGCCTCGCGCCAGAGCGCCAGCTCGAGCCAACGCTCGGGCGGCACCGGGTAGCCGTGGAACCGCATCGCCATGATCAACCCGGCGGGACCGCAGGTGAAGTCCAGCGTCTGCGGGTAGTAGGGCACGCCCAGGACGGTCGCGCTGCCGCTCACGAAGCGCTTGTACATACGCAGCGCGCTCGAGTGGTCCTCGTAGTAGTCGGAGGTGCGACCCCTCACCTTGTAGCCCGCCGCCTTGTAGAGAGCGATGGCAGGCGCGTTGTCCTCGCGCACCTCGAGCCGCAACACGATGGCGCCGCGCTCGCGGGCGCCCTCCTCCGCGGCGAGGAGCAGCTCCCGGGCGACGCCGCGGCCCCGGTGCTCCGGGCTGACGATCATCGAGTAGAGCCGCGCCGACTCGAAGCCTCGGCGGAACAGGACGATGGCGTCGCCCACCACCTTGCCGTCAAGCTCACCGACCCACACGTCGGCGCTCTCGCGGCCGAGGAGCCGCGCCAGCGACGCCCGTGAGAGCCGGTCGCCGGGGAAGCCCGCCTCCAGCTCGAGGAGAGCGTCGAGGTCGCGCCTGACGGCTCGGCGCACGACCACGCCCTTCGCCTGCGCCTCCGCCACGCTGCTCACGAGGCCAGGAGCTCCGTCACCGCCTCACGCAGGGCCGGCGCCACCTCGGCGACGTCTCCGACGATGCCGTAGTCGGCGACCTTGAAGATGGGGGCGTCCCCGTCCTTGTTGACGGCGACGATCACCTTGGAGCGGTTCATGCCCGACAGGTGCTGCACGGCCCCTGAGATGCCGAGAGCTATGTAGAGGTCGGGGCTCACGCTCTTCCCGGTCTGACCCACCTGCTCGTCGTAGGGGCGCCAGCCGGCGTCGACCACGGCGCGGGTGGCCGCGACGCCGGCGCCGAGGGCCTTGGCGAGCGAGCCGACCTCGCGCTCGAACGCCTCGGGGCTCCCCAGGCCCCGACCGCCGGCCACGACGACCTTGGCCTCCTCGAGCGGCACGCGCCCGCCCGTCGCCGCGGCGCGCTCGCCGACCACCACGCGGCCGTCGGTCGGAGCCGGTGTGGGGGCGAACTCGACCACGTCGCCCGCGGCGGCGACCTCGGACGGCCTGAAGATGTTCGGCTTCACGGTCACGACGCACGGTCCGGCGGTGGCGGTCCTCACCGTCTCGGTCACGCGGGACAGGTAGCTCAGGCGCTTGGCCTCTACCTGCTCACCGACGCGCGCCACGTGCGTGACGTCCTCCAGGAGGGCGGCGCCGAGCCTGACGGCGACACGCGGCGCGACGCTCTGCCCGAAGCGGTTGGCCGAGAAGAGCACGAGCTTCGCGCCGAGAGAGCCCGCCAGCTGGTCGACGGCGGTCCTGGCGGACTCCGCCGTCAGCGACCCCGAGACGGCGACGTGGTGGACGTGAGCGACGTGACGCGCCATGGCGTCGGCCGCCTCGCGGGTCCCGAACACGAGCGCGTGCACGTCGGCCGCCGGGTCGAGTTGCGTGGCCACCGTCACGAGCTCCAGCGCGCCGCGCTGGAGGCGCCCGCCGGTGGCGTCGGTCACGAGAAGGGTACGGCTCATGTCATCAGCTCCCGTCACAACACCTTGGCCTCGTCGCGCAGCAGGCGCGCGAGTTCCTTGGCGGCGCCGGCGGCGTCGCCGCCGATCATCTTGCCGAGGCGGTCGCGGGTCTGGATCTCCTGCCCTACCACCTCCGTGAGCGCAGCCGGGGCCCCGAAGTCGGCCGGGCTCCGCTTGGCGAGCTCCTTGCGCTTGGCCTTCATGATGTTGGGCAACGTCGGGTAGCGCGGCTCGTTCAGTCCCTGCTGGGTCGTCACCACCGCCGGCAGCGGCAGGGTGAGGTCCTCGTGGCCGTCGTCCGTGTCGTGCGTGACTTGGAGGACGCCGCCCTCGAGCTTGAGCGCCGTGGTCCAGTCCGAGTGAGGCCAGCCGAGCGCCTCCGCCAGCGCCGGCCCGAGCGCGGCGCTGTCCCAATCGGCCTGCTTGCCCCCCACGAACACGAGCTCGGCGCCCTCCTGGCGGACCAGCTCCGCGAGGACGCCGGCCTGGGTGATGGGGTCGAGGGCAGCGTCGGTCTCGATGTGGACCGCGCGGTCGGCGCCGAGGGCCAGCGCCGTGCGGAGCGCCTCCTCGAAGCGCACCGGTCCGAGCGAGGCCGCCACGATCTCGACGTCGTGTCCCGCCTCGCGGAGCCTGATGGCCTCCTCGACGCCGTACTCGTCCATGCCGTCTATCACGAACGTGACGCCGCTCAGGTCGACGCCCCCGCCGCCGGCCCGGATGCGAGCCTCAGCGTCGGGCACCTGCTTGATGATGGAGACTACCTTCACTTCCCGTACCTCCGGGGGCGCCTCGTGACGGCGCCACTATGATCGTTACCGCCTCGCGTCCTCACCGCCGCGCGCGGCCGACGGACGCGCCAACGCCTCATTCTAGGACGTGACGTCCGATGACCAGCCTCTGGATCTCGTTCGTGCCCTCGTAGATCTGGTTCAGCTTCACGTCGCGCATGAGCTTCTCGACGGGGTACTCCTCCATGTAGCCGTAGCCACCGAAGATGTTTATGGCCTCCTGGGCGCCCGCGAAGGCGCTGTCAGAGGCGTAGGCCTTGGCGATGGCGGCCGCTTCTGCGTGCGGCCGGCCCGTGTCGGCGAGCCAGGCGGCGTGATACGTCTGCCACCTCGCCGTCTCGAGCGCGATCTTCATGTCGGCGAGCTTGAACTGGATGGCCTGGAAGCGCGCGATCTTGCTGCCGAACGCCTCGCGCTCGAGCGCGTAGGCGCGAGCCTCGTCCAGGGCCCGCCTGAGCACCCCGACGGACCCCGCCGCCACCGGCACCCTGGTGCGGTCGAGGGTGCGCATGGCGATCTTGAACCCCTCCCCCACCTCGCCGAGGAGGTTGGCGCGCGGCACCCTCACGCCCTCGAACACCAGCTCGTACGTCGGGCTGGCGCGCTGACCGAGCTTGCCGTGGAGCTTGTTGGCGCTGAACCCTGGCCGGTCGGTCTCGACCACGACGGCGACAGTGCCCTTGTGCCGCAGGCTCGAGTCGACGGTGGCGAACACGACGTTGAAGTCGGCCACGCCGCCGTTGGATATCCACGTCTTGGTGCCCGTGATGACGATGTCGTCGTCCTCGAACTCGGCCCGCGTGGCGAGGCCGGCCGCGTCGGACCCGTTGTTGGGCTCGGACAGGGCGAACGCGGCCAGCCGCGGACCCGTCGTCAGAGGCCTGAGGAAGCGCTCGTGCTGCTCCGGCGTACCGGCCAGGAGTAGCGGGGTGATCCCGAGCTCGGACGCCATGAGGACCGTGTAGATGCCCATGCAGCCGTAGCCGAACTCCTCGCCGATGATGGCCTCGTCCAGGAGGCCGAGTCCCAGGCCCCCGACCGCCGCCGGCACGCCCACGTTGAGGAGCCCGACCTCGAACGCCGCCGCGACGACCTCGGCGGGGTAGCTGGCCTCGCGGTCGTGGCGAGCCGCCACGGGCATCACCACGTCCCTGACGAAGTCGCGCGCCAGGCGTTGGAACTGTTTCTGCTCGTCGCTCAGCTCGAAACCGATCAAGGTGCGCTCCTCTGCGGGCTCAACGCTCCAGCTCCCGGTAGATCTGCCGGTGGATGACCATGCGCTGGATCTCGCTAGTGCCCTCGTAGATCTCGGTCACGCGAGCGTCACGGAAGTAGCGCTCGACCGGGTAGTCCTTCGTGTAGCCGTACGCGCCGAGGACCTGGATTGCGGCGTGCGTGACCCGGTTGGCCGTCTCCGACGCGAGCAGCTTGGCCGTCGCCGCCTCGCGCGTCGTGCGTCTCCCCTGGTCCTTCAGCCACGCGGCGCGGTACGTCATGAGGCGCGCCGCCTCGATGCCGACCACCATGTCGGCGAGCTTGAAACCCACCCCCTGGTGCTCGTGGATGGCGACGCCGAAGGAGGTGCGGGTCTGGGCGTAGTCGCGCGCCGCCTCGTAGGCAGCGCGAGCGATGCCGACGGACAACGCCGCGATCCCGATGCGGCCGCCGTCCAGCCCCGCCATGGCGAGCACGAACCCCTGGCCCACCTGGCCGAGCACCGCGTCGTCTGGCACGAAGCAGTCGTCGAGCGTCACGGTCGTGGTCAAGGCGGCGTGCTGGCCCAGCTTCTCCTCCGGCCTCCCGAAGCTGAGCCCGGACGCGCCCTTCTCCACCAGGAAGCACGTCACCCCGCGAGCCCCCGCCGCGGGGTCGGACTTGGCCAGAACCAGGTAGAGCTGCGCCTCGCCGCCCGACGTTATCCAGGCCTTGGTGCCGTTCAGGCGCCAGCCACCGGCGTCACGCGTCGCCCGCGTCTCGATGGCGGCGGCGTCGGAGCCGCTGTTCGGCTCGGAGAGGCAGAACGCCCCTATCCACTCGCCGCTGGCGAGCCGCGGCAGGTAGCGGGCGCGCTGCTCCTCGCTGCCGTGCTTGAGGAGGAGGGACTGGGGCAGGCCGTTGGTGACGCTCATGATGGTGGCGTGCGAGGCGTCGACCGCCGCGATCTCCTCCAGCAGCACCACGTACTCGAGGTTCCCCATGCCGGCGCCGCCGTACTCGGGCGGCGTCAGCATTCCGAGCAGCCCCAGCTCGCCCATCTTGCGGAGCGTGGGCCACGGGAAGCGCGGCTCGCGGTCCAGGGCGGCGGCCACGGCGCCGATCTCGCGGCGCGCGAACTCGCGCACCGTGCGCTGCATGCTGATCAGGTCCTCTGGCAGGGAGAAGTCCACGCGTCCCGTCTCCTACGGCAAGTCGTCCTCGGCGAGTATACCGGTGACGACGGTGCGCGCCGACGCGCCCTAGACTGATTACATGAACGCCAAGGAACTGCTACTCGAGGCCCCCCGAGCGGTGAAGGTCGACCCCTCGGCGCCGCGCTCGGTCGTGCAGTACGACATCTCCGAGCCGGTGTTCCACGTGATCGAGAACGGCGCCGTCACCGCCCACGAGGGCACGGCCCCCACGGCCGACGTGACCATCAAGGTCGCGGACGACGACCTGGTGAGGCTGTTCGAGGGCAAGCTGAACCCGATGACGGCCATGTTCACGGGCAAGCTCAAGGTGCGCGGCAACGTCGGACTGGCGCAGCGGCTGCTCGGCATGGTCGACAAGGAGCAGCTCGCGGCGGCCCGGGCGGAGATCGAGGCGCGGAGCTAGCGACCCGCGCACGACGTCTGCACCCACGTTGCAGGAGCACCTCGAGCGAGGCAGGCGCTGGCCCGGGGCGTGCCCCGTGGCGGCTACCGGTAGTGGACGACCTCGTGGCGCACGTAGCGGCCGGCCTCGTACACGAAGCGAGCCGAGAAGTGTCCCGGCAGGTCGAGCCACGGGAGGAAGTGCCTGTCGCCCTCCCAGAGCCTCAGCTCGCTCACGGCGTCCGTGGGGACCCAGAACAGGTCGCCCTCGCGCGACGGGCGCGGCTCCCCCTCGAAGTCGGTCACCACGAACACGAAGGTGTACACGTCGGGCTGTCCAGCGTCGGCGGGGAACGTGATCACGCCCTTGAGTTCCGCGGCCAGCACTCTCAGCCCGGCCTCCTCGGCTACCTCCCTGCGCATGCACTGCTCCGGCGACTCGCCGGGCTCGACCTTCCCGCCGAGGCCGTTCCACATGCCCTTGTCGGGGTCGTGACCGGGCCCGCGCCGCAACATGAGCGTGTCCGGACCGCGCCTCACGTAGGCGAGGGTCGTCAACCGGGGCGCGCCGGCGCTCACCGCTCGCCGTCCGTCAGTCGCGCCAACTCGAGCAGCAGCTCATCGCGCACGGCCGGGGCGTCCTCGAGCGCGTCGGCCCGGTGACGCCTCACCCGCACGAGCGCCGCCGGCCCGGCGCCGCGGCCCGCCAACCAGCGCGCCACGAACCTGGCGGCGGCGAGCTCAGCCGCCTGTCCCACGCCGGGCGTCGGGGCGGTGAGCGAAACGCGCTCGCGCGCGCCCGCCTCCGACTCGAGCACGAGCAGCACCTCCAGCCGTCCGGCCCTCGGCGTGAGGAACACCTGCTCCAGCCGGTCGGCCCTCACCGGGTCACCTAGTCGCTGCTGGTGGCGCCCGCCTCGGCGTCGAGCCCGAACGCGGTGTGGACGGCCTCGAGGGCGGCCTGAGCGCGGTCCGCGGGGATGAGGACGCTGATGCGCACCTCGCTGGTCGTGATCATGTCGATGTTGGCGTTCACGGCGGCCACGGCGTCGAACATCCGGGCCGCCACGCCGGGTGTCGAGCCGATGGCGATGCCCACGATGGAGAGCTTGGCCACCTCCGTGTCGACCTCGGCGCGGGCGCCCATCTCGGCCAGGACGGGCGCCAGGGCGTCGAGTGCGTCCTCCACAACGCCCTTGCCGACGATGAACGCCATCTGCTGGCGGCTGTCGGCCGCTCCCCTGACCCCTTGGATGATCATGTCGACGCTCACGTCGGCCGCGCCGAGCGCCCCGAAGATCCGGCCGGCGACGCCGGGCCTGTCCGGCACGTCGTGCAGGTCGATGCGCGCGTGGTTCATGTCGAGCGCCACGCCCGTCACGGGTCTATCGGTGATCATGCTCATCTGGCTCTCCTTCGGACGGGGCAGCTTCGCGACGATGGTGCCGGGCGCGTTCCCGAACGACGAGCGCACGTGGACGCGCACGCCGTAGCGCCTGGCGTACCAGACGCTGCGCGGGTGCAGGACCTTCGCGCCCTGGCTGGCCAACTCGATCATCTCGTCGTAGTCGATCGCCGCGAGCTTGCTGGCACTCGTCAGCCGGTGCGGGTCGGTCGTGAAGACGCCGTCCGTGTCGGTGAAGATCTCGCACTCCGGCGCTCCCAGCGCGGCCGCGAGCGCGACGGCCGTGGTGTCGGAGCCGCCGCGGCCCAGCGTCGTGATGGCACCGGTCTCGTCGGCGCCCTGGAAGCCGGCCACGACCACTGCGTCCACGTCTGCGAGCGCTGCGAGGACCGGGGCGGGGTCCACCTCGAGGATGCGGGCACCCCCGTGGTGGGAGTCGGTCAGGAAGCCGGCTTGTGCACCCGTGCACGAGCGAGCGGCCAGGCCGCGCTCCTGCAGCGCCATCGTGACCAAGGCGATGCTCTGTTGCTCTCCCGTCGCGAGGAGCACGTCGAGCTCGCGGCGGCTCGGCCGGGCCGCGACGTCGCGCGCCATGCCGATCAGCCGGTCCGTGGTGCGGCCCATGGCCGAGACCGTGACGACCACCTTCTCGCCGGCGGCCACCGCCCGCTCGATGCGGGCGGCCACCTTGCCGATGCGGTCCACGTCGCCCACGCTGGTCCCGCCGTACTTCTGTACCCGCACGGGCCACGGCAAGGCGGCGGCGCGCTTGGGGGTGGGCTGGGCGGCGGAGGTCAGATCCATATGGCGCAGGAGCTTACCGCGCAAGGAGCACCATGCGCCAGGCCCGTCTCACCAGGCATAATCTAGGTATGAGCAACGTAGCCCCCGCAACCCGTGTCGCCGTGGTTGGAGCCGGACCGGCCGGCTTCTACGCGGCGGAGGCGCTCGTCAAGTCCCTGGGCGACGCCGTCTCGGTCGACCTGATCGAGCGGCTACCCGCCCCCTACGGCCTGGTGAGGTACGGCGTGGCGCCCGACCACGAGAAGATGAAGTCGGTCACGCGCCTCTACGACCGCACCCTGGCCGACCCGCGGGTGAGGTACCTGGGCAACGTCGAGTTCGGCCGCGACCTCACCCTCGACGACCTGCGCCGGCACTACCACGCGGTCATCCTGGCAGTCGGCTCGCCTCACGACAGGCGCCTCGGGGTGCCCGGCGAGGACCTCCCAGGGAGCATGTCGGCCACGGAGTTCGTGGCCTGGTACAACTCCCACCCCGACTACCGCGGGCTCGAGGTGCCGCTGGACGCCAAGACCGCCGTGGTGGTCGGCGTCGGCAACGTGGCCATCGACGTCACGCGCGTGCTGGCCAAGACGGTCGCCGAACTCGGCACCACCGACATCGCCGACCACGCCCTCGAGGCGCTGGCGGACTCCACGGTGGAGGACATCATCATCGTCGGTCGGCGCGGGCCCGCCGAGTCCAAGTTCACGACCAAGGAGCTCCGCGAGCTCGGCGAGCTCGCCAACGCCGACATCTTCGTGCGAGAGGACGAGCTGCAGCCCATCCCCGAGAGCCTCGCCGCCATCGAGGGCGACGTGAACGCCACCAAGAACCTTGAGGTTCTCCGCGGGTTCGCGCAGCAGGCGCCGACCGGGAAACCTCGCCGCGTCCACATCCGTTTCCTCGTCTCGCCGGTCGAGCTCCGCGGGAACGGCCGCGTGAGCAGCGTCGTGCTGGCCAAGAACAGGCTCGAGGCTAGGCCCGACGGATCGATCGCGGCCGTCCCAACGGGCGAGACGGAGGAGCTGAGCGCCGAGCTCGTCTTCCGCTCCGTGGGTTACCGCGCCCGCCCCCTCGAGGGCGTGCCGTTCGACGACCGCAGGGCGGTCGTGCCGAACGACCGGGGCCACGTGCTGGACGGCCCTGGCGGCACTCCCGTCCCCGGCCTGTACGTGGCCGGGTGGGTCAAGCGCGGGCCAAGCGGCGTGATCGGCACCAACAAGGCCTGCGCCATGGAGACCGTGGCCACGCTCGTCGAGGACGAGCTGCCGACCCCAGCCGACCCGCGGCCAGAGGCGGTCCTCGAGCTGCTGGCCGCGCGCGGCGTCACACCGTTCACTGCCGAGCAGTGGCGCAAGCTCGACGAGGCGGAGACCGCCTCCGGCAAGGCGGCCGGTAGGCCGCGCGTGAAACTCGCCGACGTTCCGGCCATGCTGAGCACCGCCGAGTAGGCCCCGTGGTGTTGACCGACGCGGGAAACGGGCCTTACCCGCAGGTGTTACTATGCTCGCGCATCAACGCGCAACCAGCGCAGTAGCGAGGTCAAGGACGTGTCGGATAGTCGTGCGGCTAGGTCGGTGGCGCAAGCTGCCGGGCACGAAGGGGTGAGCGGTCCGGGGAAGCCGGGCGCGCCCCTACTAAGCATCCAGGGGCTGGTGAAGGACTTCGGCGGCCTGCGCGCCGTCAACCACTGCTCGTTCGACGTCGCGGCCGGCAGCATCACCGGGCTGATCGGCCCGAACGGCGCGGGCAAGACGACGCTGTTCAGCCTCGTGTCGGGGTTCTACGAACCCGACGAGGGGCGCGTGTTCCTCGACGGTGAGGACGTGACGGGCCTACCGTCTCACCTCATATTCCGCAAGGGCCTGTGCCGCACCTTCCAGATACCGCGCGAGCACCGCAGCATGACCGTCACGGAGAACCTGATGCTCGTGCCCAAGGGCCAGATCGGCGAGCGCTTCTGGAACCCCATCTTGAGGCCCGCCGCCGTCAGGCAGCAGGAGCGGCGACTGCGGGAGAAGGCACGGGAGGTGCTCGCCTTCGTGGAGCTCACCCACATGGCCGACCAACCCGCCGGAGCCATGTCGGGCGGCCAGAAGAAGCTGTTGGAGCTGGCGCGCACCCTTATGGCCGACCCGAAGATCGTCCTGCTCGACGAACCCGGTGCGGGCGTCAACCCGACCCTGATGGGCAAGATCCGCGAGAAGATCGAGCTGCTCAACCGCGAACGCGGCATCACGTTCCTCCTGATCGAGCACGACATGCCCCTGGTGATGGGCCTCTGCGACCCGGTGGTCGTGATGAACCAGGGCAGCAAGCTCGTGGAGGGCCCGCCGGCGGTGGTGCGGACCGACCCCCGCGTGCTGGAAGCGTACCTGGGAGGGCAGTATGCCGCTCTTGAAGGTTGAGGGCGCCGTCTCCGGGTATGGAGAGATGCAGGTCCTCCGCGGCGTGAGCCTCGAGGTCGGCGAGCGCGAGATCGTCTCCATCGTAGGTCCGAACGGGGCCGGCAAGTCGACGGTGATGAAGCTCGTGTTCGGCCTCCTCAAGCCGTGGGAGGGCTCCGTGGCGTTCGACGGTCACGACATCTCGGGCATGGCGCCCGAGAAGCTCGTGCGCCTCGGCCTCTCGTACGTGCCGCAGGTCGACAACGTCTTCCCCACCCTCACGGTCGAGGAGAACCTCGAGATGGGCGGCTTCACCCGCGAGGGGTCCTTGGCGGAACAGAAGGAGCGCGTCTATGAGTTGTTCCCGCGCCTCGCGGAGCGGCGCCGGCAGCGGGCCGGCAAGATGTCGGGCGGCGAGCGGCAGATGGTCGCCATGGGCCGGGCGCTGATGCTCGACCCCAAGCTGCTCATGCTCGACGAGCCCTCGGCCGGCCTGGCCCCCCTGCTCGTCGACATGATCTTCGAGCGCATCTCCGAGATCAACCAATCCGGGGTGGCGGTCTTGATGGTCGAGCAGAACGCCAAGAAGTCGCTCGCGCTCGCCGACCGCGGTTACGTCCTCGCCACGGGCCAGAACCAGGTCGACGGTCCCGGCCGGGAGCTGCTCGACGACCCCGAGGTCGCGCGGCTCTACCTGGGGGGCTGAGGGTGGTCCAGCACAGCGAGGTCCCGAAGCTGCGGCGCGGCGAGCGCCTGCGCCACCTGGCTTCTGGTAGACCGTTCATGATCGGCGTCCTGGTCGCGGTGCTGGCCCTCCTGGTGGTGGCCGCCCAGGTCAAGGGGGTCACCTCGACCACGCTCCTCTCCCTGTTCGTCCGCGGGGTGCTCCTGGGCGGCACGCTGGCGCTCGGCGCCGTGGGCGTCACGCTCGTGTACGCCGTCTTGAAGATGGCCAACTTCGCGCACGGCGACACCATGACGGTGGGCGCCTACATCGGGCTCTTCATCATGGCGCTCCTGCCGGCGGGCCCGCCGCTGGCGCCCTTCTCCTTCGGTTACGAGTTCCTGGTGGCCCTGGTGATCGTCGTGCCGCTGGTGGGGCTCCTCGCCTACGGACTCGACCGTCTGGCGTTCAGGCCGCTGCGGGCCAGGCGCGCCCAGCCGGTCATGTTCGCCATGGCGGCGCTTGGATTGGCGTTCGGCCTCCGGAGCCTCGTCTACCTCTTCTGGGGCGCCGACTTCACGTTCTTCTACACCGGCCGGGCCCGCAAGGCCGTGGAGCTGTTCGCCGGCGTGCGCGTGCGGCCCGACCAGCTGTTCATCCTGGGGCTCGCGTTCGTGCTCATCGTCGGCGTCTACCTGCTGCTCGAGCGCACCAAGATCGGCAAGGCCATGCGCGCCACCGCCGACAACCCCGACCTCGCCCGGGTGAGCGGCATCGACACCAACCGCGTCATCCTGTGGACCTGGCTCATCGGTGGCGGCCTCGCCGCGGCGGGCGGCATGCTCTACGCGCTCGACGTGCAGCTCAGGCCCGAGATGGGCTGGTGGCTCCTGCTGCCCCTCTTCGCCGCCGTCATCCTCGGCACGCTCGGCAACGCCTACGGCGCGCTCGCCGGCGCCTTCATCATCGGCATCGTGTGGCAGATGAGCAGCGTGTTCATCAACCCCACGTACGGTCACGGCATCGCGTTCCTCGTGATGGTCCTGGTGCTGCTGTTCAGGCCGGAGGGCCTGTTCGGGAGGAGCAAGTAGCATGGCGCCGCTACCCCTCGTCAAGGCCGTCCTCCTCACGGTGCCGCTCTGGCTGTTCCTCTCGAGCGTCATGCGCTTCAAGCCGCGGCTGCTCAAGCACCTCCTGTCCGTGGCGCTCGGGTTCGGCGTGGCGGCGCTGGCCAGCTACCTGATCCCGACCGGCATCCTCTCCTACCTGACGACGTTCATACTCATGGCGAGCATCTACGCGGTGCTGTCGCTCGGCCTGAACGTCCAGTGGGGCTACACGGGGCTGTTCAACATCGGCGTCGCGGCCTTCTTCTCGGTGGGCGCGTTCACGGCGGCGCTCGTCACCACTCGGATGCCGACCGGGGTGAACGCCAGCTTCACGAAGCAGCTCTTCGGACTCGGGCTCCCTTACTGGGTGGGTCTGTTGGCGGCAGGGCTGGTGGCGGGCGTGCTGGCGTGGCTCGTGGGCAAGCCCACCCTCAGGTTGCGGGGCGACTACCTGGCCATCGCCACCATCGGCATCGCCGAGATCGTGCGGCTGGTCTTCCAGAACGAGCGTTGGCTCGCGAACGGCCCGCAACCCCTGCGCGGCATCCCGCAACCGCTCTCCTGCCTCGCGGCCGACGGCTGCGGCTGGCTGCCCGGCTTCGTCAACGACTTCTTCGCCGCCCTCACCCCGCGTGACTACCCCACCGTCTACGTGGCCATCGTGGCACTCGTGCTGTTCCTGGTGTACCGCGTGTTGGAGCGCGCCATCCGGTCGCCGTGGGGCCGCGTCCTGCGGGCCGTGCGCGAGGAGGAGGCCTCCGCCGCCATGAGCGGCAAGGACGTGGCCGCCTTCCGCATGCAGGCGTTCGTGGTCGGCGCCGTGATCATGGGCATCGGCGGCGCGCTCTACGCCCACTACGTGGTGTCGATCGATTACGGCCACTTCGACCCGCTCTACGGCACCTTCCTGATCTGGGTCATGCTCATGCTCGGCGGAAGCGGCAACAACCGCGGCGCCATCCTGGGGGCCTTCGTCGTCTGGGGCATCTGGTCGGGCACGAGCTTCGCTGTCGACGCGCTCAGGCCGACGCTGGCGGCCATCTCGCCCGACCTCCCGTCACGCGGGCCCTACTTGCGGCTCCTCTTCATCTCCATCCTCATGCTGGTGATCGTGCTGTACCGCCCCACGGGGATCCTGCCGGAGGAGCGCGTCGTGTCGCTCGACCGGGACCTAGGCTGAGCGACCGGCCGGCGGCGAGCGACTCGCCCTCGGGGAACCGGATGAGCAAGAGGGAGGGCGCCCGGGTGACCGGGCGCCCTCCCTCATTGGCCGTTAGGCCGCCGCCAGCCGGTCTGCGGGCTACTCGAGCGGGATGTCCGCCGCGCCGAGCACCTTCACCGTGTCGATGCTGCCGTTGTGGTACTGCCAGACGGCCATCG
>CAYNNL010000043.1:0-16525 GCA_964398765.1 uncultured bacterium | reverse complement strand
ACAACGAGCTCGCGCTACTGGAGATGGAGGAGCGCGACGAGGTGCGGCGCATCCTCCTCGCCCTGGGGCGGCGGCTGGCGGAGGAGCCGCGTCTCGACGAGAGCCTCGCCGTCGTCGCGAGGCTCGACCTGATCAACGCCAGCGCCCGCCTGGCCGAGGACTGGCGGCTCGCGCGGCCCGCCTTCGACCCGGCCGGGAGGATCAGGCTCCACGGCGCGCGCCACCCGCTCGTGCACGACTGCGTCCCGAACGACGTGGCGCTGGACGCGGGGAGGCGCCTCCTGGTCGTGACTGGCCCCAACGCGGGCGGCAAGACGGTGCTCATCAAGACGGTCGGCGTGGCCGCGGTCATGGCCGGCGCCGGCCTGTTCGTCGCGGCCGACCGCGCCCCCCAACCGCTACTGCCCAGGACGCAGGCGCTACTGACCGACATCGGCGACGAGCAGAGCATCGAGGCGAGCCTCAGCACCTACGCCGGTCACCTCAAGAACCTCCGCGCCATAACGGAGTCGGCGGACGAGCACACCCTAGTGCTCATCGACGAGCTCGGCTCGGGCACCGACCCGGACGAGGGCGCCGCCATCTCGCAGGCCATCCTCGAGCAGGTCGTCGCGTCGGGCGCACGCGGCCTCGTGACCACGCACCTGGCTCCGCTGAAGGTCTTCGCCAGCGAGACGCCGGGAGTGCTCAACGCGGCCATGCGCTTCGACCTCGAGGCGCTGGCGCCCACCTACCAGCTCGTCGTGGGGCAACCCGGCAGGAGCTACGCGCTCGCGATAGCCGAGCGACTCGGCCTGGGGCGCGCCCTGCTCGAGCGCGCCGCCCAGCTGCTCGGACCGGAGGGGGAGCGGCTCGAGAGCCTCCTGCTCGCCCTCGAGGACAAGCGCGAGGAGCTCGAGCGCGAACTGGCCGAGGCGCGGGTCGCCAACGAGCGCGCCGTCGGCGAGGCAGAGCTGTTGCGAGATCAGATAGCCAAGCTCAGGGAAGGGGAGGCCGCCCTCATGGCCGCCGCGGCGCAGCGGGCCGACGCCCTCCTCAAGGACACCATGCAGCAGGCCGCCCGCCTCAAACGGAGCGCCCGCGAGGAGCCGTCTGCGCGCTCGAGGGCGCTCGAGGAGATCGGCAAGTTGAGGCGGCAGACGAAGGTCGCCGCGGCCGCGCCCGGGCCACGCTCGAGCGCCGCCGCCCCAGCCGTTCCGGCGGAGGATCCGTTCGCGCCGGGCTCACGCGTCCGCGTCGACAGCTACGGCGCTGAGGGCCCCGTGCTCGAGCGGCGGGGTGACCAGCTCGTCGTGCAGCTGGGCCTCATCAAGGTGGAGGTGCCGCTGAGCGACTGCACGCCCGTCGCCGCGCAGCGCCCGAAGCGGACCGGCAGGCAACCCGTGGCGCCCGCCGCGCCGAGCGTGCCGGCCGAGCTCAACCTGCGCGGTGAGCGCGTCGAGGCCGGGCTCGAGCTGCTGCGCGACTTCCTGCTCGAGGCGCACGCCATGAAGCTCGAGTCGGTCCGCATCCTGCACGGCAAGGGGACGGGCACGCTCCGCGACGCCGTCCGCAACTACCTGAAGGGCGACAGGACCGTGGAGCGGTACGAGGACGCAGTGCCGTACGAGGGCGGCCACGGGGTGACGGTCGCATACCTGAGGCGCTGACCCGCGCCCCACCATCTGCCATACTCGCGCCATGACCGTCAGACCCGCCATCGTGTTCGACCTAGACGGCACGCTCGTCGACTCGCTCGACGACATACTCGACAGCTTCCTGGCCGCCTTCGCGGCGGTGGGAGTGACCGCCCCGGCACGGGCCGCTGCGCGTGCGCTCGTCGGGCGTCCGCTCGGTGAGATGTACGCCCCCTTCGCGGCGGCGGACAGGGTCCCGGAGCTGATCACCGCCTACCGCGCCCACTACGCGGCGCACCTCGCCGACCGCACGCGGCCGTTCCCGGGTGTCGCCTCGTTACTCACCGAGCTGGGCCGTCGCGGCTACGCCCGCGTCGTGGCCACCACCAAGCGCCCGGATTCGGCGATCGGGCTGGTGGCTGCCGTTGGTCTCGCGCCGCTGCTCGACCACGTGCAGGGCACCGACGGCTTCCCGCACAAGCCCGCGCCCGACGTCATCCTCCGCGCCCTGGCCGCCGTCGGCAGGCCCGGCGCCTGGATGGTGGGAGACACCAAGTCTGACCTCGAGGCCGGGCGCGCCGCGGGCCTCAAGACCTACGGGGTCACCTGGGGAACCCACGACGCCGCCACGCTGGCTGCCGCCCGCCCCGACGCGCTCGAGGCCACGCTCGAGCCGCTGCTCGGGTTGCTGGCGGGCGGGGACGGGTAGGCTGGACTGGTGAACGGCTTCGAGAAGCAGTACGTCATCGACGCCCTGGCCGAGGACACGTGGCGCATGTTCCGCATCCTGGGCGAGTTCGTCCAGGGGTTCGAGGAGATGGCCGACGTCGGCAAGGCGGTCACGGTGTTCGGCTCTGCGCGGCTCAAGCCCGACACGGAGCTGTACGACAAGGCCCGCCAGCTGGGAAGGGCGCTCGCCAAGGACGGCTACACGATGCTGACGGGCGGTGGGCCCGGCATCATGGAGGCCGCGAACCGCGGCGCCATGGACGAGGGGGGCCGCAGCATGGGCCTCAACATCGACCTCCCGCACGAGCAGGCACCCAACCCGTTCCAGACCGACACGCTCAAGTTCAAGTACTTCTTCGTTCGCAAGGTGATGCTCGTCAAGTACTCCACCGCCTTCGTGGTGTTCCCGGGCGGCTTCGGCACGATCGATGAGCTGTTCGAGGCGCTCACCCTCATCCAGACGCACAAGATCAAGCCGTTCCCCGTCTACCTCGTAGGGGTTGAGTTCTGGCGTGGCCTGCTGCAGTGGCTCCAGGGCACGTTGCAGCGAGCGGGCACCATCTCGGAGGCCGACCTGCACCTGTTCAAGGTCGTGGACGACGTGTCGACCATCCCCGCCGAGATCGAGGCCTACTACCGCAACTCCAACATGGGCGGCTTCAACCTGCCCTGGTGACGGCCCTGCGCTCAGTCGTGATACGGGGGCAGCGCGGCCGCGCCGAACACCTGCGCCGCCAGCTCCCAGATCTGCTCGGGCTCCATGCCGGAACCCAGGAACGTGCCGTCGGGCCGCCACACCTCCACGTGCGGGTGCGGGTCGTCGTGCGTGCCCTCCGCGGCCTCCACCGTGCCAGAGTTGCCGGTCGTCCCGATGACGTCGCCCTGCCTGACGAAGCTCCCGACGGTCACCCCCTCGGCCACCGCTGCCAAGTGGGCGTAGCGCGTCACGAAGCCGCCGGCGTGGCGCACCCACACCTGCCTGCCGCGCAGCCTGTCGAGGATCTCGGGTGGCGTGTCGAGCCCGCGCGACGCCTCCGCGATCAGCTCGTCGTACGCCGCCATGTCGTTCTCGACGTAGTCGTGGTCCGCCCGGATGACGACGCCGTCTGCCACGGCCAGGATGGGGGTGCCGTAGCCGATGCTCACGCTGACGGTGCCGTTATAGAAGTCGAAGCCCTCGTGGTAACCGTTCCTGTAGGCGCGCGGTGCCCCGGGCAGGTGGTTGCGGCGCGAGCTGATGGTGGCGCCCGTCACTGGCACGACGTAACCGCTCGGCCAGCCGGGGGAGAACGGGCGCTCAGCGGCCTCCACCAGGCGGGGGAACACGCCGGAGGTCCGCACCGCCGCGTTCTGGCGCGCCAGATCCGCGGCCGAGTTCCCCTCGGTATCGACCCTCGTCGGGTCGGCACCGGCGTTCAGCAGGTGGATGACCTGGGCCGGCGTGCCCGCCGCGGCCGCCAGCATCAGGGCGGTGGAACCGTTCGCCGTGGCGTCGTCGATGCCGGCGCCGGCCGCGAGGAGGGCATCGAGCGTCGTGGTGGAGGCGTTGGCGCGGACGGCCGCCATGAGCGGCGTGTAGCCGTCAGCGTCGCGAGCGTGCACGTCGGCGCCGCCCTCTAGGGCCGCCGTGACGGCGGCCGGGTCGCCCGTGACGGTCGCCTCGAACAGGCTCGGGACGGGCGGGGTCTTGGGGGCGCGGGTGAACGGCCCGACCCCGAACGCCCAGAGGGCGGCCCCCACGAGGACGACGATCGCGAGCAGCGCCACCAGGATCCGCATGGGCGCCATGGTACCGCGGGGACCGGCCGGTTATGTTGGGGCGCGTGGTCGCGTGGCGCAGGAGTGAGTTCGTCGGTCTGGTGCGCCTCGCGGCTCCCCTCGTGCTGGCGCAACTGGCGCAGAACGGCCTCAGCTTCGTCGACACCCTCATGGTCGGGCGGCTCGGGCCGGGTGCTCTCGCAGCCATGGCGCTGGGCGCCACCACCTTCTTCACGACGTCGATCGTCTCCTCGTCGGTCCTCTTCGCGGTGGGGCCCCTCGTCGCTCAGGCTGTGGGGGGTGGCCGGAGGGACGAGGCGGGACATGTGGCGTCGCAGGCGCTCTGGTTGGCCCTGGTGTTCTCCGTTCCGGGACTGCTGATCTTCAACACGATCGGGCCGCTGCTTCAGGGTCTCGGGCTCGAGCCCGAGACGGCGCGCCTCGCCGCCGGTTACCTCCGCGCCATCTCGTTCGGCTACCCCTTCTATCTCGCCTTCCAGGCGTTGCGCGGCTTCCTGGAGGGCCACGGCGACGCCAAACCGATCATGGGCATCGCCTTCCTCGGGGTCGCTCTCAACGTCGTCCTCTGCGAGGTGCTGATCTTCGGGCACCTGGGCTTCCCCGCGCTGGGCGTCATCGGCACCGGGTTCGCCACCGCAACCGTCTACACCGTGATGTTCGCCCTCGTGCTCCTGCTCGTCTCCTGGCGCTACCCGGAGAGGCGCGTGGTGGCCGGGATGAGGCGCCTGCGGTGGCCGCTCCTGCGCGAGCTCGTGAGGGTCGGGTGGCCCATCGGCATGACGACCGGGCTCGAGGTGGGCCTGTTCAGCGTGTCGGCGGTACTCATGGGGCGCTTCGGAGACGACGTCCTCGCCGCCCACCAGGTGGCCATGCAGTCGGCGTCGATGACGTTCATGGTCCCGCTCGGCATGTCCATCGCCACGGGCGTGCTGGTCGGGCAGGCGGCGGGTCGCGGCGACACTGCCGCCGTCCGGCGGACCGGCTTCATGGGCCTGACGGTCGCCGTCGGGGTGATGCTGGTCGCCGCGGCCCTCTTCAGGTTCGCGCCGCGGCTCGTCATCGGTCTGTACACCGACGTGAGCCAGCCGGGTAACGCCGCCATGATCGCCGTGGCTGTCGGGTTCCTCTCCATCGCCGCGCTGTTCCAGCTGTTCGACGGCGTCCAGGTCACGGCGGTCGGGGCGTTGCGGGGCCTGAAGGACACGCGCGTCCCCATGCTCTACACCCTCGTCTCGTACTGGCTGGTCGGCATGCCGCTCGGGCTGTGGCTCGCCTTCGCCGTCGGCGTCGGCCCGCGGGGGCTCTGGTACGGCATGGTGGCGGGACTCGCCACCTCGGCCGTGCTGATGACGACCCGCTTCGCGCGCCGGACGCGCGCGGTGGGCGCCGCGCCGGCCGAACCGGTCCCGGCCACCACGCGCGCCGTGAGGTAGACTCGCGCCTGGAGGTAAAGGTGCAAGAGTTCATCGCCATCGGCCGCAACTCCCTGATCATCCTCGCGTCGGCCGCCGTGTTCGCCGGCTTCTTCGTCGTCGTCACCATGTGGCTTACCGGCAACACCGTCGAGCCCGAGCACGAAGCGGGGTACTGAGCTCGCCTCCCGCGCCTACGTGAAGGGGTGATGGCGTGATGCGCCCGGTGCGGCGTTACCTCGCCGGACCCGTGACCGAGGCGGCGGCCGGCGGCGTGTTGCGTCTGGCCTACGTGGGGGCGTTCACGGGGCAACTGCTCCTCGCCACGCTCGTGGCGGTAGCAGTCAGGCTGCTGGCGCGCGGGGTCACTCCGCGGCCCAACGCGGTGCTCACCTGGGTGTTGGTCCTGTTCGCGATCGTGGAGCTGGTGGTAGCCAGCGCGATGTTCGTGCGCCTGCGCGACATCAAGGGCCGGCGGCCGGCGCTCACGGCGGCCCTCATGCTGGCGTCCCTGTACGGCAGCGTCAGTTGGTTCCTGGCGCTAGCGTTGGCCACGGGGCAGTCGGGTCTGCCGCTACTCCTGCTGCTGCTGCTCCTGAGCCTTGCCTACGCGCTCGGCTTCGTGGCCACGAGCCGCCTGGCGAAGGCGGCGGCGGCCGACACGGCCGGAGGCGCCACGCCAGCGGCCGATGCGCCCGACGCCGGGCTCAGCGAGCCTGTTCGAAGTGCGCGTCCTTGAGGACGTGGACCATGTCGAGGGCCTGCGCCGTGCCGAGCACCACGCAGTCCGCCGCGTTGGCGGCCACGCCGACGGGGATGGCGGTTATGCCCGACAGGTAGCTGTCGAGGTGCCGCAGTAGCGCCCCGCCGCCCGTGAGCACGATGCCGCGCTCGATGACGTCCGACACCAGTTCGGGCGGCCCCTGCTCCAGCACCTTCCGCATGCCCTCGGCGATGCGTTCGAGGGAGGGCTTCAGCGCCAGGACCACGTCCTCCGTGGTGACGGTGACGCTCTTCGGCATGCCGTCTATGAGGTCGCGGCCCCGGACCTCCATGCTCTGCCTGTCGGCTTCCGACACGATCTTGGCGGCGCCGATCTCGCGCTTGATCTCCTCGGCCGTGCGGTCGCCGATCAGCAGGTTGTGCTTGGCCTTGACGTGCGCCATGATGTCGCGGTCGAACGTGTTGCCCGCGATGCGCAGGCTCTTCGACACCACGATGCCGCCCAAGCTGATGATGGCCAGGTCGGTGGTGCCGCCGCCGATGTCGATGACCATCGACCCCACGGGCTCGGCGATGGCGATGCCGGCGCCGATGGCGCCCGCCACGGGCTCCTCGATCAGGTACGCCTTGCGGGCGCCGATCTCGTGAACGGCCTGGACGACGGCGCGGCGCTCGACGTCCGTGATGCCTGAAGGTATGCAGACCATGATGTTTGGCCGCAGGAAGCGCGATGGGCCCGTGAGCACCTTGCGGATGAACGCCTTGAGCATCCGTTCCGTGAGGGTGTAGTCGGCGATCACGCCGTCGGCCATCGGCCGGATGGCCGTGATGTTGCCGGGGGTGCGGCCGAGCATGCGGTAGGCCTCCTGCCCGACGGCCTTGATGTCGGTCGTCCCCTTCACCACCGCGATCACCGCGGGCTCGCGGAGGAGCACCCCCTTGCCCTTAACGTGGATCCGTACGTTGGTGGTGCCCAGGTCTACCCCGATCATGGCCCCACGCTACCAGGTGCCGGGTGGGGGTGGGCTCGGACGAGCGTGCTCCCTGCGGGGTGGTGGGTCGGGCCCGCGGCCGACTGCGGGGCGGGTGATCCGCCGCGGGCGCGACGCGACAAGGCTACGGCCAGGGGGCGCCCTGCTGGGCGGGGACTAAGCCGAACCCCTGGCGCTCTAGGCCGGCGGTAACATCTCGGCCAGTGACCCACGAGACGCGAACCGACCATGACGCGGCGCCGTACACGCTGCTGGCCGGCGTGTACGACGCGATCATGGCGGAGGTGGAGTACGACGAGTGGGCAGACTTCGTCATCGAGCTCGCCGAGGCTTCCGGCTACGCCGGCGGACCCCTCCTCGACCTCGGCTGCGGGACCGGCAACGCCACCCTGCCCATGTGGCGGCGCGGGCTCGAGGTCGAAGGGCTGGACGCCAGCGAGGCCATGTTGGCCGTCGCCAGGCGCAAGCTGCCCGGCGTGAGGTTCACGCGCGGTGACTTCGAGACCTTCCGGCTCGGGCGGCGCTTCGCGCTCGTGTACTCGGTGTTCGACGCGCTGAACAACCTCCTGTCCGACGAGGCGTTCGCGAGGGCGTTGGGGCGGATCCGCGCGCATCTGCGGCCGGGCGGCGTGCTCGTGTTCGACGTGAACACGCCCACGGGCCTGCGGGAGTTGTGGGAAGGTGGTGTGGCCGAAGGCTGGGCCGACGACGTCTACTACCGCTGGAGCCACGACTACGACGAGGCCACCGGGCTGGTCACGGTGGCCGCTTACTGCCAGACGGAGGAGGGCGGCTTCACGGAGGTGCACCGCGAGCGCGGCTACGCAGAGGCCGAACTGAGGCGGCTACTCGCGGCGGCCGACTTCGTCGACGCGAGGGTCGTGGCGTTCCCCGGTGCCGGGCCGGCACCCGCCGAGGCGGAGCGCGTCTGGGTGGTGGCGCGCGCGCCCGCGCGGGCGCGCGACAGGGCGGTGGGCCGGACCGCGCCCGGCGGGCGTTGAGGCGTCAGGCGTCGTCGAGCCCCGACTGCTCGCGCACGACCCGCGCCACGTTGGACACGTCCTCGTCGCCGAAGCCGCGCGCCACGAGGCTCGTCTCCAACTGCTCGACGTAGGCCGCGACCGGCATGCTCACGCCCAGGTCGCGCGCGGCGTTCAGCGCGATGCCCAGGTCCTTGCGGTGCAGGCGCGTGCGGAACCCGAGGGGGTACTCGCCCGCGAGCATGTTGCGTGCGCGGTTCGCGAGCACCCACGAGCCGGCGGCGCCTCCCCCCAGCGCCGCGAGCGCCGCGTCGATGTCGATGCCGGCCCTCATGGCGAGCGCCATGCCCTCCGCCACCGACGCGTAGGTGCCGGCGAGGACGACCTGGTTGACGGCCTTGGCCACCTGGCCGCTGCCGACGGGTCCGACGTGGGTGACGAGCCCCCCGAGGTGCTGCAACACGGGGCGCACGCGCGCCAGCGCCTCCGCGTCGCCGCCCACCATGATCGACAGGGTGCCCTGGCGCGCACCCTCGCTGCCGCCAGACACGGGCGCGTCCAGCATGGTCACGTCGTGTTCGGCGAGGGCCGCGGCGATGCGGCGCGTCGTGGCGGGGCTGATGGTGCTCATGTCGACGAGGATGCTGCCAGGCTGCATGCCCTCCGACGCCCCCTGGTCCCCGAGCACGGTGGCCTGCACGTCGGGGGTGTCCGACACCATGGTGAAGACGACGTCCTGCCCCTCGGCGCAGGCGCGCGGGCTCGGTGCCCGCAGGGCGCCCGCCGCGGCGAGCGGCTCCTCCTTGGCCCGCGTGCGGTTGTGTACGGTGACGACGTAACCCGCCGCCAGCAGCCTTGCCGCCATGGGCGCGCCCATGGTGCCGAGCCCGATGAAGCCGATGCGCATCTCGTGCCCTCCCATCTCAGCGCGAGGTTACCGCGCCGCCGCCCGTCCGCGGCCGCCGGTCGGCAAGACGCGTGTCCCGCCAGATGGTCGTGAGAGCGTCCACCACCCGTTCCGCCACCACCCGGTTGCGTCTCTCGACCTGCGCGCGCTTCGGCTGAGGCGGGTAGTCGTCCGGCCCGTCGAGCGCGGGCCGCGGCAGCTCGACCCCGGGCGGCAGGTGCCCGCGCCACTGCTCCCGCCACACCGCCGGCAGGACCTCAGGGACTGCGCGCCCGCTCAGGGCGGCCCACAGCTGCGCCCAGGCGCGCGGCACGGTCGTGTACGGGTCGTAGCCGCCGCCGCCGGTGGCGACCAGGCGCCCGCCGGTCAGCTCGTCGGCCAGGTCGACCACGCGGCGGTAGGCGGCGGCCATGCCGGTGAGCGTCAGCGACAGGTCGGCGAGCGGGTCGAGCCGGTGGGGGTCCGCGCCCGCCTGCAGCACGATGACGTCGGGTGCGAACGCGCGGAGGGCGCCCGGCACGACCGCTTCGAACGCCTCCAGGTACGAGGCGTCCTCGGTGAACGGCTCGAGCGGGACGTTGACCGAGAGCCCGCGCCCGGCGCCCTTGCCTGTCTCGTACGTGTGCCCCGTGCCGGGGAACAGGTAGTGGCCCGACTCGTGGAGGCTGATCGTCATCACGTCGGGATCGTCGTAGAAGAGCCACTGGACCCCGTCGCCATGGTGCGCGTCGAGGTCGACGTAGGCGACGCGCCAGCCGTGCACGTCGACGGCGCGCCGGATGGCGACCGCGAGGTCGTTGTAGAGGCAGAAGCCGGACGCGCGGTCCCGAAGGGCGTGGTGCAGGCCGCCGGCGAGGTTGACCGCGCGTGAGAACCGACCGGAGGCGACCGCGTCCATGGCCGCCACCGTGGCGCCGCAGACGAGCGAGACGAGCTCGTGCATCCCCGGGAAGACCGGGTTGTCGGCCGTGCCGAGGCCGTGGCGCGCAGCGTCCCACCCGGCCTCGCCACGCGAGATCCCGATCACGGCGGCCACGTAGCCGGCGTCATGCACGGTGAGGAGAGCGGCGTCGTCCGGCTCGGCGGGAGCCAGGACGTCCTCCGGAGCGAGGAGGCCGGAGCTGGTAAGCAGCGTGCGGGTCAGCTCCAGCCGCACGGGCTTGAACGGGTGATCGGCGTGCAGTTCGTAACGCGCGAGCCGCGGGTCGTGCACGAACGCGACGCGCCCGGCGGCCGTCACGCCCCCTACGCCTCTGGCGGCCACAGGACCGTGTAGCCGAGGCCCCGGAGGTGCTCGGCCAGACCGTGCCCGTCGGCGGTGCCGACGCGCAGCACGAAGGCCACGCTGCCCTCGTCAGCGCGTGACGTCATGACGCTCGAGACGTTCACGTTCCTGCTCGCCACCCGGTCGAGCAGCCCCGCGAGAGCACCGGGCCTGTCGGGCAGTTCGACCTCCAACCGGCTGGAGGCCCCGCGGACACCCGACATGCTGATCAGGGCGTCGAGCATGTCGATCCCGGTGACGATGCCCACGAGCCGACCGTCGTCCATGACGGGCATGGCGCCGATCTTGTGGTCGCGCAAGGTGACGGCGGTCTCCTCGATGGGGTCGTCCGGGTGAGCCACGAGTACCGGCGCCACCATCACCGACCTGACGGGGTCGGCAGCTCCCACTCCGACCCTGGTCAGCGGGTGGTCGGCCCCGATCAGCCGGAGGTCGCGGTCGGAGACGATGCCCACCAGGTGGTCGGGGCCGCCGCCGCTGCGCTCCTCGAGGATGGGGAAGTGTCTGATGTTCCGTTGCTCCATGAGCCGCTGCACGTCGCGTATCGGGGTGTCCGGGCCGATGGCGACGACCTGGCGGGTCATGATCTCGTTCACCAGCATGGCTCTCTCCTCTTCGCGCCGATGCTACCAGGCGCCCGCCAGCGGTTCCCGCTGGGCCTTGCGCAGACGGTGGAACTCCGCCACCACCTCGGCCGGGGCGCGCGGCCCGATGCGCGCCATCAGGGCGTTGGCCGCGCTGCTGCGCACCTCCTCGTCGGTGGTGGCGAAGGCCATCAGCCCTGCACCCCCGTACAGCTTCTCGAGCATGCGCCGGTAGGCGAGGTCGGTCATCCCGGCGCGTCCCAGGTCGTAGTGCCACGAGTAGAGGGTCGCGAACACCACCGCGTCGTCGTAGCGGCCCTCCTCGAAGCTCGCCTCGAGGAGGCGGTTGGCGATCCGCTGTCCCCTGAACCCCGGCGCCACCTCGATGGCGCCTAGCTCGATGAGCTGGCCCGTGGCGTCGGCGCCCCACGACTCGACCTCCGTGGGCGGGTGGAAGGCGACGTAACCCACGAGCGTCCCGGCCGCCTCGGCCGTCACGACGCGTCCGCGCGGGTCGGCCGCGATGTCCATGAGGGCGGCGAGCTGCCGCCCCGGCGGCCTGAAGCGGTCCAGACCCTCGTGGGGTGTCAGCCCGGCCAGGTGGGCCCCAGTGGCGTACGGCGTGACCCGTACGACCGGGTCGGCCGCCGGTGACACCGCGTCCAGCTCCGCCACGCCGGCCACCTAGGCCACTGCCGCTCGGCCCCGGGCTCGCCAGGCGGCGATCAGGGCGTCGGGGAGCCGGGCGGGGGTGGAGGGACCCGTGCCGTCGAGGCCTAGTAGCGCCCGCAGGCGCCGGTGCTTCTTCCAGCCGTCGCCGGACTGGTGGTCGTCGGCCGACTCGCCGAAGGCGCGCAGGACGCCCTCGTGGTAGGGCAACAGGGACGCGTCGTCCAGCACCAGGACCAGCGTGTCCGCCGCCTGCAGCGTGTCGCCACGGTGCAGGTGCACGTCGAGGGCCTGCGCCTTGAGCTGGGCCCGCAGTCCCGCGTCGGAACCCTCCTCGGGCGTGGCGGGTCCGAGCAGCGCCTCGGCCTCGAGCACGTCCTTCAGGGCGGCCGCCGCCGCGCCGGTCCGCAGGTGCGCGGCGGCGCGGGCGCTCAGCGCCAGGGCGGACTGGTACGAGAAGGCGGCGCTCGCGGTGGCCTCCTCGGCGTGGAGCAGCGCGTCGGCGCCGGTGCGGGCGAACTGGCTGGCGAGGAGGCGCGCCTGGAAGCGGAGGAAATCACGGTGAGCTCCGCTGCCGAGCGACGCCAGCACCTCGCCGATGTGGTGCCTGGCGTGGCGCAGGTCCGGGGAATCGACGTTGCCCCGCGTGACGGGGAACGGTCGCCGGTATGGGAGCGCCAGGCCGCGGCATGCGTACGCCAGCGCGAGGTTGAGCGTGGCCCGCAGTACCCGGTAGTCGACCTCCGCGCCCTGCTCGGCGGCGTAGTCCCGGAAGCCCGCCAGCGCGTGAGTGATGGCGTAGGTGGCCTCCTCGTAATCGCCGAGCGCCAGCGCGGTGAGAGACGATTCGTCCGCGACCTTGGCGCGCCAGAACTCCGTCTCGGCGCCCGGTTCCTCGTCGTTGGCGAGCTGCGCGGCCGCGGCGGCGAAGTCGGCGGCGGATCCCGCCAGGTCGCCGCGCAGCCTCAGCAGGCTCCCGCGGCGCGCCAGGTAGCGCGTCCGCTCCTTGGGGAGGGCCTCGGAGCGTTGCGCCAACAGCACCGCCCTGTCGAGCGCCGTCAGGGCCGCGTCGAGCCGCCCCAGACGCATGTGCACGTCGCCGCGCTGGAACTCGATGCGCGCCCTCATGAGGTCGTCGTCCGACTCCGCCTGGCCGAGGAGCGCGCTGGCGGCCTCGAGGTCGCCGCGGTCCTTGGCGATGAGCCCCTCCCACACCTTCACCTTGGCGGTCACGAGGCGAGCCTCGCTCGTCTCGACGGTGACGCGCGCCAGCTCCCTCACGGCCGTCCCGGTCACCAGGCCGGCCGCCTCCGTCAGGTCGCCCCGCCAGCGAGCGATGCTGGCGCGGGTGAGGGCGGATTCCGCCCGCAGCAGGGGAGCGTCGCTCGGCGGCGCCGTGTCGAGGAGCACCTCGGCCCGCTCGAAGCGGCCGGCGAGCGTCTCGCCCTCGGCCCGCTTGACGAGCGTCCAGGCGCGCAGCGCCTGATCGGAGGACGCGGCGGCCGCCTCGAACGCCCTGACGGCCTCCGGGTGCTGGTAGGCGCCCAGCTTGACGAAGTGCGCCGCCACCTCCCTGGCCACCGCGTCGAAGGTCGGGCCGGGCGTCAGCTCGGCCACGGCCGCGTGCCACACCTGCCTGACCTGCGAGTGCGAGACGGCGTGCGATTGCAGCCAGCGCGTGAGCGCCAGCCAGTCGCGAGACTCGAACAGGTGGTGGAGGTAGCGGGTGGCGGCCTCGCTCGACGGGGCCTCGGTGGCCTCGACCTGGTAGGCCGCGGCGGCGGCGCGTTGGGCCCGCCGGTAGGCGTCGGGGTCGGAGGCGAGCAGCCGCGCCTGCAGGGCGCGCGCGAGGTGACGCGAGAACGAGCGGTACTGGCCCGGCTGTCCCGGCACCGGGTCGAGGAACGAGAGCTCGAACGGGCCGAGCTCGCGGCCCAGGTCGCGGACCCGTTGGAGCCGCCCTGCCTCGAACACGGGGAACTCGGGCGGCGACAGCACGGCGAGCGCCGCCAGGAAGTTGCGGAGCTCGGCGTCGCCGTCCGTCACCAGCCGCGACAGCTGCTCTATGTAGTGCTGGTCGACCTGGTCGCCGGTCTCCTGCGGCGCCCGCGCCTGCGCGAGGAGCGTGAGGGTCCGCAGCTCCTCGAACGAGCGACCTGCGCGCTGGACGATCTCCTCCTGCTGGCTGGCGCCGAGGTTGGGCATGCGGGCCCGTACGAAGCGCCGCGCCTCCGCGGCCGAGGGCGGGGTCAGCCGGATCGGGTCGGCGAAGTTGCCCAGGCGCTGCATGGCGCGGGCAGGCAGGTCCGTCATGGTCACGAACAGGGCCACCTGAGGCTGGCGCGCGAGCGGCTCGAACAGCGTGACCCACAACCACTCGTTGGCGCTCACGCGGGGCACCTCGGGAGTGTTGAGCCTGAGCGGCACCAGCCCCAGGGCGTCCTGGGTGGCCAGGGCCTGCGACACGTGGAGGAGCAGGAGCAGGCGCGACTTACGGCCCTTGACGGCCTCGAGGATGACGCGCGCCACCTCCGCCTGGGCGTCGGCCTGCACGGCGAAGGCGCTGGCGGTTG
This sequence comes from uncultured bacterium, assembly GCA_964398765.1. Taxonomy (GTDB): domain Bacteria; phylum Deinococcota; class Deinococci; order Deinococcales; family Trueperaceae; genus JAAYYF01. The sequence continues at coordinate 2,276 of CAYNNL010000043.1, read as the reverse complement.
CGATGCGCACGAGGCGCGACTCCATGACCTCGTTCGGCACCCCCAGCTCGGCCCCGAGGCGCGCGAGGGAGGTGGCGAACTCGGAACTGCCGAACTCGAGGCGCACGATGTCGATCTCGGGGCCGTCCACCAGCTCCACGCCCTGCCTGACGTAGTCGGTGAGCAGGGTCTTGCCTGAGCCCGGCCGGCCCGTGACGAGCACCTTGGGCATCTCGCCCTCGCGCAGCCCACCGACCATGGCGCGGTACGCCTTGCGCTTGTCGCGCCCGAGCAGTTGCAGCACCTCCTGCTCGGCGCCGGCGGTGGGCGAGAGCAGCGCCTGCAGCTCGGGCAGGTCGAGGGGCGGGTTGCCGGCCGCCTGCCACAGGCCGTCGAGGATGCCGAGGAGGGCGCGCTTGTCGGGGATGCGACCCTTGTCGCGGTAGATGATGTTCCTGACGACGTTGGGGTTGGCGCCCTGCGCCTCCATGGCGCTTCTCAACCAGTTGATGCTCCCCACCACGCCGTGTTCGTCGCGGCGCTGGCCGATGGCGAGGCGGACGTTCTCGAACAGCGGACGCCAGGGGCTGCTCGTCTCGGACGGGGCGTCGCTCGACATGCGGCCAGTTTACCCGGTCGTTGACGCGTCAGTACACAGCAGGACCGCGGGGCCGCCCCGGTGGATCGGCGCCCGCCGGACCGGTGCTATGGTGCCGCGATGACCCGCCGCCCCGCCCCGCCGCCCCGCCGCGCCCCGAGCGCCGGGAGGGCGTAGGTGCCGACCACGCCGCTCTCCGAGCTCACGGCGGCCCGCGCGGCCTTCGGGCGCGTGGTGGCGCGCGCCGAGGTCGTCTACGACGGACTCGGGTTGCCGCGTGCCGACGGCGCGGTCGTGATCCAGAGGGGGCCCGGCGTCAACAGCGTGATCGAGGTCGGCGACGCGGCGCGCGTGGCGGCAGTGCTGGGAGTCGGCGCCGCCCACGGCGTGGCGCGGCAACCGGCCACCTACGTCGACTGCGGCTTCGCCATCTCTCCGCCGGTGGTGAACGCCCATACCCACCTGGGCCTGAGCGCCATGCCGTACACGCCCGGCCCCCACCAGGCGTTCACCTCGGCCGTGGAGCGGCGCGGCCGGGAGGGCGGCCGCGGGGTCGAGGCGGCCCGCCGCGGCCTGACCGAGCTGGGCGCCAACGGCACCAGCCTCGTCGGCGACTTCGTCACCGACGAAGGGGTCATGGAGCTCGTGCTCGGCCAGTCAGGGGTCGGGGGCGTGGCTTACTGGGAGGTGTTCGCGCCGCGCGAGGATGATGCGGAGGCCGCCTTCGGCGAGACGGTGCGCGCCCTCGCGCGGTTCCGGGAGCGGCAGCGGCCTGGCGGCATGCGCGTCGGGATCGCTCCGCACGCGCCCCACACCGTCAGCGCTACGCTCCTCGTCAGGCTGGCGGCGTACGCGCGCGCCGAGGGCCTGCCGCTGGCGATCCCCGTTGCGGAGTCGCCCGAGGAGCGCGACCTGCACCTGGGCCGCGGCCCGCTGCCGGCCGAGCTGGCCGCCGTGGGCGCCACGTTCTCGGGCACGAGCGGTTCGCCCATCAGGTACCTGCACGACCTCGGCGTGCTGGAGGGCGCACCGACGCTGGTGCACGGCGTGACCGTCGACGAAGACGACGTGCGCCTCGTGGCCCGCGCCGGCTGCGTGGTCGTCCACTGCCCCCGCTCGAACCAGGCCCTGGCCTGCGGCGAGTTCCCGTGGACCCTCTACGCCAAGCACGGGGTGGAGCTCGCCTTCGGGACGGAGTCGCGCTGTTCCAGTCCCGACCTCGACGTGACCCGCGAGGTCGCGGCCGCCCTCGCGGCGCAGGGCCAGCGGCTGAACCCCCGCGCCGCCGTCAGGGCGGCCGTGAAGGGCGGTCACAAGGCCCTGGGCCTGACGCCGCCGCGCGTCACCCGGGGCGCCGGGGCGGACGAGTTGGTGGCCTGGGGACCGCTCGAGCCGTAGCTAGAGGGCGCCGCCGGTGTCTAGCCCGTTACATGCCACCGCTCGGGCCGGCACGTAGTCTGGGTGGCGATTTCGCTGGGCGCGTGGGCCGCGCCCGATCTGGAGTGATCCCTATGAGCAAAGCGGTCGAGCTGACTGACGGCAACTTCGCGAGCGAGACGGACACGGGCCTGGTGCTGGTGGACTTCTGGGCGCCGTGGTGCGGCCCGTGCCGGCTGGTGGGTCCGGTCATCGAGGAGCTCGCGACCGACTACGCCGGCAAGGTCAAGGTCGGCAAGCTCAACGTCGACGACAACATGCG
>CAYNNL010000042.1:1503-16625 GCA_964398765.1 uncultured bacterium | reverse complement strand
ACCGCATGATCGCCCCACGACCGAACTGCCGCTCGATCTGCGACAAAGCCGAATCCAAGGCCTTCCTGCGCTGGTCGTCCATGATCTCGCGATCCTCCATCCGGTTACGGGTCGGCCTGTGACAGGCCCACCCGGGCGTCTCAGCGGCGCGCCGCGCTTACGCGGCACCCCGCTCAGCGCAACGCCGACCGGAGGAGGTGCAGGCTGGTGAACGCAGTCCTCTCGCGTTGCCACGGCCCACCTAGTGGTGGCAGGCCTAAGGTCTTCACGGAAGTACCCGTCTCACTAGCTATGGCGATGACTACCCGCGTTAGCGGGCGCTCTTCCTCTGCCGGTCCGGCGCCCGCGGCATCTTGGGAAGCCGGAGATCGCCCCGGTGGGGACGATGCTCCCTTCGCGCTGACGCTTGCGGGGGCGCTGTGTTCATCCAGGTTCGTTAGTTCGGAGGCGGCCAGCACGGGGACGCAAGGCCCCAGGTTGGCGACGCCCAGGTCGACCTTGAAGAAGGCCCTCACCGCCATGGCCAACGCCACCGCCACCTCGACCACCCCGTGGGGCAGTCGGCTGAGCAGCAGGTTGTCCACGCCGAGCGCTCTCATGGTCTCCACGTCGCATGCTATCACGCTGCCACCCACGGCCCCGGATGCGCGCTCGGCCCCGGTGCGGCCGACAAGGGGCGAGGTGGGCCGAGCGAGCGGATCGACCCCGTCGTCGGCTCCCACGAGGTACCCGGTGAGCACCCCACCGGAGCTTCCCTCGGCGATAGCCACCCGTTGGCGCTTGGAGCGAAGCGCCGCGACCACCTGGCGGGGGAGATCGTCTGCGTCGTGCCCCCAGACGCTGCCGTCGAGCACCCCCGCGACCGCGGTGAGGGTGGGCCGCGCCAGCGCCGCGGCGTGCTGGGCATCTTGGGCCTTGGCGGCCACCCTCACGTGGACGCCGTCGGCCTTGGCGTACGTCGCCACGCTCGGGTTCGCCTGGGCGGTCAGGCTCCCCAGGCGCTCCGCCACGGTCGATTCGCCCACGCCGATCGTCTTGAAGGTGTGAACGAAGAGCCGGCTCGTGGGCAGCGGTAGGCGAGGCACCGCCTCCGCCCGCCACATCCTGTCGAGCTCGCGCGGCGGCCCTGGCAGCGTGACGATGTACCGGCGGGCGCCCCCCGCCTCCAGGCGCACCAGCCAGCCGGGCGCCGTCCCGACGGGGTTGGGCAACACCTCGGCCGACGGGATGACGCGCGCCTGCCTGAGGTTGGACGGCGGCATCTCCCGGCCGCTCGAGGCGAAGCGGGTCCGCAGCCACGTCTCCACCCCTTCGTCGAGGTGCTGCTCCTCGCCGACGACACCGGCGACGGCGTCACGCGTGAGGTCGTCGTCCGTCGGCCCTAGCCCGCCCGTGAGGACGACGAGGTCGCTCCGCCCGAGCGCGACCCTGAGGGCCTCCATGATGCGCGGCAGGTTGTCGCCGACCCTCACAGACCAGTAGACGTCGACGCCGACCTCGGCGAGGTCGGCGGCCACGCGGGCGCTGTTCGTATCGACGATCTCGCCGAGCAGGAGCTCCGTGCCCACCGTGATGATCTCCGCGTTCCGGATGGCGGTCATGAGCGAATCTACCAGGTCGACCGGCCGCGCTTCGCGCGTGACACGTCCCCTGTCATGTAGTAACGTGGATTCGGTTCCTCCCCCCTAGGAACCACGGTTGAGGGCCCTGGGCCTTCCACCATCTCCTCTCTTTGACCCTGCGATCCCCCACGCAGGGTCATCTCGTCTCTCGCCGGCTCACCTCCTGCCCTCTCGACCCGTGCCCACACGCAGCGGCGACCTCCTGCGCGGTGCCCTGTCGTCGGTCCGGCGCGCGCACCCGGGTCCTAGCCTAGGACCCGTAGGGCGGTGCCCAGCCCGACAGGGGCCACGCCGGAGCCGGTGCTAGCATGACCCATGACCACGACCAGACCCACCTCATCAAGCGCGTCCAGCACGGGAACTGGCCGGGCTTCCGCCGAACGGTCGTCGGGCGACACGGCGCAGGTCGGAGGGCCCGAACTCGAGCGGCCGGCCACCCTCGGTGGGCTGCGAGGAACGCGTTGGGAGCGCCTGGCGGGCCGCAGCGTCAGGGACGAGCTGCGCACCAACCTGGTGGGAACCCTCCAGCGGGGTGACGAGCTGTTCCCCGGCGTGCGCGGCTACCAGGAGACGGTCGTCCCGGCCGTCGTGAACGCGCTGCTGAGCCGCCACAACTTCATCCTCCTCGGACTGCGTGGGCAGGCCAAGACCCGCATCCTGCGGCAACTCGTCACCCTGCTCGACCCGGAGGTCCCGTACGTGGCCGGCACAGAGCTCCACGACGACCCCTTCGCGCCGCTCTCCCTCGAGGGCAAGGAGATCGTCGCCGCTCGCGGCGACGACACTCCCATCGCCTGGTTGCCGCGCGATCACAGGTACGTGGAGAAGCTCGCCACGCCCGACACCACGGTCGCCGACATCGTCGGCGACATCGACCCGATCAAGGCCGCCAGGCTCGGCACCCGCCTGGGTGACGAGCGGGCCGTGCACTTCGGGCTGTTGCCGAGGGCCAACCGCGGGGTCTTCGCCATCAACGAGCTCCCGGACCTCGCGGGCAAGGTGCAGGTCGCGCTCTTCAACGCCATGCAGGAGGGTGACGTCCAGATCAAGGGCTACCCCATGCGGCTGCCCCTGGACGTGCTCCTGGTGTTCAGCGCCAACCCAGAGGACTACACGGCTCGCGGCAAGATCATCACCCCGCTCAAGGACCGCATCGGCAGCGAGGTTCGTACCCACTACCCCGCCACCGTGGAGGAGGGCATGGCCATCACGGGCCAGGAGGCCTGGACCATGCGCGAGGAGGGCGTGGTGGTCCCCACGTTCGTGGCCGAGGCGGTCGAGGAGGTCGCGTTCCAGGCGCGCCTCGACCCGCGCGTCGACAAGCACTCCGGCGTGTCGCAAAGGCTCCCCATCAGCCTGTTGGAGAACGTCGTGAGCAGCGCCGAACAGCGGGCGCTCACGACGGGTGGCCCTGGGGTAGCTCGGATCTCCGATCTCTTCGCCGCGCTCCCGGCCGTGACGGGCAAGATCGAGCTCGAGTACGAGGGCGAGCTGAAGGGCGCGGAGGCCGTCGCGAGGGAGATCGTGAGGCGCGCCATCGGCCAGGTCTACTCCCGCCGCGCCGCCAACCAGGACCCCGCGGAGGTGGTCGAGTTCTTCGAGGAGGGCAACACCCTGCGCCTCCCCGGCGCCCAGTCGCAGAGCGTCTGGCGCGACCGCCTCGCCCGCGTCCCTGGCCTGCTCGCGCTGGCCGGCGCCGTGGCGGCCACCGAGCCCAGCCGGGCCGACGTGGCCCCGCAGGACCTCGAGCTGGTGGCCGCAGAGTTCGTCCTCGAGGGGCTGCACGCCAGGCGCCTCATAGGCCGCAGCGAGGAGTCCGGCTACGGCGCCGCGGAGCCCGGCGAGGCCGGGCCGCGGGTCCGGTGGAACTGACGGGCTGCGCGCCACGCGCGACGCGGGAGGTGGGCTGAGTGGCCACGGTTCGGTACTCGAAGTACGAGGGCGGCCTCGACGACCTCGACATGGCCGATCTCATGCGGATGCTGCAGGACCGCCTCATGCAATCGGGGTTCGACCGCGATCCGTACGCGCCCGACCCCGACTACCGCCCATCCCTGGACGACCTGTACGACGCGATCGCACAGGCCCTGATCGACAACGACCTGGTGTCCGACGAGGCCATCAAGGCCGCGCTCGAGGCGGGCGACTGGTTGGAGACCGAACTCGGCGAGGCGGTGAAGGAACTGGCGGCTCGGCTCGAGAGCGAGGGCTACGTGAGGACCACCGGGGTGGACGGCGAGACGCCCGGCGCGCCTGGGAGTGGCGGCTCCGCGGGTCCCGACTCGGATCCGGGTCGCGCCACGTTCGAGCTCACCGACAAGGCCATCGACTTCCTCGGCTACCGAACGCTGAGAGACGTCCTCGGCGGTGCAGGCCGCTCCAGCCTCGGCACCCACGACACGCGCTTCACCACCACCGGGGTCGAGGCCACCGGCGCCACCAAGGAGTACGAGTTCGGCGACACCCTGAACCTGGACGTGCCGGCCACGCTGCTACACGCCGCCGCGCGAGGCCAGGGCGCAGGCGGACCCGGCGCCGGCCGCCTCGAGCTGCAGGCGGGCGACCTCATGGTGCAGGAGGCCGAGTACCATTCGTCGGCCGCCACGGTCGTGATGCTCGACTGCAGCCACTCCATGATCCTCTACGGTGAGGACCGTTTCACGCCCGCCAAGCAGGTGGCGCTGGCGCTCGCTCACCTCATCCGCACGCAGTACCGCGGCGACACGGTGAGCTTCGTCCTGTTCCACAACGGCGCGGAGGAGATCCCTCTCAAGCGGTTGGCGCAGGCGCAGGTCGGCCCGTACCACACCAACACGGCGCAGGGTCTCAGGCTGGCGCAGCGGCTACTGCAGCGGCAGAACAAGGAGATGAAGCAGATCGTGATGATCACCGACGGCAAGCCGTCGGCCATCACGCTGCCCGACGGGCGGATATACCGCAACGCGTACGGCCTGGATCCACTCGTGTTGGGGGCCACGCTGCGGGAGGTCGACTCGTGCAGGCGTCACGGCATCCAGGTGAACACGTTCATGCTCGCGAAGGACCCGGAGCTCGTCGCGTTCGTGCAGCGCGTCAGCGCCATGACGCGGGGCAAGGCGTACTTCACCACGCCCAACACGATCGGGCGGTACGTCCTGCTCGACTACCAGAGCCGACGAACGAAACTGGTCAACTGACACCATGCGGACGCGCTGCCACCGCCGCCACGTACGCAGGGCACCGCGGCGCGCCGCCCGCGGCCATCACTCGAACGAGCGGGAGAGCCTGTCGAGGGCCTGGATGGCGGGCCCGTAGTTCGGGTCGGTCGACCTCGCGGCGCGGTAGTTGACCTCGGCCCTGTCGACCTCGCCCAGGCGCTCGTACGCTTCGCCGAGACGGAAGTAGGCCTCGACGTAGGCCGGGCTCCCTGGTCGCGCCTCGCCCGGGTCGGTGGCCTCGAACACGTCGATTGCCGCGTTGAAGGCGGCGATGGCCTCGTCCAGCCTGCCCGCGTACATCAGCAGCCGGCCCTTGTCCACGTAGGGCCACAGTTCGGTGCGGCCACCGTCCGTCTCCGCGGCAGCGTCGAACGCGGCGATGGCCTCGTCGTAACGCCCCGCTTGCCACGCCACCCGACCCCAATCCATGGCGAAGCCGTAGTCGCGGCTACGGAGGAAGGCGTTCTGTAAGGCCCGGAGCGCACCGCTGGGGTCGCCGTTCGCGGCCCGCAACAGCCCCTGCAGGTTCACCACCGCCGGGTCGGAATCGCCGTCCAACTCGATCGCGCGTTCGAGCGCGGAGGTCGCGCGCTCCAGGTCGCCGGTGAGGTAGAGGGCTCGGGCGAGAAGGAAGTGGGCGCGGCCATCGTCCGGGTACCGCGCCACCAACTCGGGGCCGTTGAGACGCGCGGCCGAGTTGTAGTACCCCTGCGCCAGCAACGCCTCCATCTGCGCGAACTCGGCCGCCTGGCCCGCCGCCAACGACCCGAACAGGAGGCCCGCGGCTAGTGCCAGCCGCAGCCCCCGCACCCGCACGCTCGCGCGAAGACCGGCGACCCCGACCGGAGCGGGACGTGCGTGTGCCGGGCGGTCCATGGCGCCAGGGTAACCCGCCCCGCGGTGAGAACTCATCGCCGCCGGCTCGCCGTCAGCTCGCCCGCGAGCCAGTCCAACCCCTCGTCGGCGAGCCGCGTCAGGTGCAGGGTCGCGTGCTCGGCCGGCGGCGGCGCGGCCCGCACGAGGTTGAGGAGGGCACGCTCGTCGACCGGCCGCTGGAAGGCCGGCGCCGCCGCCTGCGCGAGGAAGCCGCGGACCTTCGGGTCGTAGGAGAGCCCGGCGAACCCCACCCCCAGCCTGGCCGCCAGTACGCAGCCGTGGAGCCGCACGGACACGACGTAACGCGCCCCCCCGAGCGCCGTCAGCGCTGCGACAGGCGAGGCGGCGTCCCTGATCTCCAACCCCGGCACCAGGTGAGCCAGGCGCGCCACCGCCGGCGCGTCCTGCCGCGGGTGGAAGGCAGCCGCTGCCAGCGGCACCCCCTCGTCGGCGAGGTGAAGCGCCAGCGATTCGAGTGCGGAGTTGAGGGTGTCTTGGCCGGCGCGCGGGACGAGTACGACCGGTCCAGTCGGGTCGGGCGGCCGCACGCCATCCGGTACGCCGATCAGCAGCGCCGGGTCGGCCACCAGCACGCTTCCGAGTCCCAGCTCCCTGGCCAAGGTCCGCGACTCCTCGTCGCGCACCGCCAGCGGCACACCCTCGAGCGCACGGCGGACACGCTCGCGCCCGACCGGACTGAGCGGGCCCAGCGACTGCCCGTAGACCGCGACCCGCCGCCCGAGCAGGCGCGCGGCGCGGATGACCGCCAGGTAGTAGCCGAGGCTGCGGGCGCTCGTCGAGTCCTGCAGCAGCCCGCCTCCACCGGACACGACGGCGCCGGCCCACAAGAGCCCTGGCACCAGCCCGGACACGCGGTGGAAGGCCCGCACGCCGTGAAGGCGCTCGGTGGCCGCCGGCTCCGCCGACAGGACTGCGACCGCGAAGCCGCGCGCCCGCAGGCCCGCCGACAGTCCGGCGAGCAGCGCCTCGTCACCGACGTTACCGGCGCCGTAATAGCCGCTGACCAGGACCCTCATGCCGGCGGACTCAGGCGGACCGCCCGGCTCCGCCGGGTCCCTCAGGTGCGCCCCGCAACCAGGAGGTGACGAGCCTGATGGCCACGCCGACGAGCGGTGCGGTGGCCGCGCCGATGACGGCACCCACGAGCAGCGCTACGCCCGTGCGCTCCAGCGAGATGAGCAGGGGCGTGTGGTAGTGGCTGAACGAGTTCAGGATGCTCGCCTGGGCGACCACGCCCCCCGTCAGCAGCACGCCGCGGAACCACGCCGGCCAGGCCGGGAGCGCCAGGGCCACTATGGCGAGCGGGTGCCCCAACAGCTCCTTGAAGCGCGGCCGCGCCACGAACTCGCCGAGTAGCGAACGTAGCGTCAGCTCGAACTGGCTCACGCCGATGACGGGGTCGTTGCCGCGCCTCAGCAGCACAACCAGGACGGCCGCCGCCGCCACCAGGCCGAGCGCCACGTGCGAGAAGGTGATGTTGGTGCCGACCAGCCCCCGCAACCACTGCACGGGGCGCTTGAGGCGCAGGAAGTAGGCCGCCAGGAAGAGGGCGGGAGGGACAACGAGCGTGAGCCCGACGCCGGAGAACGGGCGGATGGCGAGCAGCGTGTCGCGCTCGCTCCCGACCGCCGCCAACAGGAGAGCCCCGGTGAGGCTCACGAGCGTGGCTCCCAGCACGGCGGGCAGACGCTCCCTGAACGTCAGGTACCCGAGGGTGGGGAAGACCAGCGCGGCCAACAGCGCCGCGGCGTCCCAGGACGGCCCGGCGAAGAACAGCGCGGCCGCCACCACCAGCGCCATGGCGGCCAGGCCGAGGGGAGCGGGGAAGCGCCGCGCCAGCAGCACCACCCCGGCGAGCACGCCCAGGGCCGCCAGGGCGCGCAACCACCGCGACGTCTGGTAGGTGGTCTCCAGGCTGGCGAGGCGGCCGACCGTGTAGCCCTGCGCCGTCAGCGTGCGGGTGAGCGAGCTGACGAGCTTCTCCGTGTTCGCGATCGGGTCGCCCAGTTCCAGCGTGGTGTACGGCCGCAGGTAGAGGAGCCGCACGTTCCGCTCCTGCACCGCGAGGAGGTACTTGTCGACGAGATCGGCCGGGCGAAGGCGCCGATCCACGTAATCCTGGTTGAAGCTGAGGAGGCGCACCGTGGGCACCTTGCCCGCCACCTCCGCCATGCCGCTCTGGGGCGTGCCCTCGATCACTGCCGTGTAGTGGCCCTGAGAGGCGCTCACCAGTTCGTCGAGGCCGGCCGGCCAACCGGCCAACTGGGTGCCGGCGTGCACGAGGTAGGTGGCGGCGGCGGGGAAGTCGTCGCCCACGCCCTCCAGAGCGTACGGGGCGTTCCTGGGCCGGTAGGCGATGTCGAAGCCGGCCGCCTGCCAGAGCGCGACCTGCGCCTCGTCGGGCCCGGCCGGAAGCACGTTCTTGACGTCGCCGGGCCACAGGTACCAGGTGCGGCCGTCGAGCTCGAAGGAGCGCGCCGCCGGCACGTTCTTGGCGATGAGCCCGTCGAGTGCCCCTGGAGCGAGCGCGGTCACGAGGGTGGCGTTAGACGGGACGGGCGGTGCTGGTCGCCCCGCCGCGACCAGCTGAGCCTTCAGCTCGGAGCCCAGCATGGTGGCGGCGTACCCCTTCGCCGCGAGCGTCTCGATCGTGTCCTCGTACAGGGCCACGCCCGGCAGCCCGAGCGCCTGGTAGCGGCGGCCGAGTTCCAGGCTCGTCACGCCCAGCAGGTCGGCCTGGGTGGCGAGCGCCTGCTCGTCCATGACGATGGCCACCTGCTGGCGGCTCCCCTCGGCAGCCACGCGCCGCGCCGCCAGTACCGCCGCCGGCACGAGCGCCAGCAGTACCAGGGCCCACAGGACGCGGTCCACCACCGTGCTCCTGGCCGGTCGGTAGCTCAAGCGGCGCTCCGCCCGTTACGGCGCAGGTAGGCGTCGACGTGGTCGACGAGGACCTCGAGGGCCACCCTGTTCTTACCGCCCTCCGGCAGGATCAGGTCGGCGTACTGCTTGGTCGGCTCGACGAACAGGTCGTGCATCGGCTTGACCGTGCGCCGGTACTGGCTGATGACCGACTGGGCGTTGCGGCCGCGCTCCTCCACGTCTCGTTCGAGGCGTCTGATGAACCGCTCGTCCGGGGGCGCGTCGACGAACACCTTGAGCTGGAGGCGCTCCCTGAGGTGCGGGTCGAACAGGACCAGGATCCCCTCCACGATGATGATCGGAGCGGGCGCGAGACGCAGGGTCGCTGCCGATCTGTCGTGATGGGTGAAGTCGTAGACGGGGCGGTCGATCGGCTCCCCGGCGACGAGCTGGTCGACGTGGCGCACCAGGAGCTCGTTGTCGAAGGCGCTCGGCTCGTCGTAGTTGGTGAGCACCCTGGCCTCGAACGGCAGTTCGCCCTGCGCCCGGTAGTAGGCGTCTTGCGGGAGGAGGAGCGCGTTGCCCGGTCCGGCCTCCGCGACCAGGGCCTGAGCGACAGTCGTCTTGCCGGAGCCCGTGCCCCCGGCCAGGCCGATGACCTTGGGGCGTTCCCTCATCGCTCCTCGGCTGCCGTGGTCACCGGGTGGGCGCCGGCGTCTCGCGCGGCGGCCCTGGCCACGGCGGCACGGATGAAGCCCGCGAAGGGCGGGCTGGGGCGCATCAGTCGCGACTTGAACTCGGGATGGGACTGCAGCCCGAGGAAGAACGGGTGCCGCGGCAACTCCACCGATTCCACCAGACCGCTGCCGCGCCCCGCCATCCCGGGTGTCACCCCGCCGATCACCAGCCCGGCCGCCGTGAGGCCGCCGACGTACTCGGGGTTCACCTCGTAGCGGTGGCGGTGACGCTCCGTCACGCTCGTGCCGGCGCCGCCCCACTCGGCGTAGAGGCGCGCCACGAGGCTGCCGCTCGCCAGGTCCATCGGCCAGCTGCCAAGCCGCATCGTGCCGCCCATGTCGGCGACCTCCAGCTGCTCCGGCATGAGGTCGATGACGGGGTCGCGCGTGTAAGGGTCGAACTCGGTGGAGTTGGCGCCCGGCAGGCCTGCCACGTTGCGCGCGAACTCGATGACAGCCACCTGCATCCCGAGGCAGATGCCGAGGAACGGCACGCCGCTCTCGCGCGCCAGCCGCGCCGCACGCACCTTGCCCTCGATGCCCCTGATGCCGAACCCGCCCGGCACGAGGATGCCGGCGTAGCCAGTCAGGTCGTCGAGGTCGCCCTCGACCAGGTCCTCGGCGTTGACCCAATGGATCTCGACGGCGGCGTCGTTGGCGATGCCCGCGTGCTTCAGCGCCTCCATGAGGCTCAGGTAGGCGTCGGGCATGGCGACGTACTTGCCCACGACGGCGATGTCGGCCCGCCGCCGCGGGTGCCTGAGGGTGCGCACGGCCCCCTGCCACACGCGCAGCTCTGGCGTGACCTTCTCGAGCCCGAGCATCTCCTCGACGAACCGCCCGATGCCCTGCTGCTCCAGCATCTCGGGGACCGCGTACACGAAGTCGGCGTCGTAGGCGCTGAACACGGCGTCGGGCGACACGTTCGCGAAGAGCGCGATCTTGCGCCGGCCCGACTCCGGCACCGCGAGTTGTGAGCGCAGCACGAGCGCGTCCGGCTGGATGCCCACCCCGCGCAGGGTCGCCACGGAGTGCTGTGTCGGCTTGGTCTTGTGCTCCTCGCTCGCGCTCAGGTACGGCACGAGCGTGACGTGCAGGTAGAGGGTGTTGTTGCGGCCCTGCTCGAACCGCATCTGCCTGATGGCCTCGAGGAACGGCAGCGACTCGATGTCGCCGACGGTCCCGCCGACCTCGACCAACACGATCTCGGCGTCGGCCGTGTCGCCGGCCTCGAAGATCCGCCGCTTGATCTCGTCGGTGACGTGGGGGATCACCTGCACGGTGTGCGACAGGTAGGCGCCCTTGCGCTCCTGCTCGATGACCCGCAGGTAGACCTGACCGGTGGTGATGCTGTTGCCCCGGCCCAGGTCCACGTCGAGGAACCGCTCGTACGTCCCGATGTCGAGGTCCGTCTCGGCGCCGTCGTCGGTGACGAACACCTCGCCGTGCTCGTAGGGCCGCATCGTACCGGCGTCGACGTTCACGTAAGGGTCGATCTTGACGGCCGTTACCCGGTAACCCCTCGCGCGCAACAGGGCGCCGATGCTAGAGGTCGTGATGCCCTTCCCGAGGCTGGAGACCACGCCACCGGTGACGAAGATGTACTTTCTGTCCACCACTCACCTACCCGGGGCTCAATGCTAGCACCGCGCGGCCGGGCTGGGCCCGGCCCGGCCGCGGCGGGAGCGCGTGGTACAGTCGCGCCCGACCCCGCTCCCACGACGGGCGGGCCAGGAGGCCCCGCAGCACGTGAACCAGGACCTAGACGAGCCGACCGAGCCGCCGACGAGCGGAGGGGCGCTGGGGAGTGCCGCGGAGGAGACGCTCGCCGGCAGGCGCCGCGGCATCCTGTTCGTGATGACCGGCGCGTCCGGCGTGGGCAAGGACACCATCCGGCGCGCCGCGGCGCCGTTCCTGGCCGACATGACCTACTCAGTCTCCGCCACGACGCGGGCGCGGCGCCCGGGTGAGGTCGATGGGGTCCAGTACCACTTCGTGACGTCGCAGGTCTTCGAGCGGATGATCGCAGAGGAGGCCCTCCTCGAGTACGCCGACTACGTGGGCGATCACTACGGCACTCCGGAGGGGCCCGTGCGAGAGGCCCTGGCGCACGGGCGCGACGTGCTCTTGGAGGTGGAGCTCGTGGGCGCCCGCCAGGTGAAGAAGCGCATGCCCGAGGCGGTGATGCTGTTCATCGCGCCCCCGTCGTTGGCCGAGCTCGAGCGGCGCCTCCGCGGCCGCGGCACCGACAGCGAGGAGAAGATACAGAAGCGCCTGGCCAGGGCGCGCGAGGAGATCCGCGCGCTGCGGGAGTTCGATTACCTGGTGGTGAACGACGAGGTGGGCAGGGCCGTGGAGGAGTTCGAGGCCATCATCAGGGCGGAGCGGGCCAGGGCGCGCCTCGTCACCGACGCGCGCATGGCCGAGTTCCTGCGGGCGGACCAGGGGAGCGGCCGTTGACACGCCAGGCTGCCGGCTCGTCGGGTTAGCATGATCAGTCCACCGCCCGGCGCGAGCGTCGGCGGTGCCGGGGCCCTCGCCGGCCCTGCAGGGAGGAGAGAATGGCTCAAGAAGGCTACGACAAGCTGATCAGCCTCACCGACTCGCGCTACCGCCTGTCCATGGTGGTCGCGCTGCGCGCGGCGCAGCTCAAGATGGGCATCCCCACCGTCCTCGAGCCGGGCACGCTCCCGAGCATGGAGAACAGCGTCACCGTGGCGATGAAGGAGCTCGAGACGGGCGCCGGCGTCGTGTGGGGCGACGACCTGCCCACCCTCGACGAGGTGCGCCGCCTGGTGGAGGTGCGGAAGCCCGAGCCGGTGAACACGTTCGTGGGCACTCCGTTCGACGACGACGACGACTGACCGCGACGCTCGGGTGGGGCGGCCGGTGCGCTCCGGGGACCGGATGCTAGGCTGAGCCCGCATGGCGACCAAGGAACACCGGCAGCGGCTCATCGTCGACCTGGTGGAGAACGAGTTCATCTCGACGCAGGCCGAGATCGCCGACAGGTTGGCGCAGGGTGGCATCAAGGTCACTCAGGCGACGATCAGCCGTGACGTCAGTGAGTTGCGCCTGGTCAGGGTCCCGTCGGGTCGCGGCAAGCACAGGTACAGCGCCACGCCCATGGTCATGCAGGACGACGTGGAGCGCGAGCTCCGCGACCGGTTCAGGCTCTTCGTGCGCGACCTTGATAGGGGCGAGAACATAATCGTCGTGAGCACCGACGAGGGGCACGCCTCCGGGGTGGCCTTCGTCATCGATAAGCTTGAGCGCGACGAGATCGTGGGGACGCTGGCGGGCCAGAACGCCATCCTGGTGGTGGCGCGCACGGCCGGCGCGGCGCAGGAGCTGCTCGAGGAGTTCGAGGGCCTGCTCGACTGACGAGGAGGACGCGCTCTGGACCCGGATGGTCCCGGTGCGGCGTGCTAGCCTTAGCCGCACTGGAGGAACAGATGTCTCGTCTGGCTCGCCGTTCGCTGCTTCCGCTCCTTATCGCCCTGGTGGGCGTCGCCGCGCCGTGGGCGGCCGCCATGGCCGCCGCCATGGCCGTTCACCCCTTCGCGAGCGACGACCCGCTCCTTGGCATGGCCGTAGCCGAGGAACTGGCCGCCTCGTTCTCGGGCGTCGACCTCCTACTGGGACCCGAGGTGACGGCGGGCGCCGTGCCGCCCATCATGGCCGGCGGCGGGTTCATAGGCCTCACCCGCGTGACCGGGCAGGAGCCCATGTACGGCGCCGCGGGGGTCGACCTCCTGAGGGGCGCGTTGGGAGTGGACGTCGTCGTGACGGGGCGAGTGCTGGTCGTCGACGAGGGCTACCGCTTGCTGCTGGCCGTCGCGGGGCCGACCGGCGTGACTACCGCCACCGTCGAGGCGCCGCACGCGCGCCGCGACCGGCTCGTCTCGCAGGCCGCGCGGGTGGTCGCCCACGCGGAGCCCACGCTGCCCAAGCCGGCTCCGCCGGCCGCCCCCTCCCTGGACGGGGCGTACGCTACCTACGTCACGGCCCTCGTCTACGCTAGTGGCGGCCTCGTCAGCGACGCCACCGCACTCCTCGCGACCGTGGCCGACGTGGACCTCCCCGAGCGCGCGGTGCGGCTGCGGGAGGACCTGGCGGCCGCGAGCGAGCCCGCCACGGCCGAACCCGTGAGTTCGGGCACGCGGCTCCTGCGCCGGGCGCTACTGCAACTGGGCGTCGACGCGTTCGACGAGGACGCGACGTTCGCGGCCTTCCGGGCGGCCGCCGCCGTAACGCGCAGGCCCGTCGCGGGGGCCTGGGCCGCCGTCCTCGCGGCCAGCGTCGGCGACTACGCCACGGCCCGGGCCGAGCTCGCCGGCGCAACCGGTGAGGGCGGTTACCCGTACGGCGAAGCCCTCGGCGCCTCGCTCGCGTGGGCGGAGGGCGACGACGAGGGGGCGCTGGCCGGGGTCCGCTCCGTCATCGGCGGCCGGACGGACGACCGCTCGGCGGCTCTACTCGGCGCCTCGCTGGTCGCGCAGCTGGTCGGCTCGGCCGCGGAGGAGACCGCAGCGTTGGGCGATCTGGCACGTCTCTCGCCCTTCCTCGTCTACTCGTTCGAGCGTCTGTCCTTCCTGGCGTTCGACCGCGACGACGCGCTGGCCGCGGCGGAGGCGTTGGCGCCGGCCGTGGAGCTCGATCCGGAGTCGGACCTCTACTGGACCAACCTGGGCTGGGCGTACTACCTGCTGGGCTTCCTGGAGCGCAGCGAGGCGGCCTCGCTCCATGCCGTGGCGCTCGACGCCAACCAGTACATCGCGCTCTACAACATCGGGCTGGTAAGGAGCGTGAGCGGACGGCTCGTCGAGGCAGACGACGCATACGCCAGAGCCACCCGCCTGGACCCGGCCATCGACGACGAGGCCGTGAAGGACCTCGAGGACGCCCTGGTCGCGTACCCGGACGCGGTAGGTGTCAGCTACTCCCTCGCGCGGCTGTACGAGGCCGAGGGGCGACGCGACGACGCCAAGGTCCAGTACGGGCGCTTCGTAGAGCTCGCGGGCGAGGACCCCGCCCTCGCCGGCCCCGTGAGCGCCGCTCGCGAGCGGCTCGCGGCGCTGGACGCCCCCCCGCCACCCCTCGAGCTATCCGGCGCGGTCGAGCCCAGGCTCGGCGCGCGCGGGACGGCCGCGTCGCCCTACCATCCGGGCGACCGGGTGTTCCCCTCGTTCGAGGTGAGCACGCCCGGCGACCAGCTGCCGGCCCGACTCACGGTAGGGCTCACGCTGCTGAGTGAGCGCGGGGTCGGCCTGGCGGAGGGGGGCGACGAGGTGGTGGTCCCGAGCGGCGCAGTCGGCTTCGTGATCGACTCCCTGTACGTCGACCTGCCGTCCGACCTTCCCGAGGGCAACTACGTCCTGAGGGTCGACGTGAGTGCCAGGGACGGGAGCAGCACGAGCGGCAGCGCGGAACTGATCGTCAGGGGCGGCATCGTCGTGCTGCGCCAGTTGATCAGCCGCGGCGTGGTGATGACGGCGCTCGACTCGGGGGCGCCCCTTTACGACGCCAAGAGCCTGACGCGGGCGTTCAGCCTCACCGACACGCTAATGGGCGAGCTGGCGGGCGCCGCGTCGGCCGCGGACGAGGCGCTGCCGACCGTGACCACGGGTCGCTTCGCCGGCAAGAGCGGTGCTCAGCTGTTCGAGGGGAGCACGGCGGCGGACATCGACGCGTACCTCGGTTACCTGATCGCGAGCGGCGTGGCCGATTACCGCTTCGTGTTCGTGGACGCCTACGCCGCGTGGGCGCTCGACGGCGCCCCGGCCGCGCCCTGAACCGACGGCGCC
>CAYNNL010000042.1:0-1403 GCA_964398765.1 uncultured bacterium | reverse complement strand
CGACGGCGCCCCGGCCGCGCCCTGAACCGACGGCGCCGCGCGCGGGCTCAGCCGCCGAAGAGGCGACCGAATATCCTGAACCCCGCCACGTAGGTGCCCGTGGCGGACCCCAGGGTCGTGAGCACGAACACGAGGAGGACCCTGGCAGCCCGGTTCCGCCACCAGCCCCTGGCGGTCGTGACGTCGCGGCGCAGCGCCTCGAAGTCGCCGACGCTCGGGCGCCGCAACCAGAGCTCCACGCCGGCCGCCACGAACCCGGCGCCGACGAGCGGGTTGAGGGCGGTGAACGGCGACGCCACCGCCGCCGCCAAGACGGTGAGAGGGTGGCCCAGCGCGATGGTGGCGCCGAGCGCGCTCAGGACCATGTGGATGAGCGTCCACTCGGTGACGAGCGAGAAGCCCACGGACGGACTGCGCAGGAACCCGATGACGAAACCGAGGAGCACGAGCGCCACCACCAGCCACGGGAGCGACTTCGCCAGGGGGCTCGGAGGCGGCACGACCTCGAGGCGGGCGCTCACGCTGGTGGGGTCGTCCGGCGGTCGCGACAGCCCGGCGGCCACTCCCTTGAGGTGGCCGGCTCCGAGCACCACCAGGACCTCGCGGTGGCCGGGGCCGCCGGCGAGGAGCTTGGCTACCATGTACTCGTCGCGCTCCGCGACGAGCGGCTGGTAGATGCGCTCGCTCTTGGCGGCGAACTCTGTGAAGGTCGACTCGAGGATGTCGCCCTCCTTCAGCGCCTCGACGTCCGCCTCGGAGATCTTCTCACTGCTGAAGGCGGAGGCGATGAGGCCGGCGAACAGCGTCAGACGCTGCCACCAGCCGAGGTTGGCGTTCACGCGGCGCAGCGTCACGCCGATGTCGCGGTCGACGAGGAGCACCGGCAGGGCCGCCGCGCGGGCGCCGGCGATCGCCGCTCGCATCTCCGCTCCGGGCTCGACGCCGAACTGCTCGGCCATGCGCTGCTGGAAGGCCGCGAGAGCGAGGTTGACCGCGAGCATGCCCGCCTTGCCCTGCCTGAGGACCTTGAGGAGGTCCATCTGAGCGTGCGCCTCCGGTTCCGTCAGGGCGCGGTAGCGGCCCGCGTCGAGCTCGATCGCCACGGCGTCGAAATGGCCGCTACCGATCATCGTCGTCACCGTCTCAGCGCTCGTGCGCGAGACGTGGGCCGTCCCGAGCAGCGTGTAGCGCACCCCGTCTCGCTCCACGACCTCCAGGGGCTGATCGCCGGCCAGCGCGCGCAGCTCGTCTACGCTAGGTGGGGCTGCGGCGGTGAGGTCGGGTGAGGCGGCGGGTGCGGCGGGCGGCGTGACCGCGTCGGTGACGCCGGGGACCGCATTGGGCTCTTCGGTCATGCCGAAGTCTACCCTCGGGCGGCGCCCCGCCGGCCGCGGCTGTCCGGC
>CAYNNL010000041.1:0-16669 GCA_964398765.1 uncultured bacterium | reverse complement strand
GGCTGAAGGCGGGCCGCGCCGGGTCGTTGCCCGTCAGGTCCCACGTCTCGTTCAGCACGGCGCCGAGGTAGAGGTCGTCCGTGGGCCGCGCCATGAGCGCCACCTCCTGAAGGGTCAGCCGACCGGAGTTCACCGCCTGAGCGGTCATATCGTAGTTGCCCGCGTAACCGATCGTGCCCTGGAGCCCCACCCGCTCGAACAGGTCGACGCCGAAGGTGAGGTTGGCGCGCCTGAGGTAGGTGGACGGTTGCGTGTCGTCGGCCCACAGCAGCTCGGCGAAGCCGTCGACGCTGAACCGCGCCGGCCCGGCCACCTCGTCGACGAGCAGCACGCGGCCCGACAAGGTCGAGTTGCGGTAGCCGAGGTCGGCGCCGGCCGGCGCCGCGCTCGGGTCCACCAGCGTGGAGAACTTGGCTTGCCAGCTCGGCCGCCCGCTGGTCGGGGCGTCCTCCAGCGTGAACGCCAGGCTGCGGGCGTACGGCGCGGGCTGCGGTAGGCCCAGCCAGGCCGTGTCGAGCCACAGGAGCCCGTCCGCCTGCGCGGCGGCCACCCCGGGCCACGCCAGGCGGAGCTTGCTGGAGGCAAGCTGACCGGTGGGCAGGCTGACCCGCTCGGCCGCGTCGAACTGCAGTGGTCCCAGCGTTGCCGCGGCCTCCACCCCGAACGCGCTCACGGCGCCCACGTCGAGGTCGCGGGCGTACGTGACCCTCAGGCCGGGCGTGGCGTCCGTTTGAGCCAGCGTCCCGAGCGTGACGCTCACCTCCAGGTCGTCGAAGTGGTCGCGCGGCTCGCCGGCCGCGGGCGTGGGCGGGGCGTAACGGTAGGCGGTCTTGACGCTGAGGTCGACCACGCCCGCCACGCCCGCCGACGCCGCCACCGACGTCTGCGTCGTGTCCCTGAGCTCGCCGGTGATCCGGTCGGGGGTCATCAAGAGGTCCTCCTGGTGCCGCACCTCCAGCGCGGCGGTGACGGTCCCGCGCGCCCTCAGGGTGAGGGTCGCGTCCAGCGTGCCGGGGTCGGCTTCCTTCAGGTCGTACGAGTTCTTGACCGTGAGGCCTACCCAGTCGAGGTTGCCGAGCAGCGTGATGGTCGACTCGAGCGGCGCCCAACCCACGCTCTGCGGGTCGCGGCTGTCGGTTATCACGTAGCCGCCCGCCTGCTCGAACCGCAGCCACGGTAGCGGGTCGAGCCGCAGCTGCGCCCTCACGTCGGAGCGGTTGCGGTACGGGAACACGTCGAACCGGAAGGGGGTCTCGCCCTCGCGCACGTCGCGCGTGTAGCTGAGCCCCAGGTCGCCGATCCTCCCCAGCTCCTGCCTGAAGGTCATGTCGGTGAGCCACTGCACCTGCCGCTCCGCCGTGTCGTAGTAGTAGCCCGTGAAGTCGGTCTTGCCCTCCAGCCGCGCGCCGCTCCACAGGTTCAGGGGCGTGAGCGAGAGCGCGTGCGACTCGACCACCCGGCCCCCCGAGAGGACCGGCACCGCCGCCGCGGAGCGGTTGAGGGCGTTGCTGCGGTCCTGGAACGCCCCCAGGTCGACGAACAGGCGCTCGAGCCGCAGCAGGCCCATGTCGGCCGGCAGCGCGTCGGGCTCGAGCCGCAGCCTCGCGATGGTCTGGAGCGGCTCGGTGCGCGACGCGTAACTGGGAGTGGTCACGGCGTCCGTGCGGTCGAGGTCGTAGAACACGCGGCTGGTGAACGTGCCCCTCACCCCGTCCTGCACCCTCACGGTGGAGTAGGTGCCCTCCCAGATGGCGGCGCGGCGCGTGTCGTCGCGCGTGAGCAGCAGCTCGGTGTGGGGCGGGCCCAGCACGTCCTCGTCGGCGTAGGAGAACCTCACGACGAAAACGGGGTCCGCGCGGCCCGTGGACGGTCCGGCCGTGCCGGCGGCGCCGTACTCGAGGAAGCTCGGGGTGTAGTCGACGAAGAACTCGCCCTTGCCTCGTTCCGTGTAGTAGCGGTGGGCGAGGGAGCCGCCCAGGTAGCTCTCGAGGACGCTGCCGCCCAGGAGCGCGTCGCCCACGCCGGAGCCGCCCGGCAACACGTCGGCGTAGTACCTGAGCCCCACGTCGCCGTACGCGTCCGCGCCGGCGGCGTACGGCCAGTTGACGCCCAGGACGGCCCTGGCGGTGGCCGAGCCCGTGGCCCACTCGAGGCGCGGCTGCCGGTCGGGCGGAGCGAGGGGGAGCACCATGATGGGGAGCGACAGCACGGCCGCTCCGCGCACGAGCACGGTGACGGCGTAGGCCACCAGGCGGTCGCCAGGGTAGATCTCTATCCGGTCGGCCTCGAAGGCGTAGTCGTCGAGTTCCTGCCCGCAGCGCGTGCACGGGCTGAAGTAGCCCATGGCCACGCGGATGAGGCCCGGCACCCGGCTGGCGCGGTCGCCGCGCACGTCTATCGCCTCGGTGATGATCAGCACGTCGTCGCCGCTGAACGACTCCTCGCGCAGGTCGATGACCAGGTCGTCGCCGGTCACGGTCTCGCCGCCGGTCGTGAACGAGCCTCGCCCTATTACCCGTACCAGGCGGTTGGTTAGGTCCACTTCCACGTGATCGGCGACGAGCTCGTCGGAGTCGATGCGCACCACCAGCCCGTCGCCCGTCAGCACGTAGAGGGCCACCTCGCTGCCGTCCGGCAGCGTCAGCGTGCGGATCTCCAACCGGCTGTCGGGATCCGAGCTCGCGTCGATGCTGATGCGGGCTGCGCTCGCCAGGCAGCACAGGGCCAGCGCCAGGCACGACAGGGCGAGGCGCCATGGGCCCGGCCGTGGCGGGCGGCGCGGCATGGGGTCAGCGCCGCCTCTGAGCCACGAGGAGGACCGCGCCCGCCGCCGCGTAGAGCGCCACCGGCGCCCAGCCGGCCGCCCAGGCCGGGACGGTGCCCTGCGCGCCGAGCAGCTTGGTCACGCTCCAGGTGGCGTAGTACACGAAGGTGAGGAGCAGCGCCGCCACGAAGCCGAGGTTGGCGCCGCGGCGGAACGTGAACAGGCCGACGGCGGCCGCGAAGAACGCGAACGACGTGGCCGCCAGCGGCTCGGCGGCCTTGCGGTGCAGGGCGGTCCACTCGGCGGCCTTCTCCGTCTCGTCGGGCGAGCGCAGGCGCGTGAGCAGGTCCTTGAGCGGCAGGTACACGAGGTCGGGTGGCGTGGAGGAGGCGGCCGCCAGCCCGCGCACTGGCAGCGTGGCGCTCGCCGCCAGCACGTCGAGCGTCAGGCGGGCGTCGCGCAGGACGCGGAGGCGCAGGCCCTCCAGGCGCCAGACGCCGGCGGCCGGGTCGGACACGCCGCTCGCGGCCGTTATCACCTCGCGCGGGCCGCTGCTGCCGCCCGGCGTGATGACTGTGACGTCCCGGAACTCTCCGCCGGGCAGGACGCTCCCCACGAAGATGTTGCGGCCGAGCGAGTCCGTGAAGAACGTGCCCGCGCGCACGAGCGTCTCGGGACTGACCAGCATGATGTCCTTCTCGACCTCGGCGGCCCGCCCCTCGCTCCAAGGCACCACCAGCTCGCCGTTCAGCACGGCCAGCGCGCTGACCGCTAGCCCGAGACCCACTAGGGGCGCGATGAAGCGGCGTGGCCCCAGCCCGAGCAGCATGGCCGCCTTGAGCTCACCGTCCTGCCCGAAGCGCGTCATGGTCACGAGCGTCGCGAACAGGAGCGCGAGCGGCAGGCCCGGAGCCACGGCCGCCGGCAGTTTGTACAGCAGGTAGCGAGCGAGGAGCGACACGTTCACGCCGCGCGCCAGCACGTCGGCCAGCACGCCGAGGAAGAAGTAGAGCAGCAGGAGCAGCACGATGGCCACCACTCCCGCGGCGAAGAGCGGCACCGTCTCCCGCACCAGGTAGCGGCCCCAGCGGGTCACGACCTGAGCGTCCTCGACGCCAGCACGGCGGCCCCGGCCGCGGCCAGGGCGGGTGTCAGCCACGCGGCCGCCAGCGGCCCCAGCGCGCCCGACTCGAACAGGTTGCCCGCCAGGATCCAGGTGGCCCAGAACCCGACCAGCAGCACGATCGTCCAGGCGAACCCGGCCGCGCGGCCCCTGACGCGCAGCGCGATCGCGCCCGCGAACGCGGCGAAGATGGCCGCGCTGAACGCGTCCGCCACGCGCCGGTTCAGGTCGTAGCTCAGCTCGCGCGTGTCGCCGCCGGCCGCCGCCACGCTCCTGAGCTGCCGCCACAGCCGGTCCACCGGTAACTCGGCGGAGCGCACGAGGGTCTCGCCCGGGTCGGTCTCGAGCCTGAACGGCAGGCTCACCTCCTCGAAGGCCGTCGGCGCCTCGCCCGGCCTCGTCACCTGCCCAGTGCGCAGCGTCCACTCGCGCGCCACGGCGTCCCAGCGGCCGCCGCGGGCGCTGTAGAGGGCCCCGTCGGGCGTCTGCACCACCACGCCCTCGAGCGAGGCGGCCGCCGAGTCGTCGGCCACCGACCTGATCCGCGCAGCGAAGTAGACGCCCCCCCCTAAGTGATACGCGGCGTTCACGCGCACCTCCGCCGGTGGGCGCGAGTAGACGAACGCGTCCAGCCGCCGCTGGTAGGCCGCCTCGCCGCGCGCCTCTAGGAAGCCGTTGTTCACGAACGACAGGACGCCGACGGCCAGCCCGAAGAGCACGAGCGGCGTCAGGAGCGTGGCGGGCGCCACTCCCATGGCGTAGGCGGCTTTCAGCTCGGAGTCCTTGGCCATGCGGCCGCCCGCTAAGAGCACGGCGAAGACGACGCCCACGGGCAGCGCCAGGTGCAAGAACCAGGGGGTCCGGTAGAGGAGCAGCGCCAGCACGTCGGTCGCCGACGCGTCCTGTTGCACTAGGAAGCGCGCCAACACGCTGAGCAGGTCGATCGAGAGGAGGAGACAGATGGCCGCCACGCCTAGCGGGTAGAGCCCCGTGGTCTCACGGAGAAGCGCGTTCTGAAGGCGTTTCGGCACTGGCGCAGTATACCGGCCGCGCCTGAGCTTCCTGAGGCGGCGCGGGTGAGACGCGCCTTACTCTGACGCCGCGGGGGCCTGCGATAGGATGGCGGCCGTGACGGGAACGCTGGGCCTATTCTCCCTGGTGGACCTCTTCCAGCTGCTCATGGCGGCCAAGCGCACGGGGCGGCTGGCCGTCGAGCACCCCAAGGCGCTGGCCCGCATCTACTTCGACCGTGGTCAGGTGGTCCACGCGGAGTTCGGCGAGCTGGTGGGGGAGGAGGCGGTCTACGCGCTCTTCAAGGACGAGCGGGGTTCGTTCGAGTTCCGCATCGGCCTGCCGTCGCCCTACAACTCCATCACCGGCAGCGCCGAGAACCTCGTGCTGGAGGCCGTCAGGCGCCTGGACGAGTCGCGCAGGGACGCGCCCGAGGAGTACGCCATCTCGCGTGACGCCGTGCCCGTCATGCCGGAGGGGGACCAGCGCGCCGTGACCCTCACCCCGGAGGAGCAGCGCGTCCTGGCGCACGTCGACGGGCGCCGCTCTGTCACCAGACTGGCGCTGGACCTCGGCATGCAGCCGGAGCTGGCGCTGACCGTTTGTGACCGCCTCGTGCGCACGGGCGTCCTGAAGCTGCAGAACCGGCGGGCCCGCACGGCGCGCCTGGTCACCCGGCTCGCCCCCCGCCGGCTGCCCGCGGGCAGCGTGGGGCTCGACCCGTCGATCCTCGAGGCGTGGGAGAAGGTGCTCGGACAGCCCGTGGAGCGGGTGGCTTGCCGCCGCGAGGACGGCACGGTTCGGCTCTTCGCGGTCCAGGCGGCGCCGGGCGCGGGGCCCTACCTCGACATGAACCGCGACACGGTCGTGCGCGCCGACCTGCACGTCAACGAGGCCCTGCTGGTCCGGCCGGTGGAGGAGCAGCCGTGAGCCCGGCGGTGCCGCGCACGCCGTCCGACGACCTGGCTCGTCCGGTGCTCTCCTGGCGCGCCTTGCCGCACCCGACCCCGTGGGACGACGTGTTCGGCGCGGGCCGGGGTCTGACGGTGGAGGTCGGCTTCGGCGACGGCCGTTACACGGTGCGCCGCGCACAGGCCGAGCCCGACATGCGCTTCGTGGGCCTCGAGGTGTCGTCCGGCAGCCTCCAGCGCGCCCTCAGGCGCGTGAGACGCGCGGGGGTGAGCAACGTTCGCCTCCTCAAGGCCGGCGCGCACGTGGCCGTTAGGCAGCTCTTCGCGCCGGGTAGCGTGGACGCCGTGGTGGTGAACTTCCCCTGCCCCTGGCCCAAGGAGCGCCACGTCAAGCACCGCCTCCTGAGCCGCCGCTTCTTCGAGCTGGCCGGCTCGCGCCTGCGCGAAGCGGGCGAGCTGCGGTTGGCCACCGACCACGTCGACTACCTCGAGTTCGCGCTGGAGGAGGCTGCCGCCACCGGGCTCTACTCGGCGCAGCGGCCGGAGGCGCCGGCC
This sequence comes from uncultured bacterium, assembly GCA_964398765.1. Classification (GTDB taxonomy): domain Bacteria; phylum Deinococcota; class Deinococci; order Deinococcales; family Trueperaceae; genus JAAYYF01. Next base: position 10,305 of record CAYNNL010000041.1, on the reverse strand, counting down.
GAGGTCTTCGAGACCAAGTACGCGCTCAAGTGGCGCGAGCAGGGCAAGCCCCTCCACTACGTGGTGTTCCGCCGGAACGCCGCGCCCGCGCCGGAGCTGCCCACGCTGGAAAGGCCCGCCATCATGCCCCACGCCCTGTTGCGCGGCACGTTGCCGCGCTCCGCCCCGTTCGCCAAGGTGGTAATGCCGTACGGCGGCGGTCACGTGATCTTGCACGAGGCCATGAGCTCGCTCGGCGGCGAGGACGGCCCGGGGCGCCTCCTCGTGCGCGCCACGGTGGAGGAACCCGACCTCAAGCAGCAGCTCCTCGTCCTCGCGCAGCAGCGCACCGCCGACGAGGTGATCGTGAGGCTCGAGAGCTTCGGCGACCCGCTCGTCACCCCCGCGGTGCGCGGTTGCGTGCACGCCGTCACGGAGTGGCTCCTCGCCGGCGCGCCGCTCGAGGTGACCGCGAGGAACTACTGACGTGGCCGCTCTCCCCGTGCTCACCCCCCTGGCCGAGTGGCGTCGGCAGAAGGACGAGTTCCTGGCCACCCACCCCCGCTCGCCCCTACAGGGTAGGGAGGGTTTCGGTGGCCTCAGCTACTTCGCGGAGGACCCGGCCGCGCGGGTGGAGGCGCTGGTCGAGCGGCCCGCCGCGCCGCGCGAGGCGTTCCTCGCCACCTCCAGCGGCGAGGAGCGGCGCTTCTTCGAGTACGGCGTGGCCCGCTTCGAGCTCGGCGGCACGCCGCTCGAGCTCACCTTGTTCGCGCCCGCTGACGCCCCCGAGGGCCCTCGGCTCTTCCTCCCCTTCGCCGACGCCACCTCGGGCGCGGAGACGTACGGCGCCGGGCGCTACCTAGACCCGCACCTGCCCGCCGACGCGCCCGTGAGCGGCGTCGAGACCCGGTTGGTGATCGACTTCAACTACGCCTACCACCCGTACTGCGCGTACGCCGAGGGTTACTCCTGTCCCTTCCCGCCGCCGGCGAACCGGCTGCCCGTGCCGGTGCGGGCGGGCGAGAGGCTGCCGGAGAGCGCAGGAGCGTGACCGCCCCGCTTACCGCCCCCGCTCTCGGGGCGCCGCACGGCTTCACCACGCGCGCCGGCGGCGTCAGCGCCGGGCCGTTCGCGAGCCTGAACCTGGGGCTGAGCTCCGGCGACGACCCGGCCCTGGTGGAGCGCAACCGCGACGCCCTGCTGACGCGGCTCGGCTTCGCCCGGGAGCAGGTCTGCATCTTCGATCAGGTGCACGGCGACACCGTCTTGGGCGGCGACCCGAGCTGGTTCGGCGCCGAGGCCGACGCGGCCGTCACGGACCGCGAGGGCGTGCTGCTGGTCGTGAGCAGCGCCGACTGCGTGCCCGTCCTCTTCCACGACCCGACGCGCGGCGTGGTGGGAGCCGCGCACTGCGGCTGGCGCGGCACGGTCCGCCGCCTGGCGGCCAAGGTCGTGGCTGTCATGGCGGAGCGGCACGGCAGCCGGCCGGAGGACGTGCGCGTGGCGCTCGGACCATGCATGCGGGGCGGCTGCTACCAGGTGGGCCTCGAGGTGGTCGAGGCGTTCGCGGCCGCCGGTCACCCGCCCGGCTGCTGGCGACCCGACCCGGCCGCGGCCGGTCGCTGGCTGCTCGACCTGCCGGCGGCCAACGCCGCCGCGTTGGCAGGGGCCGGCGTTCCGGCCGCCAACGTGCACGACCTCGGTCTGTGCACGCACTGCGAGCCCGAGCGCTTCTTCAGTCATCGGCGTGACCGGGGCGTCACGGGGCGGCACTGGGGCTTCGTGACCCTGCCGGCCGGTGGGGCACGGTGAGGGGGCGGTGGGGCGTGCCGGACCGCGTGACCGGCGGTAGCATGAGGCGCATGTGGCGGGTCGTGGAGCCGTGCTCGTGAGCGGGCGGAGGCTGGAGGCCGACGAGGTGCGATCCCGCCTCGCCGCTAGTGCGCCGGTTCACATGGAGATCGAGGGGTTCAGGCGCGCCGCGGTGCTGGTCCCCATCCTGCAGGGCGCGGCGGGCCCCGAGCTGCTCCTGACCGTGCGTTCCAGCCGCCTACGCAGCCACGCCGGACAGATCGCCTTCCCGGGCGGCCGCCTGGAGCCGGGCGAGGACGACGTGACGGCCGCCCTGCGCGAGACGCGCGAGGAGGTCGGCCTCGTGGTCGAGCCCACCGCCGTCCTGGGGCGCCTCTCCGACCACCCGTCCCCGGCGGGCTACGTGGCCACGCCGGTCGTCGCCCTGCTCGACTGGTCTGGCCCGGACCAGCTGACGCCTGACCCGAGCGAGGTGGCGGAGGCGTTCACCGTGCCGCTCGACGAGCTTGCCGCCGTGACGCCCACCTCGCGCGTGGGCGAGCTGCGTAAGTACCGGCGACGCATCTACTCGTACGTCTGGCAGGGCCGCGACATCTGGGGCTTCACGGGGAACGTCGTGCACGACCTCCTCGGCGTGCTGGCGGGGCGCGGACGTGGCGACGGCCACGACCCGTACGCGCCGTGAAGGCGCGCGAGCTGCGCGTCGTCCGCGGCGACGAGCGCTACACCTTCTCCGCCGGCGTGCTGGTCGAGGCCCTCCAGAGCGCCGGCGTGCCCACGGAGGAGGCCATGAGCCTCGTCCACGACGTCGAGATCCAGCTCCGCGAGGGCTCGTCGCACCGCGTCGAGCTCGACCACCTCATGCGCGTCCTCGCCGACGGGGTGAGGCGGCGCGTGTCCGGCGTCGCCGCGGCCCGTTTCGTGCGCCAGACGCCGCCCTTCGTGCCCATCCTTGTGGTGCAGCCGGCCGGCCAAGGCGCTCCGGGCGCCCCCGGCGCGCCGCTGGAGCGCTTCTCCCGGCGCCGCCTCACCGCCGCGCTCGAGAAGATCGGGCTCGGCTTCAAGGAAGCGAACGTCGTCGCCCTGCAGGTCGAGCAGGGCGTGAGGAGCGAGGGGCTGGAGCGCCTGGAGCGCGCCGACCTGGCGCGGCGCGTGGCCCTGGTCCTCGAAGGCAGGTACGGCCGCGACCTGAGGCTCAGGTACGAGGCCATCACGTCGAGCAGCTTCGAGGTGCGCGTGCAAGAGGCCGACGGGGTGGCCCTGCCGTTCTCGCGAGGCATCCTCGCGCAGTCGCTCACTGCCGTCGGTCTCACCCCCGACATGTCGCACAACCTCGCCAAGCGGGTGGAGGAGGCGCTCTACGCCATGCACCTCAAGGTCGTGAAGCGGGAGCACGTGCGGGCCGAGGTGGTCAGGCTCCTGCGGGTCGAGGCGGGCGACGAGTTCGCACAGCGTTACTCCATGATGCGAGCGGCGCGGAACCGCGAGCGCCCCATCGTCGTGCTCTTCGGCGGCGCGCCCGGGGTGGGGAAGTCGGCCCTGGCCTCCGAGGTCGGTTACCGCCTGGGCATCCCGCGCATCGTGTCGACGGACTCGGTGAGGCAGGCGCTGCGTTCGCTCATCGGGCCGGAGCTGAGCCCCATCCTGCACGCCAGCACCTACGAGGCGTGGCGCGCCGAGTTGCTCCCGAGCGAGCGCGAGACGGCCCAACCAGAGCGGCTGCGTGTCCTGCGCGGCTTCCTGGCGCAGGTCCAGCAGCTCAACCCGGCCATCACGGCCATCGTGGAGCGCAACATCTTCGAGGTGACGTCCATAGTCATGGAGGGCGTCCAGCTCGTACCGGGCCTGTCGCCCTCGCGCGACTTCAAGGGCGCCACCGTCATCCCCATCGTCCTGGCCGTGGCCGACGAGAAGGACCACCTCGAGCACTTCGCCACCCGCGAGGGGCAGACGGGCGCCCGGCGCGCGAAGCACACCTACCTGGATCACTTCGTCGAGATCCGCGTGATACAGGATTACGTCACGCAGCAGGCGGAACTCAGGGGCGTGCCCGTCGTGGAGGCGTCCGACTTCGACCGCGCCGTGGAGCGCTGCATCGACCACGTGCTGGACGTCATGCTCATCGAGCAGGTGCGCGGCGTTGACGTGGTGGACGAGGGCGCTTCATCCGCTTCCGCATGAAGAATGTTATCGCTACGGCGGCCGCTGGGCGGCCTAGACTGTCGCCAGGAGGAGCATGTCCACACCTGCCATCGCAAGCGAACGGCTCACGAAGGCGTACGGGAACCGGCAGGTGGTCAAGGACCTGACGTTCCGCGTCGACCCGGGCGAGGTGTACGCCCTGGTCGGCCCGAACGGCGCGGGCAAGACGACCGTCATCCGGCTCGTGACGGGCCTGGCGTTCCCGACCTCGGGCAGCGTCAGCATCATGGGCATGGATCCCCACCAGAAGCCCGAGGTCAGGCGCCAGCTGGGCGCCGTCGTCGAGGCGCCCGCCGCCTTCTACCCGTACCTGACGGGCCGTGCCAACCTGCGGCTCCACGCCGAGCTGGCCGGCGGGGTCGAGCGCGGTCGCATCCCGGAGGTGCTGGGGTTGCTCGAGCTGACCGACGCGGCCGACCGGAAGGTGGGCGTCTACAGCCTTGGCATGCGTCAGCGGTTGGGGGTGGCGGCCGCCATCCTGACCAGGCCCAACGTCCTCATCCTCGACGAGCCCGCCAGCGGCATGGACCCGCTGAGCCTCCACCTCGTCCACTCGGTGTTGCGGCGGGCGGCGGAGGAGGGCACGGCGGTGCTCCTCTCCACCCACCACCTCGACGAGGTCGTGGCTTACTGCACCCGCGTGGCGATCCTCGAGGAGGGCGCGCTGATCGACGAGGTGAACCTCTTCGACAGGCGCGACCGCTACCGCCTGCGCCCCACTGACCTGGACGCCGCCATGCGAATACTCAGCGAATCGCCGTTCGTCCGCCACGCGAGCGTGCGCGGTTCCGAGGTCGTGTTCATCCCCACCGGCGCTCGCGAGCTCGGCGCCGTGACCCGCGTGCTGGCCGAGGGTGGCGTGGGCGTGGTCGAGATGAACCGCGACGTGTTCGACCTGCGCGCCTACTACCGCGAGCGCGTCAGCGCCGAACGGTCGCGGCGCACCGGCGTGCGCGAGCCCATCACCTACCCCGGGGAGGCGCCGTGAGCGTCCTGCTGCGGATGGAGTTCAGCAAGCTGTGGCGCCTCACCAGCGTGAGGTTCGGGCTGCTGGTGCTCGTGCTGTTCCCCGTGCTGTGGGCGTACGCGCCCGGCATCTTCGAGGTATACGGCTTCTTCCTCGTGTCGGGCTACCAGGTGCCGGCGCTCGGGCTGCTGTCGTCCATGCAGTTCCTGCTGCCGCTGCTGACCGCCATCACGGCGGCGGAGCTGCTGGGGCTCGAGATCGCCAACGGCACCCTCCCCACGGTCCTGCTGCGGCCGATCACTAGGCCCAACTGGCTGGCCGCCAAGTTGGTGGCGGCGGCGGCCTACCCGTTCCTCATGCTGGTCGTGTTCCTCCTGGCCTCGCTGCTGGCAGGCGCCCAGTTCGGCTTCGGGACCTTCGTCGGCGGCACCGGCCTGGGCGAGGCGGGCCTCCTCGGCACCGGCGCCATGACGCCAGGCGGCGCCATGGCGGAGCTGCTGCGCGGTTACGGGCTGGCGGCCGCGGCCCTCGTGCCCATCGCCATGCTGGCCGTCATGTTCACGGTGGTGTTCATGAACGCCGCCGGGGGCGCCCTGGCCACACTGGCCGCGCTCATCTTCATGCAGCTCCTCGTGGTGTTCCCGCGGCTGGAGCGCTTCCTGCTCACCACCCAGCTGAACGCCTACTCGCTGCCCGCCTCGGACCTCACCTGGGTGATCGCGCTCATCTGCCTCTACGCCGCGGCCTTCGCGGCGGTGGCCGTCGTGCTGTTCGAGCGGAAGGACTTCTAGTGCCCTGGCGCCCACGGCGGCGCCAAGGGAGCGAGCAGCGGCGCGCGGTGCCCGCCGCCCTCGCGGTGGCGGCCCTGTTCCTGTGGGCCACGCAGGCGGCGCTGGCGCAGGGGATCAACTACACGGTCCAGGTGGTCGCCCTGTCCGACAGCGACTCGGCGTTGAGGGTGGTCAACGACCTGCTGCGCGAGGGGTACCCGGCGTACGTGGTGCGCTCGACCTCGGACCAGGGCGCCGTCTTCAGGGTGCGCGTCGGAGTGTTCGCCAACCGGCCGGCGGCGCTCACGTACGCCGACGCGATGCCGGAGATAAGCGGTGGCAGGCCCGTGCCGGCGCTGGCGGAGGCCATCCCGACGGGCATCACGCCGCTCGCCCCGCGGCTGCTCCTGCAGGAGGACGTGAGCGGGGTGGAGGCGCGGCTGCTCGGCTTCGGGGACGAGGGGTTGGCCCTCAGGCTGCAGTGGCGGGTGCCCCTGGGCCAGGCGGAGTACGTGATCATCAAGGACGGCGCCGTGGAGCGCGTGCGCGCCTGGCAGCTCGTGGAGGGTCCCGGTGGTGTGCGGCTGCGCGTGAGGGACATGGCGTTGTGGCCCGACACGTGGCAGCAGGACGACGCCGACGTGCGTCAGGCCTACCTCGTGAACCTCGTGAGCCTCGTGGCCGACCGACTGGGCGTGGGTGTCGCCGAGGTGATGGCGGCGCGCTACGTCCCGCCCGGCGACGAGGTCCCGCGCCTGATCGTCGTCGAGCGCGTGCAGGCCGGCGCCACGGACGGCGCCGAGCTGTTGGGGGTGGGGCTCCCCGGTAGCGGCATGACCCCGGCCGGGCCGATCGCCTACCTCGGCTTGGACCCTGGCACCCTCCCCGGCGTGCCCGAGTCGGCCCGCATCGACCTTGCCACGCGCAGCGTCACCGGCGAGTTGCAGCGGGCCACGTGGGATGGGTTCGGAGACGCGGTCACGCCGGAAGACGAGGTCGTGGCGGACGCGGACCAGGAGCCAGCGGACGCCGGCCCGACCGAGATGCTGGCGGCCGAGGCGAGAGCAGTGCCGGCGGACGACGGACCCACGGCCGCCGGGGCCACGGGAGCGGCCGGCGAGGTGGCCGGTGCCGGCTGGGTCGCCACGCCGGACGGCGGCTTCGTGCGCCTGACGGTCACACCGGCCGACGGGACCGCCGCCTCCAGGTGGCGCGCATGCGTCGGCACGCCCCTCTGGAGCGACGGCCACTACCTCCTCGCCCTACAGAGCGGCGTTCTCCTCGTATACGACTTCCTGCCCCGCTGAGCCCGCGCCGACCTTGGTGCCGGTGGTGGTGACCGGCGCGACGCCGTGCTCCACCAGCCACTTCTCGACCGCCATGGCCGCGCGCGTGCCGGCTCCCACCGAGGTGCCGAGTTGGCGGTACACCTCGTCGGCCACGTCACCCGCCGCGAAGATGCCCGCCACGTCGGTGTAGACCTCGTCGCGCACGTCGACGTAGCCGCTGTCGCGCAGCGCCACGACGCCCCGCAGGTAGTCGGTGTTGGGCTCGTGGCCGATGTAGACGAACACGCCGTCGGCCGGCACGAACCCCGCCTCGCCCGTGAGCGTGTCGCGGGTGTTGACGCCCGTCACCTGCCCACCGACGCCAACAACCTCGGTGACGACCGTGTTCCACACGAAGGCCATCTTGGGGTTGGCGAACGCCCGCTCCTGCGCCGCCTTGTTGGCGCGAAGCTCGTCGCGGCGGTGGATGACCGTGACCTTGGAGGCGAACTTCGTGAGGAAGAAGCCCTCCTCCACGGCCGCGTCGCCGCCGCCCACCACCACTACCTCCTTGCCGCGGTAGAAGAAGCCGTCGCAGGTGGCACAGGTGGACACGCCCCGGCCGTATAGCTCGTCCTCGCCCGGCACGCCGAGGCGGCGCGGGTTGGCCCCCGTGGCGATGATGACGGCGTTGGCGTGGTAATCGGCCTCGTAGCCGGCCACCACGAAGCCGCCTCCCTCGTGCCGCGCGATCCCGGTGACCTCCTCCATGACGATGCGCGCGCCGAACTTCTCGGCCTGCGCGACCATGCGCTGGGAGAGCTCAGGACCGCTTACGCCCTCGGGGAAGCCCGGGTAGTTCTCGACCTCGTCCGTCTGGGCTATCTGCCCGCCGGGCAGGCCGCGCTCCAGGATCACGGTCGAGAGCTCGGCGCGACCGGCGTACACCCCGGCCGTTAGGCCTGCGGGCCCCCCTCCGATGATCACGACGTCGTGTCTATTCACCTGCTTCGGCATCGGCGCCTCCATACGCTAGGAATCTAGCACCGGCGGGCGGCTCGCAGCGTCCGGCCGGATACCCAGCGGGGGTATATAACCGCACCGGATCCGGAGTCCGGGCCCCGTCGCGGCGTCTTCGAGGCCGTCCCGGTGCCCGTGAGGAGTCTCACAGGTCGCACGAGAGGGCTTCGGCGTGGTGAAATTGTCATACGCGCACCGAGGGGCCGGTGCTAGCTTCTGAAGCGGAAGAGGAAGAGAGAGCACGGGCAAGGCGCGCCCACGGGTGGGGAACCCGGCCACGGCGCCGCGCGGGGTCCACGGACCCTCACAGCCCGCCGCCACGTCTCCCTCAGCAAGGCAACGAAGGAGGCGCGTCCACGCGATGCTCACGCCGCACCAACCACCAAGGTCAGACCCGGGGGTGTCCGCCGACACCCTGACGGTGGCGGCGGCGGTGACCCGCCTGTTCGAGGGCGAGCCGTTCGCCATCTCGGACCTGACAAGCGTCGGTCACCCCGTGGTGTACGCCTCGGCGGGCCTGGTGGAGCTCACCGGCTTCGGCGAGGGCGACTTCGTCGGTCGCAGCCTCGGCTTCCTGCTCCGCAACGACACCGACCAAGAGGGCGAACGCCTCCTGCGGCAGGCCACCGCCGCCGGCAAGAACGTCACGACCGTCATGCGCACCTACCGCTCCGACGGCTCCCTCATCTGGACCGAGCAGCGGCACTACCCCATCCACGCCGGTGACGGCGCCGCGCGCCACCTCCTCACGATCTTCCGCGACGTCACCGCCGAGATCCACGTCGAGGGAGCCCAGGCCATGCAGCTCGAGCTGTCGAACTCGCTCGAGGGCGACGGGCGCTTCTTCACCTACGCCCTGCTCCTCCACGACGACGGGCGGGCGGAGGTCACCTGGGCCTCCGAGGCGTGGCAGCAGCTCACCGGCTACACCCTCGACGACCTCAAGACGCGCGGCCTCGCGCGCTTCGTCCACCCGGAGGACCGCGACCAGCTGCTGGAGCGCTTCCAGGGCCTGCGCGAGCAGGAGAGGCGCACCGACCAGCTGAGGTTAGTGACGCAGCAGGGCAAGGTCATGTGGGTGGAGGACTTCGCGGCGCGCAGCTGGCGCTCGAACGAGGCGGGGATCACCGCCGTGTACGGCATGATGAAGGACGTGACCACGGCTAGGCGCGACACGGCCAACCTATGGCGCCTGGCGCACGTGGACCCGCTCACGGGCCTCCCCAACGCTCACCTGCTCGAGGACCGCGTCCAGCAGGCGCAGCTGCAGGCGCGCCGCAACGGGACGAGCGTGGCCCTCGCCATCTTGGACTTAGATCACTTCAGGTTCGTGAACCAGACCTTCAGCCAACGCCATGGCGACAGGCTGATCGCCGAGGTGAGCCGGCGCCTGCGCCGCACCCTGAGGCGCACCGACACCCTGGCCCGGCTGGAGGGCGACACGTTCGCGCTCCTCCTCGTCGACCTGCCCACGCCGCGCGCGGTGCTGCCCGCCCTCGACAAGGTGCTGGCCGCCGTACGGGAGCCGTACGCCGACGGCAGCCTGACCCTCAAGCTGTCGGCCAGCATCGGGGTCGACATGCAGCGGAGCGGCGTCAGGGCCGCGTCGCAGATGCTGGAACGCGCCACCGCTGCCCTGGTGCGCGCCAAGGAGACCAACCGCGGCGCCTTCCGGTTCTTCGAGGACGAGACCGACGTCGCCATGCGCTCGCGCGTGGCCGTCGAGTCCGAGCTGAAGCGCGCCATCTCGGAGGACCAGCTCGTCCTGCACTACCAGCCGCGCGTGCAGCTCGACACGGGCGCCGTCAACTCGGTGGAGGCCCTCGTGCGCTGGGTGCACCCCGTGCGGGGGCTGCTCAAGCCCGCCGACTTCGTGCCCCTCGTCGAGGAGTCGCAGCTCGGACCGGCACTGTTCGAGTGGGTGGTGGAACGCGCCTGCCGCCAGGCCAAGCGCTGGCAGCGCCAGCGCACCCCGCGGCGGGTGGCCGTCAACGTCAGCCCGTCCGCCCTCGCGCACGCCGACCTGGGCCACATCGTCCAGTCGGTCCTGTCGCGCTACGACCTGCACCCCGGGCTTCTCGAGCTCGAGATCAGCGAGCGCACGGGCCACGAGACCCTCGCCGCCGGCTCCGAGAAGCTCGAGGAGGTCCGCGGCATGGGCGTGCAGGTGGCGCTCGACGACTTCGGCGTCGCGCACTCGTCGCTCACGCAGCTCAGGTCGCTGCCGCTCGACGGCCTCAAGATCGACCGCTCGTTCATCTCCAAGCTCGACTCGCGCACGCCCAGC
>CAYNNL010000040.1:14488-16684 GCA_964398765.1 uncultured bacterium | reverse complement strand
TGACCCTGACCACGCCGGGTTGCCCGCTGCACGCCAGCATCGACGCCGACGTGCGCCACTGCCTCGGCCAGGTCCCCGGTGTCGGCGAGATCACCGTCGACCTGGTGTGGGACCCGCCATGGACGCCCGACTCCATGACAGACGAGGCCAAGCGCTCGCTGGGCTTCTTCTACTAGGTCCGGGCGGCTGGCCCTCCGGGCTCAGCGGCCCGCGGAGTTGGCCATCTCGAGCAGCACGGGTCGGTTGAGGTCCGTGACGGTGCGGCCCTGCAGCTCGATGGCGCCGCCGGCGTGGAGCCGCGACAGGTTGCGGCTGACGAGCTCCGGCACCGTGCCCAACTGCGACGCGATGGCGCCGTTGGTGTCGAGCACGAAGGGCACCCCCGTCTCGGCCACGTCGACCAGGTAGCGGGCCAGGCGGTGCACGACCTCCTGGAACGAGATCTGCTCCACCAGCGCCACCAGCCGCCGCAGGCGGCGACCGAGCATCCCCATGAGGTGCAGGGCTACCCCGGGCCTCTCGCGCAGTACGCGCTGGAAGCCGGCCTGCTCGAGCCACAGCACCTCGCTCGGCTCGGCGGCCTCGGAGCTGGCCGGGTAGGGCCCGCCGTCGAGGGACACCAGCTCGGCGACGGCGTTGAAGGGGTGCTCGACCGCCAGCACGACCTCGCGCCCACTGGCGGGCGAGATGACGTAGACCTTCACCCGACCGCTGACCACCACGGCGAGCCCCTTCGCCGTCTCCCCCGCCATGAACAGCGGTTCCCCGGCCTCGAGGACGCGGCGCCGCGCCACGCCGGCCAACGCGTGAAGGTCGTCCTCACCTAGCTCGGCGAACAGTGGGCAGCGGGCGAGGACCTCCGCGTCGGTCAACGGCATGCGCCTACGCTAACCGCTCGCGCCGCGTCGCGTCGCGGCCGGGGTGACGGGGTTACCATGGCCGGCGCCGTCGGGCAGGGGCGGCGCCGCCGCCGGTCCAACGGGTCCGCGCGGCCGGCAGAGGAGGCCGTGTGGTGACGAGAACGAGCTGGCAGCGCGTGCTCTTCGTCATGTTCGTGGCGCAGCTCCTCGCCTCCATCGGCTTCTCGACCATCTTCCCCTTCCTGCCCAACTACGTCGAGTTCCTGGGCGTCCGCGGCTCCGGCTCGGTCATCTTCTGGGTGTCGGCGGTCTTCAGCGTGCAGGCGGTAGCCATGATGATCGCGTCGCCCATCTGGGGCGCGCTGGCCGACCGGCACGGCCGCAAGCTGATGGTCGAGCGCGCCCTGTTCGGCGGCGCGGCCGTCATCTTCCTGATGGCGTTCGTCACCTCGGCCGAGCAGCTCACCTTCCTCCGGCTCGTCCAGGGCCTCACGACCGGCGTGGTCAGCGCAGCCAACTCCATGGTGGCGGCGGCGGCGCCCCGCGACCGGCTCGGCTACGCGATGGGCATGATGCAGACGGCGTCCTGGGCGGGCGCCTCCGTGGGACCGATGATAGGGGGCGCCCTCGAGTTCTTCTTCGGTTACCGGCTGTCGTTCGTCGTCACGGCGGCGCTCCTGCTTGCCGGCGGCCTACTGGTCCTCTTCGGCGTCCAGGAGCGCTTCACCGCGCCCGCGGACGCCGGCCACGGACTGGGCGGCATGTTGGCGACCTGGCGCGACGTGTTCAAGGCGCCCGGCGTGCCCCTCGCCTACACCCTCCGCTTCAGCGCCTGGCTCGGGCGCACCATGCTGGTGCCGTTCCTGCCGCTGTTCATCGCCACCATCACGGTGAAGGCCGACCTTGCCGGCATGTACACGGGTCTCGCCATCGGGCTGGCGGCGGGCTCCTCGACCCTGAGCGGAGTGGCGCTGGGGCGGCTCTCCGACCGGGTCGGCTACAGACCGATACTGGTGGCGTCAACCTTCGCCTGCGCCGCCTTCTACGTCCCGATGGCGTACGTGACGGACGTGCTGCAACTCATCGCCGTGAACGTACTGATCGGCCTCGCCACCGGCGGGGTCCTCCCGGCCATCTCCGCCATGCTCGCCCACCTCACCCCACCGGCCGCTGCCGGGTCCGTGTACGGCATCGACAACTCCGTCGCGGCCGCGTCGCGCGCGCTCGCCCCCATGGTGGCGGGCGCGGTGGTCACGCTCACGAGCCTGCCGGGCGAGACGAACTACCGGACCATCTTCCTCGTGACCGCCGCGTTCTTCTTGCTCACCGCGGTGGT
>CAYNNL010000040.1:0-14388 GCA_964398765.1 uncultured bacterium | reverse complement strand
GGGCTGAGATCACACCCTAGAACCTGACCCCGGTCATGCGGGCGGAGGGAGCGTGACGCGGCGCCAGGAGCGCGGTGCGTCCGGTGGTGATGAGAGGACGTGCGCCATGCGCCGGATCTTCAGGTCGTTCCTGTCCCTGTCACTCCTTGTCGTCGTGGGGGTCGGCGCCGCGCAGCGCCTGACCGTGCTGACGCACGACTCGTTCGCGCTGCCGCAGGAGCTGCTGACGGCCTTCACGGACCGTACCGGCATCACCGTGACGTTCCTGCAGGGCGGCGACGCCGGGGAGGTCGTGAACCGCGCGGTGCTCACGAAGGCGCGGCCGCTCGCCGACGTGCTGTTCGGGGTCGACGAGGGCCTGCTCGAGCGCGTGCGCTCGGAGGAGATCTTCGAGCCGTACCTGAGCCCCGAACTGGCGCGCGTGGACCCGGCGCTCAGGTTCGACCCGAGCGGCCTCGTGACGCCCATGGACGTGGGCTACGTGGTGCCGAACGCCGACGTGGCCTGGTTCGGGGAGCGCGGCTTGGCGCTGCCCACCTCCCTGGCGGCCCTCGCGGAACCCGCCTACCGCGGCATGACGGTGGCCCTCAACCCGGCCAGCTCGAGCCCCGGGCTCGCCTTCCTGGCGGCCACCGTGGCGCGCTTCGGCGACCCACAGGCGGGCGTCATCGGCGCCGATGACCGCGCGGGGGACTGGCTGGACTACTGGGCCGACCTGACCGCGAACGACGTGGCGGTGGCGGACGGCTGGACGGACGCCTACTACACCCAGTTCACGCGCTACGGGGGCGACAGGCCCATCGTGGTGAGTTACGCCACCAGTCCCGCGGCCGAGGTCATCTTCGCCGAGACCCCCGGGGCGGAGCCGCCGACCACCAACATGACGTGCTCCGGCTGCGCCTACCGGCAGGTTGAGGCGGCCGGCATCTTGAGGGGCACGAAGCAGCGCGCCGCGGCGGAGGCCTTCATAGATTTCCTCCTCAGCGCGGAGGTGCAGTCGGCCATCCCGCTCGCCATGTTCGTCGACCCGGTGGTGACCGACGCCGCCATCCCACCCGAGTTCCTCGCCTACGGTCAGGTGCCGGCCGGTACCGCCCAGACGCCGCTGCCGCCCGACCTGGTCGAGAAGAACCAGGCGCGTTGGCTGAGGCAGTGGACGGCCGTGGTGCTCCAGGGCCGCCCACCCTCCGCCGTGCGCTGAGGGCGACTCGGGCGCCGGCGGCGCGGTGCGGCGCTAGCTGTCGCCACGCCGCGCTATCCTCGCCGCGTACTGGTCAGCAGCCAGCAGAGGAGCCGATTTGCCGGAGAGGATCACTCACGTCGTCGCCGGACGCCTGGGCGAGCAGCGCCTGCGCGAGGAGTTGGCCGCGCGCGGGAGCCTGGGCCAGGCGGTGACGACGCTGCCGGGACTGGCGGCGCGGTTGGCCGGCGGCTTCGCCCGGCCGGCCGGCGCCGCGGAGGTCCGGGCCGCCCTGCAGGAGCCGCCGTTGACCCGGCTCACCTCGCTGGCCGAGCTGGCGCTCATGCCTGGCTTCGCCCGGGCGGCGACGCGGACCTTGAACGCCGTGTGGGCGGCCGGCGTCGACCTCTCCGCGCAGGCGCCTCTCGGCGGGCGATGGGCAGAACTGGCGGCTCTCGAGGAGCACGTGGCCGCGTCGCTCGACGACGCGGCCATGCTGCCACCCAGGCTGGTGGCATCGGCCCGCGAGCGTGCCCGACTGGCGCCTCGGGTGACCGGCGCGGTCACGCTGCACCCGGCCGTCGAGGTCCCGCCCCTCTACCGCCCGCTCGTCGCGGACCTCGTCCACCACGTGCCCGTCACGTGGCACGGCGCCGCTGCTCCCGCCTGGCTCCCCGCCGGGGTGACGCGCCTGGAGCCGCCCGACGCCGCCCTGCCGGGAACGACCGTCGTCAGCTGCGCCGACCCCGAGCACGAGGCGCTCGAGGCGCTCAGGTGGGTCAGGGCGCTCCTCGCTTCCGGCCGTCGGCCCGAGGGCGTGGTCATAGCCGCGGCCGACCCCGGCGTCTTCGACGACACCGTGCGCTCGCTCGCCGCTCACGCCGGCATCCCCCTCCACTCCGCTCACGGCGTCCCCGCCCTCTCCACACCTGCCGGGCAGGTCGCGGCGGCGCTTGCCGACGCCCTCGCGCGGGGCCCTGGCCAGACGCAGGTGAGGCGCCTGCTCGCCGCCGCGCGCGCCGCCCGGACGGGCAAGCTCGGGCTACTACCGGAGGGCTGGGCCGACGAGGTGCCCCGGGAGGCGCCGTTGACGGACGAAGGGCGCTGGCGCCGCGCGCTCGGCCCGCTGACCGACCGCGAGCCGCAGCTTGCCGAGATAGTGATGCGCCTGGTGGCGGACCTCGGGGCCGGCCTGCCCGCCGCGGCCCGCGTCGGCGAGGCCTGGCTCGACGGCGACGCTGCCCTGCTGTGGCGCCGGGCGCTGGCCGACGGTCCCGCCGGCGTCCTAGGACGCACCCTCCTCCGGATCAGGGTGGCGGACGGCGTCGACCCGGCGACCTCCGTGCTCTGGGGCCCCGCCGCCGCCCTCACGGCCTGGCCGCGCCCCTACGCCCGGCTCCTCGGGCTGTCGGCGCGGGCGTGGCCCCGGCGCGGCACGGACGAGGACCCGCTCCTGCCCGAGCGCCTCCGGCCCGGCTTGACGCTGCGCGAACGGACGCTGGCTCAACGCGATACGGACGACTTCACGGCCCTGGCAGCGGCCGCGACGGGCGAGCTGGTGGTGTCGTGGCCGCGCAGGGACGAGACCGGCCGCGTGCTGCCCCGCAGCCACCTACTGGCCTCGTTGCGCGTCGACCGGAACCTGGAGGTCCCGCGGGCCGCTGCGGACCGCGCTGTCACCGAGGCGGACCGGCGCGCCTCCAGGCCCGGCGAGCTCGCATCCGACCCCGCGCAGCGGCGTGCCGCGGCGGCGTACCGCGCCGGCTTCGCGCCGAGCCTCACCCCGTACGACGGGCTGGTGACACCGCGCCACCCGGCCATCGCAGGCGCCATCGCGCGCACGCAGTCGGCGACGTCACTGCGGGAGCTGCTCCTGAACCCCCACGGCTTCGTGGTCCGCTACGCCCTCGGGTGGCGGCGGCCCGAGCCGCAGACGGAGCTGCTCGCGCTGGACCCGGCGGCCTTCGGCAGCCTGCTGCACGAGGTCCTCGAGGCCGCGGCCCGGTCCGGGACCCACACCGGCGTGGGAGGAGACCCCGCCGCCGCGGTCACGGCGGCGTGCCTCACCGTCGCCGCCGACTGGGAGGCGCGGTTCCCCGTCCCTCCCGCCGTGCTGTGGCGGAGGACGCTCGCCCAGGTCGAGGAGTGGGCCACCTGGTCCTTGACGACCGGCGCCCCGCCATCTGCAGGGGCCGAGAGCCACACGGAGCTCCTATTCGGGTACGAGTGGCGCCGGCCCGAGCGGGCGGACCTGCCGTGGGACCCGGCGGCGGTGGTCGAGGTACCGGGCACGAGCGTGAAGGTGCGGGGCGTGATCGACCGCCTCGATGTGGACCGCGCCCGCCGGGCCGTGAGGGTGATCGACTACAAGTCGGGCAAGCCGGCGCAGCGCCTCGGGGGACTGGAGGGCGGCAAGGAGCTCCAGCGGACCCTGTACACCGTCGCGGTGCGTCAGCTCCTCGGTCCTGACTGGAGCGTCGAGGCCCTCCTCGTCCATCCCCGCCAGCGGGTCGTACTGACCCTCCCAGACCCGGACTCGCAAGTGCCCACCCTCGCCGCCGCGGTCACGCTGGCCACGGAGAGCCTGCTGGCTGGCAACGCCGTCGCCGGGCCGGAGCTCGCGTCGCCGTACGAGGACGCGCGTCTCGCCTTCCCCGCCTACGGGGCGCCCAGGTACCTCGCCCTCAAGGGCGCGGCCATCGGCGATGTGCGACGCGACCTGGACGCGCTCCTCGGAGGCGCGTCGTGACGAGCCCCCTCACGGGCCCGCTGGCGGACACCGCCGCCCGCCACGCCGCCCTGACGGACCTGAGCCACGGCCTGCTGGTCGAGGCTGGGGCCGGCTCCGGCAAGACGGCCATCCTGGCGGGCCGGGTGGCCTGGCTCCTCGCGAGCGGCGTGGTCCCGCGGCAGGTGGCGGCCATAACGTTCACCGAGCGGGCCGCCGCTGAGCTGTCGGCGCGCGTGCGTGAGTACGTCAGCCGCCTCGCCGAGGGGGTCGTCCCCGCCCCACTGGCCGAGGCGTTCGGCGCGGCACCGACAGCGGAGCAGGCGCGCAACCTGGCCGCGGCGCTGGGCGCGCTCGACGAGCTCACCAGCACCACCATCCACGGCTTCGCGCGCGAGCTGACGCTCCCCTACCCGGTCGAGGCCGGTCTGGACCCCGGTGCCACCGTCCTCGACGCCGCGGACGCCGACCTGCTCTTCGACGACGTCTTCGGCGCCTGGCTCCGCCGCGCCCTTGCCGATGGTCCTGCGGGCGCCCTGCTAGACCCCGTCGCCCTGATCCTCGCCCACCCGGCGGCACCGAGCGTCGAAGCGGTCAAGGAGCTCGCGCGGCTGCTCAGGTCCCATCCCGAGGCCGCCCCGCCCACGGGGCCGCTGGCGCCGGCCGCCGCCAGGGCCCTGGGGGCCGGGGAGCGGGTGCGGCGGCTCATCGAGGCGCAACCGCTGGCACCCGAACCCCTCCGGGAGCTGGCCGTCGCCGTGGAGGCGTACTGCGCCCAGGTAGCGACGGCACCGGGCGCGGCGGAGGCCGCCGTCGCGGCCCTGTCAGGCGAGACGGGGCCGATCTTCACCCAGCAGGCCACGGTCAGGAGACTGAGGGCCAAGGGAGCCTGGGAGGCGGCCGCGACCGCCGCCGGGGCGTCGAAGGCGGACGCCGCGGCGAGCTACGCCGCCCTGGCGGAGGCGCACGCAGCCTTCGCGGCCGCCGTCGAGGCCCTCACAGCCGCCAGCGTCGACCACCTGCTCGCGTCGCTCGCCTCGGCCTTGGGCGAGATGGTGGGTGAGTACCGCGCCGCCAAGCGCGAGCTGGCGGTCCTGGACTTCGACGACCTGATAGCCGACGCTGCCGCCTTGCTGCGCGACCACGAGCCGGTCCGGGCGGAGCTCGCGGAGCGCTACCGCTACGTGCTCGTCGACGAGTTCCAGGACACCGACCCTCTGCAGGCCGAGATCGTCTGGCGGCTGACGGGGCGGCCGCTCGAGGCAGACTGGCGGGAGTGGCCGGCGTTACCCGGAGCCAGGTTCGTGGTGGGCGACCCGAACCAATCCATCTACCGCTTCCGGGGGGCGGACCCGGAGACGTACACAGCACTGCGCGACGAGCTGCGCCGCGATCCCGGCTCGCGGGTCCTGACCCTGACGGAGAACTTCCGGTCCGTGCCCGCCCTGCTCGTCAACGCAAACCACACGTTCTCGGAACCCCTGTCGGCGCCCGACCAGGCGGGCTACTCCGAGCTCGGCGCGCGCCGGCCGGAGACGCCCGGTTCCGCGCTCGTCCGCCTCGAGATCGTCACGGGCGGCGGGGAGACCGTCGGCGGCGCGGCGAGCGACCCGGATCTCCTGATGGAGGCCAAGCGGGCCGCGGAGGCCCAGGCCGTCGCCGACCTCTGCAGAGCCCTGGTCGACGGCACCACGGACCTGCTAGACGGACCGGTCAGTCCAGGTGATATCGCCCTGTTGGCGCCGGCCGCCACAGGGCTCGAGCACCACGAGCGCGCCCTCGAGGCCCTCGGCCTCGACGTCGCCAGCCAGGCGGGCAAGGGCTTCTACCGGCGCCAGGAGGTGCAGGACATGGTCGCCCTCACCTGCGCGCTCGCCGACCCCGCCAACACCCTGGCGCTCGGCGCCTTCCTCAGCGGCCCGATGGTGGGAGCCACCCTGGAGGAGCTGCTGGACGTCGCGCACGCGCTGAAGTCGGCCGGACAGGACCACCGCCTGAGCCTGGCGACCGACCCCGGTCTCCTGCCGGTACCAAGGCTCGCCGAGGTGCTCGCCAAGCTCCAGGCCCTTGGCGCCGCGCGCGACACGACCACCCCGTACGCCCTGCTGACCGAGGCCGCAGAGGTGCTCGAGCTCCGCGCCACCCTCGTCAACCGCCACCCCCGCAGTTCGGAGCGAGCGATCGCCAACCTGGACCGTTTCCTCCAGGGCGCCCGCGCCTACGACCTGCGGGGTCTGCGGGCCTACGCCGACGCCACCTGGCAGGCGTGGGACGACGGCGAGACCGCCCTGGAGGGCCAGGTCGACGCCGCGGAGGACGCCATCGCCCTGATCACCATGCACTCGGCCAAAGGGCTCGAGTGGCGCGTCGTCATCCCGGTCGGCTCGATGGGCGGTCCCAGCAGGACCCGACCCGTCTGGTTCAGCCGCCGCGCGCGCCGGCCCGTCATGAAGCTCCTCGGGCACGACGGCACCGACGCCGCGGAGCTGCTCGAGCAGGAGCGCTCGGAACTCCGCGCCGAGAGGATGCGCCTCTGGTACGTGGCGGCCACGCGGGCGCGCGACCTCCTCGTGGTCCCGAGCTACGACTTCGGTACGCCCGACGAGGCGTGGTGCAACCTGGCCGAGTGGCAGGAGTTGGCGCCGTGGCGCTCGTTCCGGCCCGCCGCCCAGCCGTCCCGCCCCGCTCCGACGGCCGCTGAGGACCGGGCGCAGACCCGCGAGGAGTTCAGCGCCGAGTCGGCCGCCATCGCGCGGGGCATCCGCCGCATCGAGCGCCGCGCGCCCAGCCGCCTCGACAACACCCCGCAGGGCGCGGCAGACCAGCACGAGTCGTACCCACCCGCGTTCACGCCCGAGCTGGGCGCCTGGATCCTCGACGAGCTCGACGCCACGGCAGACACGCTGCCGCCCTCCTCCGCCTACACCGTCGGCACAGCGCGAGGGATCCTCCTGCACAAGCTCCTGGAGGAGGTGATCGGCGGCCGAACAGAGCCCGGCGCCGGTGTGCTGGCGACGCGGGCCGGGGAGCTGCTGGCCGCGTTGGCGGCCGGCGACCTGGGCGTCGACCCTGCCGAGGTGGCGGCGATGGCGCACCGCGCCTGGCACGTGCCGGAGGTGCAGGAGCTCGCGCCCCACCTGCTGGCCGAGGTCGCCGTGACGGGCACCGAGCGAGGCCCTGTCGGCGGCCCCGACATCGTGTGGAGCGGCGTGGCCGACGCCGTGGCCTTCGACCACGCGGGCCGTCCGACGGCGGTGATCGACTGGAAGTCCGACAGGTCGCCGCTCCCGGCCACGCTCGACCATTACCGCGAGCAGGTGCGCACCTACCTGCGGCTCACGGGCGCGGCCCGCGGACTCATCGTCCTGGCCTCGAGCGGCGAGGTGCTCCACGTGACCGCCAGGTGACCGCCTGGCGGGCGGCCGGCCACGGCCTACACTGACCGGCGTGAGGCGCAGCCCACTAGGTCACCTCTCCGGCGCGTTGGCCACGCTCTTCCTGGTCGCGTTCCTGGCGGCACCGTTGGGGGTGATGGTCGCGCGCAGCCTCGCGCCCGAGGGAGGCGAGGCCTTCGGGGCGGGGCTGCTCGCCACGCTCACCGACCCCTACTACCTCGGCCGCGTGGGCTTCACGCTGGGCCAGGCGCTCCTCTCCACCGTCCTGACGGTGGCCCTGGGCTTGCCGACGGCGCTCGTCCTCGCTCGCTACCGGTTCCGCGGCAAGCGCGCCCTGACCGCGGCCTTCACGGTCCCGTTCGTCATGCCGACCGTGGTGGCCGGCATCGGGTTCCTCGCGCTCGTGGGACCGCGGGGCGCCCTCGGCGTCGACCTGCGCAACACGCTCGCCATCGTCCTCATCGCCCACGTCTTCTACAACTTCGCCGTCGTGGCCCGCACGGTTGGCGGTTTCCTGGAGGGCATCGCGCCGCGCCTGGAGGAGGCCGCGGCCACCCTGGGCGCGGCCGGATGGCGGGTGCTGTGGCGCGTCACGCTGCCGCTCGCTCTGCCGGCAACCTTGGCGGCCGCCCTGCTGGTGTTCCTCTTCTGCTTCACGAGCTTCGGCGTGATCGTCATCCTGGCTCCCGCGGCGCGGTTCGCCACGCTCGAGGTCGAGGTCTACAGGCTCACCGCCCGCCTGCTCGAGCTCGACTCGGCGGCGGCCCTCGCGCTGGTGCAGCTGGCGCTGATGGTCGGCGTCGGCGCCCTGTACACCAGGCTGCAGTCGCGTCTCGCCGTGGCGCTCGTCCCTGGCGACGCCACCCGCCCACCGCGCGGCGGGGCGCGGCTGTTGGTAGGCGGCACGTTGCTCGTCACGGGGGCGCTGGTGCTCGCTCCTCTCCTCACCCTGGCGGTGAGGTCGCTCTCCTCCCCCGGCGCCGACTGGCCGTCTCTCGGCAACTACCTGAGGCTACTCGCCCCTTCGGCGACGCTGGGCTTCGCCGGGCTGTGGCCGGCCCTCAGGAACTCGCTCATCTTCGCGCTGACCTCGGCGTCCCTCGCCCTCTTCGTCGGCTTCCTGTTCGCTCACGCGGTGGCCCGCGGCGGCTGGCGCTGGCTCGATCAGGCCAGCTTGCTGCCGCTCGCCACCAGCCCCGTCACGCTCGCGTTCGGTTACCTCCTCACCTACCCGCTCCTCGTGAGCTCGGCGTGGGGCGTGCCGTTGGCGCACGCGTTACTCGCGTTCCCCTTCGTGACCCGGACCCTCCTCCCCGCCTACCGGGCACAACCACGCGCGCTGGCCGACGCGGCCGCGACCCTGGGGGCGGACCCCGTCCGCACCCTCCTGCGGGTCGAGTTGCCGTTGCTGAGGCCCGCCATCCTGACGGCCCTCGCGTTCGCGGTCGCCGTGTCCATAGGGGAGTTCGGCGCCACGCTCCTGCTCGTGAGGCCCGAGTACGCCACCCTGCCCGTGGCGATCTTCGACCGGCTCGGGCGGCCCGGGGCAGCCAACTACGGCGAGGCGCTCGCCCTCGCCGTGGTCCTGATGGCGCTCACGGCCGTCGTGATGCTGGTGCTGCAGCGCCGGGGCCGCGGCGAGTTCTGACACCTGCGGCCCGCCCGTCGCGGATGGGCCGACCGGCGGCGGCGCGGCGGGCGCCGGTATGATGCTGCCCACCGTGCCCGAGAACCTCCCCTGTCACCGAACCGCACCGTGAACCTGCGCCTCCGGGACCTCACGAAGCGGTTCGGCGCCGTCACGGCCGTCGACCACGTGACCGTCGAGCTGGCTGCCGGCACGACCCTGGCGCTGCTCGGACCTAGCGGCTGCGGCAAGAGCACGCTGTTGCGCCTCGTGGCCGGCCTCGAGACGCCGGACGCGGGCAGCGTCGCGTTGGGCGAGACCGACCTCACCCGTCAGGCACCCGCCCAGCGCGGCTTCGGGATGGTGTTCCAGGACTACGCGCTGTTCCCTCACCTCGACGTCGCCGCCAACGTGGCGTTCGGCCTGGTGGAGGGCCGCGTGCCGGAGGCCGGAAGGTCCGCCCGCGTGGCGGAGCTGCTCGACCTCGTCGGTCTCACCGGCCTGGAGCGCCGCCGCGTCCACCAGCTGAGCGGCGGGCAGCAGCAGCGGGTCGCGCTGGCGCGCGCCCTGGCCCCCTCCCCGCGCCTCCTCCTGCTCGACGAGCCGCTCTCGAACCTCGACGCCAAGCTGCGCGAGGAGCTCAAGCTCGAGCTGAGGAGCATCCTGACGGGGCTGCCGACCGGCGCCATCTACGTGACCCACGATCAGGTGGAGGCGTTCACCGTCGCCGACCGCGTGGCGCTGATGCGCAGCGGCGCGATCGTGCAGGTAGGGCCGGGCGAGGAGCTGCTCGAGGCGCCGGTGGACCCGTGGGCGGCGCGCTTCCTCGGGCACGACAACGTCTTCGAGGGAGCGGAGGCGGACCGGCTGCCGTGCCCCGGGCGGCGTCCTGGCGCCGCGGTGCTCCTGCGCGCCGACCGCGCCACGCTGGGAGGCGCGGGCGCCGGCGACGTGGAGGTGACCGTAGGCGCGGCCAGTCGCGAGGGGCTGGCCTGGCGCCTCGCCCTGGACGTGGCCGAGTGGGGTGTGCGGGTCGTGTGGCGCGGCCACGAGCGCGAGCTGCCCGGGCGGCCCACGCCCGGCGCCGTCTTCGGGATGGGCGTCCCCCAGGACGCCTGGCGCCCGCTGGAAGCAGACGGGAGGAACGGTGACGACTGAGACGGGTACCCGTAAGGCCTTGGTGCTGGCCGGCGGCACGCTGCCGCTGCCGCAGCTCTGGCCGCTGGCGTTGGAGGGCGCGGACCTGACGGTCGCCGCCGACGGCGGCCTGGCCCACGCGCGCGTGCTGGGCGTGGAGCCCGACCTGATCGTGGGCGACCTCGACAGCGTCGAGGAGCGCGACCTGCTGCGGCACGGCGCGGTGCCCTTGGAGCGGCACCCTGCGGCCAAGAACGAGCTCGACCTGGAGCTGGCGCTCGACGCGGCCTGGCGCCGAGGCGCCGGCGACGCCGTGGTGGTCGGGGCGTTCGGGTCCCGCCTCGATCAGAGCTTCGGCGCACTGCTGATCGCCGGCCGCCTGGCCGCCGCCGGCCGAGACGTGATCCTCCTGGCCGGCAACCACGAGGCCCGCGCGGTGACGGCCGGCGGGAGCGTCACCCGCGAGCTGGCGGCGGGCACGACGGTGAGCCTCCTCGCCCTCGCCGAGGGGTCTCGCGTGACCACGCGGGGCGTGCGCTACCCGTTGACAGCTGCGGAGCTGCCGCCGGGGACCGGCCTAGGCGTGTCGAACGAGGCCACGGGCGGAGCCGTCTCGCTCGATGTGCATGCGGGGCTGGTGGCCCTACTGATCGAGCACGCGCCCGCCGATCCCAGGGCGGCCATATGGGGAGCTCAGGCCGAGCGGATCGGCGCGGCCCTGGCCGCGGCCGACCCAGACCTGGCCGCGCTGGTGGAGCGCGTCGCCTACGCCGAGGTGTTCGCCCGGGGTGGCCTGGATCTCGCGACGCGCGAACTGCTTGCGGTGGCGCTCCTGACCGCGGAGGGGGCGGTGAGCGAACTACCGACGCACCTTCGGGGCGCGCTCCGCGTCGGAGCGAGCGAGCGCCAACTGCGCGAGGCCATCCTCCACGCCGCCATGTTCGTCGGCTTCCCGAAGGCGCTGGCTGCCATGCGGGCGCTGCAGCGGTTCCTCGACCCGACCTGAGACCGGGCCCCGGCGCTCACTCAGTTGGGGCGGTCGGCCGGCGCCTCGATGCTGGACCTATACAGGACACCGGCGAGCACGCCGCCCAGCACCGGGCCCACCCAGTAGATCCAGAACTGGCCGAGGAACGCGCCGCCCGCCAGGAGGGCGGGGCCTAAGTGCCTGGCCGGGTTCAGCGCGGCGCCGGTGATCGGGCCCGCCACCAGGACACCCATCGTGACCGACAGGCCGATGAGCAGGCCGCCCAGCTTCGGCGCTCGCTTGTCGACCGCCGTGCCGAGCACGGTGAACACCAGGAAGAACGTGAGGACGGCCTCGAGGAGGATGGCCGAACCGACGCTGACCCCGGCGGCCAGGGTGGGCGTGCCGGTGCCGGCCACGGCCGTCTGGTCGGGCAGGCCGAGCTTGATGAGGACGGCAGCCACGAAGGCGCCGGCCACCTGGGCTATGAGGTAACCGGCGATGCGGCTCGCCGGGAACTTGCCTGCCGCCCACAGCCCGATGGTCACGGCCGGGTTGAGGTGACCACCGCTGACGGCCATGACCGCCGTGATCATGATGGCGAGCGCGAGGCCGTGGGCCAGCGCCACGCCTACCAGGTCCGCGCCGATGGCTATGGCGCCCACGCCGGCGAATATCAGGGTGAACGTGCCGACGAACTCGGCGACCAGTGCTTTCGTGTTCACGGTGGGTCCTCTCTCACGGGGAGCTCATCAGATAGTAACCGCAGGCCACCTCGCCCTGCACGGGGGTCGCGCCCGTATACTCGCGCCGTGAACGCGGAGCAGATCCACGCCCGGTTGGAGGGATTGGCGCTGGCGCCGGCGAACCACGTCGTCCACTCGAGCGCTTCCCTGGTCCTGCGCGGCATCCTGCAGGAGGCGGCCGACGTCGACGTGGTGGCGCGCGGCCGCGCCTGGGAACAGGCGCTTGCCCTCGTCGCCGGCGGCGGCGCCACCCTCGACCGCGGCCGGCACGATCAACGCGTGAGCGAAGGCGGCGACGTGGAGATATACGACGGGTGGCTGGGCGAGACCGCTGAGGCGGTGGTGAGCCGCGCCGAGCTGGTGGCGGGCGTGCCGTGCGCGCCCCTAGCCGACGTGATAGTGATGAAGGAGCGGCTCGACCGCCCCAAGGACAGGGCGCATCTGGCCGCCATACGGGCCTACCTGGCAGCGCCACCGGTCGGGGCCGACCTAGGAGGCAGGCGATGACGACGAGCATGGGGGCCGAAGCAGTGGGTGAAGAAGGGCAACGCGCCGGCCCGGCGACGGGCGAGCGGGTGTTGGTGAGCGACCTGGCGGCCCATCAGGGCGGCCGGGTCGTCCTCGAAGGTTGGATACTCACGCGCCGAGACCTGGGCGGCATCCGCTTCCTCGTCCTCCGCGATCGCTCGGGCGTGGTGCAGTGCGTGCTGGAGGGCATAGAGGTGCCGCTCCACGAGAGCTGCGTGAGGCTGACGGGCACCGTGGTGCCCCATGCCAAGGCACCGGGCGGGCTCGAGGTGAGGGTTGACGCGCTGGAGGTGATCAGCGAGGCAACCGAGCCGCCGCCCGTGGAGCTCTCCAAGGAGGAGTGGCACTCCAACCCGGACACGCTGCTTCAGTACCGCCACGTCACGGTGCGGAGCCCTCGGTCGCGCGCCGTGCTCAAGGTGCAGGCCGAGCTGGTGCGCAGCTTCCGCGCCTACCTCGATGGGGCCGGCTTCACGGAGATCTTCACCCCCAAGCTCGTCTCCGCCGGGGCCGAGGGTGGCGCCAACCTGTTCGAGGTCGATTACTACGGCAGGCGCGCCTACCTGGCCCAGTCGCCGCAGCTCTACAAGCAGATCATGGTGGGCGTCTTCGAGAGGGTGTACGAGACCGCGCCCGTGTACCGGGCCGAGAAGAGCCACACCCACCGTCACCTGTCGGAGTACCTGTCGCTCGACGTCGAGTTCGGGTTCATCGCCGACGAGGGCGACGTCATGGACCTCGAGGAGGCACTCCTCAAGAGCATGCTTGCCGGCGTCGCGGAACGGTGCGCCCGCGAACTGGCGGCCTTCGACGTGGGCGTGCCCGACACCTCCGTGGCGTTCCCCCGGATCGAGCTGCTGGCCGCCCGCGAGCTCGTCGCCGAGCGGTACGGGCACGTATCGGGCGGCAAGGACCTCGACCCCGAGGCCGAGCGGCTGGTGGGGCGCTGGGCCAAGGAGGAACACGGTTCCGACTTCGTGTTCGTCACGAAGTACCCCCAGGCGGCCCGCCCCTTCTACACCTACCCCCTGCCGAACGGCCTGACCCGCGGCCTGGATCTGCTCTTCCGCGGCGTGGAGATCACCTCGGGCGGCCAGCGCGTCCACCGGCCCGAGGTCCTGGTCGAGGAGCTGCGCAAGCGCAACATGGACCCGGTCGCCTTCGCGGACTACCTCGAGGTGTTCAAGCACGGGATGCCGCCGCACGGCGGCTTCGCCATCGGGGCCGAGCGGCTCACCGCGCTGCTGCTGGGAGTCCACAACGTGCGCTTCGCCCGCGCCTTCCCGCGCGACGCGCAACGGCTCACGCCCTGACCGCGGGCACACCAGCCCGCTCCGAGGCGCCATAAGAGAAGCCTTTCACGTTCGGCCGGCGTTTGATGGCCGTTTGACGCGCTTCTGCTAGCCTGTCCGCAGACCGAAGTCGTGCCGCGCCGTGCCCGTCACGGTGGCGAGAAGGAGAACCGCATGCCGCGTTACAGCCTGATTCCACTGCTCGTGTTCGGCCTCGCCGTCCTGGGCGCCTGCGCCCCGACCACCGAGGCGTTGGGACCAGCCGCCTGCGTGTCGGACCCCGTTCCGACCGTCGCCGTGGTCGACTTCCAGAACACCTCGAGCCAGGGCGGTGGCGTGAGCGTGGTCGGCGTCGAGGACGCTGCCACCGCGCGCCTCATCACGCTCCTCAAGGAGTCGGGCTGCTACGTGGTGGTCGAGCGCAGCGAGCTCCTGACCATCATGGAGAAGCAGGGGCTCGAGTCGCTCGACCCCATCGCCCTCGCCAAGGCGGCGGGAGCCGGCTACGTGATCACGGGCACCGTCACGCGCGCCACCGTGGCGCGTCCGGGCGGCAGCCTGTTCGGTGTCACGCTCGGCCAGACGAAGGCCCAGATCGAGGTAGACGTGCGCGCCACCGACATCATCACGGGCGAGGTCGTGGTGTCCAAGAAGGGTTCTGGGGAGGCCAGCAGCCCGAACGTCAACATCAACAACGTACCCATCGCGGGCACCGTCAGCTACGACGACCCGACGGTAGGGCCCCTGTTCGCAGAGGCCGCCAACTCGGCCGTCAACCAGGTGGTCGC
>CAYNNL010000039.1:0-17054 GCA_964398765.1 uncultured bacterium | reverse complement strand
TGGGGGTGGCGAGTGATCTGGGGGTGGTGGTGAAGTCGGGGTCGTGGTTCTCGTACGGTGGTGAGCGGTTGGGTCAGGGTAAGGAGCGGGCGGTGGAGTTCATCGCGGCGCGGCCTGAGTTGGTGAGTGAGATCAGGGGGAAGGTGTTGGAGGCGTTGAGTGTCGGCACCACCCCCACCAGCAGCACCAGCACCGACGACGAGACCGACAGCGGGACGGAGGGCGATGACCAGTGAGCCCGACCGCCACCTACCTGCTCCTGCTCGCGCTCGGCCTCGTGGCCGGCGCCCTCATCGGCAACTACCTGCTCCGCAAGCGCGAACGCGACGCCGAGGCGGAGGCGGAGGCCCGCGTCGCCCAGCGCCTGGCCGAGGCGGAGCGCGAGGCGCGCTCCATCACGGAGCAGGCGACGCGCGCCATGGAGGCCGAGCTCGCCAAGGCCCGCAAACACTGGGAAGAGGACGAGGCCGCCAAGCGCCGGCGCTTCGAGGACGAGCTCAGGCACCTGCGCGAGACGGCGAAGGCCGAAGCCGACCGCGGGCTCAGCGAGATCGAACGTGACAGGGTCACGGCGCGTGAGGCGCGCGACGAGGCGCGGCGCGACCGCGAGCGCCTGGAGCAGCAGGAGGAGCGCCTAAACCGCCGCAGCGAACAGCAGGACGCGCGTGCCCTGCGCCTCGACGAGGCGGAGGAGCGCCTGAACCAGCGCGTGGCGGAGGTCGTCACGCGCGAGGAGGGCATCGAGACCCGCGAGGCCGCGGTAGACGCGCAGCTTCACGAGATCGCGCAGTTGAGCCGCGAACAGGCGGCGCAGATGATCCTCGACAAGCTGGAGCGCGAACTGGAACGCGAGAAGGCCGTGCGCGTGCGGGCAGCGCTGGAGCGTGCCGACGCCGACTCGCGCAAGCGGTCACAGGACATCATCGCGCAGGCGATCCAGCGCAGCGCCTCCGAGGTGTCGGCCGCCGTCAGCGTGTCGGTCGTGCCGATCCCGAGCGACGCCATGAAGGGTCGCATCATCGGCCGCGAGGGCCGCAACATCCGCGCCTTCGAGGCGTTGACCGGCGTCGACCTCATCATCGACGACACGCCCGAGGCCGTCCTCCTCTCGAGCTTCAACCCGATCCGCCGCGAGGTCGCCCAGCTGGCGCTGACCGAGCTCGTCACGGACGGCCGCATCCATCCGGCGCGCATCGAGGAGGTCGTGCACAAGGCGCAGCAGGAGATGCAGACCTACATCCGCGAGCGCGGCGACGAGGCGGCGCTCGAGGCCAACGTGGTGGGCCTCAAGCCCGGCCTTGTGCAGCTCCTGGGGCGCATGCAGTTCCGCACGAGCTATGGTCAGAACATCCTCAAGCACTCCGTCCAGGTCGCTCACCTGTCGGGCATCATCGCGGCAGAGCTCGGGATGGACGAGGCGATGGCGCGCCGCGCCGGGCTGCTGCACGACATCGGCAAGTCGATCGACCGCGAGATCGAGGGCACGCACACGGAGATCGGCGCGAACCTCGGCCGCCGCTTCGGCGAGCCCAAGGAGGTGATCGACGCCATCGCGAACCACCACGACCTCGATCAGTCCGAGTCGCTCTTCCCCATCATCGTCAACGCGGCGGACGCCATCTCGGCCGCCAGGCCGGGGGCGCGGCGCGAGACGCTCGAGAGCTACATCAAGCGCCTCGAGGGGCTCGAGAACATCGCCACC
Organism: uncultured bacterium; assembly: GCA_964398765.1. Classification (GTDB taxonomy): domain Bacteria; phylum Deinococcota; class Deinococci; order Deinococcales; family Trueperaceae; genus JAAYYF01. The sequence continues at coordinate 15,352 of CAYNNL010000039.1, read as the reverse complement.
AGCTTCCCCGGCGTCGACAGCGCCTTCGCCATCCAGGCCGGCCGCGAGCTGCGCATCATCGTGCAGCCGGAGCGCGTCGACGACGCCTCGGCCGTGCTGCTGGCGCGCGACATCGCCAACCGCATCGAGCAGGACATGGAGTACCCGGGCCAGGTCCAGGTGACCGTGGTGCGCGAGTCGCGAGCGGTGGAGTACGCCCGCTAGCTTCCCCGCGGCCGAGCCACAGGACCGCTAGCCGCGCGTCGTCCGTCTGGGCGACGCGCGGGGCCGTGGACCGCCGACGTGGGTATACTCGCCTGCGGCTGGGTGGACGTCGCCGCTCGGGCGGCGCTCCCCCACGGTTCAATCCCTGCGAGGTGTCAAGTGACGCAGAGCACAAGGTCCCACCCTTCGCCACGACGTGGCGGACGGTCGCGCGGCGGCGAAGCCCCGGGCTCCCCCCGGCGGCGAGTTGGGGGTCGTCAGTGAGGAGCGGCGAGGACGTCAAGCTCTTCTGCGGCAACGCCAACCCGGCGCTGGCCAGAGCGGTGGCAGAGCACCTTGGCGGTGGCCTGGCACACGGCACCGTCACCCAGTTCCCGGACGGCGAGACGCGCATCAGCATCGACGAGAGCGTACGCGGTGGCGACTGCTACATCATCCAGTCGACCTGCGCCCCGGTGAACCACCACCTCATGGAACTCCTGGTCCTCATCGACGCGCTGAGGCGCGCGTCGGCGTGGCGCATAAACGCCGTGGTCCCGTACTTCGGGTACGCCAGGCAGGACAAGAAGATGCAGGCACGCGAGCCGATCACGGCGAAGCTGATCGCCAACCTGCTCGAGACGGCCGGGGCGGACCGCGTCATCACCATCGACCTGCACGCCGGTCAGATCCAGGGGTTCTTCGACGTCCCGGTCGACCACCTCACCGCCCTGAAGATACTCGGTAATCACCTCAGGTCCCTCGACCTCACCGACTGCGTGGTCGTGTCCCCCGACGTGGGTCGCGCCACCGAGTCGCGGCGCCTTGCCAACTTCCTGAACCTGCCGCTGGTGATGCTCTACAAGCGCCGCACCAGCCCCACCGAGACCGAGGTCACGCACGTCATCGGCGAGGTGGAGGGCAAGCGGCCGATCATCATGGACGACATGATCTCCACCGCCGGGACGATGCGCCGCGGCATCGAGGCGTTGCTGGCACTAGGCGCCCAGCCGGACGTGCGCGTCGCGGCCACCCACGCCGTGTTCACTCCCCCGGCACTGGAGCGGCTCACCCACCCGGCCATCAGCGGCATCTACGTCACCGATACCATCCCGCTGCAGGAGACCAACGACAAGATCACCGTGCTCAGCGTTGCGCCACTGCTCGCTCAGGCCATCCGCAACGTGCACGACCACGTGTCCGTGAGCTCGCTGTTCGGTAGCTGACGGGAACCGCACCTTTACAGTCGGGGTCGTTACCGAGTAGCATCAACAGTTGCTAGGGCGCCGGCGCGACAGCCGGGCGCCACCTGGAGGATCCATGAGACTCAACGCCGAGAAGCGCGCGCCTGGCACGGCCGCGCAGTTGCGACGCGCCGGCATGCTGCCAGGCATCGTGTACAACCAGGAGATCAACGAGCCCGTGGCCGTCGAGATGCGCGCCTTCGACAAGGCGTTCCGGGCCCAGGGCACGTCCAGCCTGATCGACCTGGTGATCGACGGCACGGAACGCTCCGTGGTGGTCAAACAGGTGCAGATGGACAAGCGCCGCCGCGAGCCCATGCACGTCGACTTCTTCGCCGTCACCGCCGACCGCCCGCTCGAGGTCAACGTCCCCATCGAGCTGACCGGCACCCCGACGGGCGTGCGCGACGGCGGCCTGCTCGACGTCCAGCGCCGCGAGGTCAGGATCGCCGTGCTGCCGCGCTTCATCCCCAACCACGTGCAGATCGACGTCAGCGCCCTCGCCATCGGCGAGAGCCTCCACGTGAGGGACCTCGTGCCGCACCTGCCGGCCGAGGCGCACGTGCTGGACGACCTAGACCTCTCCGTCGCGGCGGTCGTGCCGCCGCGCGTCGCCGACGACGCCGAGACCGAGGCCACTGCCACGGAACCGACGGTCATCGGCGCGGCCGACGAGGAGCAGGGCGAGGGTTGACGTCGGCGCTGCACCAGGCGTCTTCACAGGCATTCAAGCTGGTGGTCGGTCTCGGTAACCCCGGGCCGCGCTACTCGGGAACCCGGCATAACGCCGGGTTCCTCGTCATCGAGGAGCTGGCGCGCCGTCACGGCGGGGCGCTGCGGGCGGCCGACTCCGCACGCACGGCCAAGCTGGCCCCCGGGACGCTCGCCCCCGGCGCGGTCACCCTCCTAGAGCCGCTGACGTTCATGAACCTCTCCGGGCGGGCGGTGCAGGGCGCGCTCACGCACGGCCGGGTCAGGCCCCAGGAGATGATCGTCGTTCACGACGACATCGACCTTCCCCTCGGCCGGCTGCGGGTGCGGGTCGGCGGCAGCGGCGGCGGGCAGCGGGGGGTGGCCGACATCGCGCGCTCGGTCGGGGCGGACTTCGTGCGGGTGAAGGTGGGCGTCGGCCGGCCGCCCGACGGTTGGAGCACGGAGAACTGGGTGCTCAGCCGCTTCACGGCCGACGAGGCCCCGTTGCTCGCCACCGTCGTTAGCGCCGCGGCAGACGCGGTGGAGCTCGTGGTCCGGTCCGGCACGGAGCGGGCTATGAACGAGGTCAACGGCCTCGACCTGGCGACAGGGCCTCAGTGACCGTACCGGCGCGATAGAGTCGTCCTACCAGGCAGCAGGTGCGAGGAGGCCGACATGGTAACGGGTACCCCGCCTGCGTGGCCGATCAGAGCCGCGCGAGGGAACGAGCTGACCGCCAAGGGATGGATCCAAGAGGCCGCCATCCGCATGTTGATGAACAACTTAGACCCCGAGGTGGCGGAGGCGCCCGAGGACCTCGTGGTGTACGGGGGGCGCGGCCGCGCGGCGCGGGACTGGAACGCGTTCCGGCGCATCGTCGCCACCTTGCAGCGGCTCGAGAACGACGAGACCATGCTGGTGCAGTCCGGTAAGCCCGTGGGCGTGTTCAGGACCGTGCCCAACGCGCCGCGCGTGATCCTCGCGAACTCCAACCTCGTACCCAAGTGGGCCACCTGGGAGGAGTTCGATCGGCTCGACGCCGCCGGGCTCATGATGTACGGCCAGATGACGGCGGGCTCGTGGATCTACATCGGCACCCAGGGCATCCTCCAGGGCACCTTCGAGACGTTCGCCGCGGCCGCCAGGCGCCACTTCGGCGGCTCTCTGGCCGGCACGCTCACGGTCACGGCCGGCCTGGGTGGCATGGGGGGTGCGCAGCCGCTCGCCGTCACGCTGAACGGTGGCGCCGTCCTCGTGGTCGAGGTGGACCCGCACCGCATCCAACGCCGCCTCGAGACGGGTTACCTCGACGAGTCGAGCGTCGACCTCGAGGACGCGCTGGCGCGGGTAGAGGCGGCGCGGCGGGAGAGGCGCGCCCTGTCGGTCGGGCTCCTCGCCAACGCCGCCGACGTGCTGCCAGAACTGGTCCGGCGCGGCGTGAGGGTCGACCTCGTGACGGACCAGACGAGCGCCCACGACCCCATGGTGGGGTACCGCCCCGAGGGCGCCCCGGACGAGGACCTGGCCGCGGTCAGGACCGCCGACCCCGCCGGTTACCGTCGCCGCGTGCTCGCCTCCATGGCGGCTCACTGCGCGGCCATCGTGGACCTGCAGCGAGCGGGCGCCGTGGCGTTCGACTACGGCAACAACCTGCGCGCCTTCGCGCTCGAGGGGGGCTTCCAGGGCGCCTTCGCTTACCCGGGGTTCGTGCCCGCCTTCATCCGCGACCAGTTCTGCGAGGGGCGCGGGCCGTTCAGGTGGGCGGCGCTGTCCGGCGACCCCGAGGACATCCACCGGACGGACCGGGCGATGCTTGAGCTCTTCCCCGAGGACGAGGGGCTCAAGCGCTGGCTCACCGAGGGGGTGTCCAGGTTCGCGTTCCAGGGGCTGCCCGCCCGCATCTGCTGGCTGGGCTACGGCGAGCGGGACCGGGCCGGTCTGCGCCTCAACGAGATGGTCGCGTCAGGAGAGCTCAGGGCGCCGATCGTGATCGGCCGCGACCACCTCGACGCGGGTTCCGTCGCCAGCCCGTACCGCGAGACGGAGGCCATGCTCGACGGCTCCGACGCCGTTGCCGACTGGGCCCTCCTGAACTTCGCGCTCAACGCCGTGAGCGGCGCCGGTTGGGTGAGCTTCCATCACGGTGGCGGCGTCGGCATGGGTTACAGCCTGCACGCCGGGCAGGTCTGCGTGGCGGACGGATCGGCCGACGCCGCCGAGAGGATCGGCCGCGTGCTGCTGAACGACCCGGGCACGGGCGTCATGCGCCACGCCGACGCGGGTTACGACGTTGCCGTGCGCACGGCCAGGGACCGCGGTATGGACCTGCCCGGCGTCACTGACGGGGAGCGGCCGTGACGGGCGGCGAGCCGCCGCGCGGCACGCTCGTCAAGGGCATCAGCGAGCTGTACACGCCCGAGACCCTCGTCAAGGACGCGGCGCTGGCGGTGCTCGAAGGGACCGTCGCCTGGGTGGGCGAGGAGTCTGCCGCCGCCAGGGAGTTCGCCGACTGGCCGACCGTCGACCTGGGCGGCAGCGCCGTCATCCCGGGGTTGGTGGACAGCCACACGCACCTCGTGTGGGCGGGCGACCGTCTCGACGAGTACCTGATGAGGGCGCGCGGTGAACCGTACGCCGCCATCCTGGCCGCCGGGAACGGCATCCACGCCACGGTGAGCGCCACGCGGGGGGCCTCCGAGGCCGCTCTGCTGCTCTCGGCGCGGCGCCGCGCCGGCGCCTTCCTGCGCAGCGGCGTCACGGCCATCGAGATCAAGTCGGGTTACGGGCTCACGACCGAGGCGGAGCTGCGCATGTTGCGGGTGGCGCGCCGGCTCGGCGAGGAGGGCCCGCAGCGCGTCACGACCACGCTCCTGGCGCACGTGCCGGACCTGGCGCTGGCGAGGGACGCGTACCTCGACTCCTTCGTCACCGAGACCCTGCCCGAAGCGGCGCGCCTCGGCCTGGTCGACGCCGTCGACGTGTTCTGCGACGAGGGCGCGTTCACGCTGGCCGAGACGCGGCGCATCCTCGAGGCGGCCCTGGCACTCGGCCTGCCTGTCAAGGCGCACGCCGAGCAGCTGAGCCACACGGGGGCGGCGCGGCTCGTCGCCGAGCTAGGCGGCCTGTCGGCCGACCACCTCGAGCTGGCCACGCTGGATGATCTGACCGCCATGGCCCGCGCCGGCACCGTGGCCACGCTCCTGCCCGTGGCGGCGCTGCTCCTGAAGCGACCGCCACCTCCGGCGGAGGTGATCCGGGCGAGCGGCGTGACGCTGGCGCTCGCCTCCGACCACAACCCGGGTTCTTCACCGGTCTTCGGCCTGTTGCCCGCGCTCCAGCTCGCCGTGGCCACGCTGGGGCTCAGCGTCGAGGAGGTCCTCGTCGCCGCCACGGCCGGCACCGCCACCGCGTTGGGCAGGCCGCAGTGGGGCAGGCTGGCGCCCGGCTCCGTCGCCGACTACCTGGTCGTCGACTCGGCCCGCGCGCTCACGCCCCTCTACACCTGGGGGGCGCCCTCGCTCAAGGAGATGGTCATCGGCGGCCAGACCGTGTGGCGCAAGGACGGTTGAGGGCCGGGCGGCTAGCCGTCCCGGCCGTCGCGGCCGGTCGCCGACCACCACGCCACGAGCGTCTCCGCGAGGAGCCTGGCGGCGAGCAGGGCGCTGCGGCCCGACGGGTCAAGGCCGGGAGCCAACTCCATTAGGTCGACACCGACCACGCGGTTGCGTGCCACCGTGGCCACCACGAGGTCCCGCAGCTGCGAGTAGGTGAGCCCCTCGGGTTCCGGGCTGCCGGTGCCGGGAAGCTCGGCGGCGTCGAGCGCGTCCACGTCGATGCTCAGGTACACGTCCTCGCCGCGCGGCAAGCGCTCGATCACCTCCGCCAGCCCGGCGTGAACGGCGCGGGCCCCGATCAGCTCGTGCCCGCGGGCGCGCGCGGCCGCGAACGCCTCCGCGTCGGCCCGGACGCCGCGCAGGCCGACCACGGTGATCTTCACGAGTCCCGGCAGCACCTCCACCGCCCGCCTGAACGGGCTCGAGTTGGCGTGGCGGGTGGCGTTGCGCTCGTCCGTGTAGTCGAGATGCGCGTCAAGTTGCACCACGTGGAGCCGCGGCACGTCCGCGAACGCGCGCAGGAGCGGGTAGCTCATGGAATGGTCGCCGCCGACGAACAGCGGCAACCGCGCGGCGGCCCTCACGGCCCCCGCGGCGACCTCGACGCGCCTGAGGGTCTCGGCCGTCTCCAGTTGCGCCACGTCCACGTCACCGGCGTCGACGAGGCGCGCCCCCACCAGGCGGTGGCTGTCGGTCTCGAAGTCGTAGTAGCCCGCCGGCCCCACCGCGTAGCGGCCCGTGGCGGCCCTTAGTGCCGACGGCGCGAAGCGCGCCCCGGGCCGGAAGCCGACCGCGAAGTCGTAGCGGACGCCGAGGAACGCCACGTCGTGCTGGCCGGCGGTCAGCCGGTCCGCCGGCGTGTGAGGGGCCTTGAAGAAGGTCGCCGGACCGGTGAACGGCAGCTCCAGGTGGCGCGCGGCGCCGGTCACGCCAGCTCCACGCCGGCGGCGGCGACCGCCCGCAGCAGGCTGCCGTCGAGGACCGCGGCGTGCACGGCCTCCAGGTCGGGCTTCAGGTACCGGTCGGCGCCGAGGTGCGGCACGAGCTCGCGCAGGCGCGCCTGCGCGGCGGCGACCCCGCGGCCGGGGCGTAGGGGCGCGCGGAAGTCGATGCCCTGCGCGCCGGCCATGAGCTCGACGGCCAGGACGTAGCGCACGTTGCGCAGGACGGCCAGGAGCTTGCGGGCCGCGTGGGCGCCCATCGACACGTGGTCCTCCTGGTTGGCGCTGGTCGGGATGGAGTCGACGGAGGCCGGGTGCGCGAGGACCTTGTTCTCGCTCACGAGGGCGGCGGCCGTGTACTGGGCCACCATCAACCCGGAGTTGAGCCCGCCGTGTTCGGTCAGGAAACCCGGCAACCCGGAGAGGGCCGGGTTGACCAGCTGCTCGATGCGGCGTTCCGATACGTTGCCGAGCTCGGCCAGGGCGATGGCGGCGTAGTCGGCCGCGAGCGCAAGCGGCTGGCCGTGGAAGTTGCCGGCGCTGATCACCCTCGCGCCCCCTTCGGTCCCGTCCGTCACGACGAGCGGGTTGTCGGTGACCGAGCGCAGCTCGACCTCCACGACCGCGCGGGCGTGGGCCAGCGCCCCGCGCGACGCGCCGTGGATCTGCGGCACGCCCCTAAGCGAGTACGGGTCCTGGACACGGTCGCAGTCGGCGTGGGAGAGCACCACCTCCGAGTCGGCGAGGAGCGCGCGCATGTTCGCGGCCACGGTCACCGCGCCAGCGTGGGGCCTCAGGCGGGTGACTTCGGCGTCGAACGGCGCGTGGCTCCCCAGCAGCGCCTCGACCGTGGTCGCGGCCGCGACGTCGGCGAGGCGCGCCAGGCGCTCGGCGTCCAGCAGGCCCAGGGCGAGGTGCGCCGTCATCAGCTGGGTGCCGTTGATCAGCGCGAGCCCCTCCTTCGCGGCGAGCTCGAGCGGGGCGAGACCGACCCCCGCGAGGGCGGCACGGCCGCTCATGCGTTGACCGCCGACCTCGGCCTCGCCCTCGCCGATCAGCACCAGCGCCATGTGCGCGAGCGGCGCGAGGTCACCAGAGGCGCCCACGCTCCCCTGCGACGGCACGACGGGATGCACGCCCCGCTCGAGGAGCGCCGCGAGCAGCTCGACCACCTCGGGCCTCACGCCCGACGCGCCCAGCGCCAGCGACTGCGCCCTGAGTAGCAGCATGGCGCGGACGATCTCGGTCGGGAGGGGTTCGCCGACCCCGACGGCGTGCGAGAGGAGGAGGTTGCGCTGCAGCGCCAGGACGTCGTCCGCGGCGATGCGCGTGGCCGCGAAGCGCCCGAAGCCCGTGGTCACGCCGTAGACGGTGTCGCCACGTTCCAGCAACTCCTCGACGTAGGCGCGGTTACGCGCCAGCCTCTCGCGCGTCTCGGGCGGCAGCGTGACGCCCCCGCCGGAGCGCGCCACCCGCTCCACCGCCTCGAGCGTGAGCTCCGACCCCAGCGCGAACGGCGCGGGCGTCACCCGGCGTCTCCTGGCGCCCCGATCTGCGTCAGGACCTCGCGCAACCTGGCCATCACCTCGGTCCCCTCGTCCAGGCGACGCCGCTCCTCCTCCACCACCTCGGGCGGGGCGCTGGCGACGAACCGCTCGTTGGCGAGCTTCTTGCGCGAGCGCTCCAGCTCGCCCTCCAGCTTCGCCAGGCGCTTCTCCTGCCTGACGCGGTACTCGCCGACGTCGACCTGGCCGCCGAGCGGCAGGCTTAGGTCGAGCCCCGCCAGCGCCGTCCGGATGCGGGGCCCCGCCGCAGGCTCCGTGGTCAGGCGGGCCCGCGCCAAGGCGTGGAACACCTCCGCCTCGCCCTGGAGCAGCGGGGCGCCCTCGCCCGTCGCGGCGACGGTCACCTGGGCGGTGGGTGCCAGGTCGGCCTCGCTCCGCAGGCTGCGCACGGCGCCGACGGCGGCCTGCAACCGCGCGAAGTCGGCCTCGGCGGCCTCGTCGACCAGTGCCTGGTCCACGGCGGGCCAGGGCGCTACCGCCAGCTGCTCATCGTGGCCGAGGGCGCGGTGCAGCTCGGAGGTCACGAACGGCATCAGGGGGTGCTGCAGCGCGAGGACGGCCTCGAGGACGCGCCTGAGCGTGGCGCGGGTGACGGCGTCGCCCTCCTTGAGCGCGGGCTTGCTGGCTTCCAGGTACCAGTCGCAGAACTCGGACCAGGTGAAGTCGTACAGGAGCCGCGTGGCGGCACCGAGGTCGAAGGCCTCCAGCGCCGCCGTCACTCCCGCGACGGTCCGCTGCAACCGGCTCGAGATCCACCTGTCCGCGAGGCGCGCGGGCGCGGCAGCGGAGGCCTCATCGCCCCCCAGGTTGAGCAGAGCGAAGCGGGCGGCGTTCCACAGCTTCGTGGCGTAGTTGCGTCCCATCTCGACGCGCCGGTCGTCCCAGCGCACGTCCTGACCGCCGGTGCTCACGTACCCCATCGCGAAGCGCAGAGCGTCGGCGCCGTGCTCGGCGATGACGGTCAGCGGGTCGATGCCGTTCGCCTTCGACTTCGACATCTTCTGACCGTTGGCGTCCAGCACAAGGCCGTGCAGCACCACGTCCTTGAAGGGGCGCTTGGAGGTGAACTGGTAACCGGCGATCTCCATGCGGGCCACCCAGAAGAAGAGGATGTCGTAGCCCGTGACCAGCACACTGGTCGGGTAGAAGCGTCGGTAGAAGGGGTCTGACTCGTCGGGCCACCCGAGCGTGCTGAAGGGCCACAGGTTCGAGGAGAACCACGTGTCGAACACGTCGTCGTCCTGCCGCAGGTTCAGGCCCGAGTAGCGCGGGTCGTCGGGCGGGTCCAGGTCGGGCCTGTCGGCGGGGGGCACGTAGACGTTGCCGTCCTCGTCGTACCAGGCCGGGATGCGGTGACCCCACCAGAGCTGGCGCGAGATGGTCCAGTGCCTCAGCTTGTGGAGCCAGTCCTTGTTCACCTTCGTGTAGCGCTCCGGGTGGACCGTGATCTCGCCGTCCTCGAGGGCGGCTAGCACGCGGAGGGCGGCCGAGTCGGTGTCGTAGAACCACTGCAACGAGAGTAGCGGCTCGACCGGTTCGCCCGTCCTCTGCGACAGACCCAGCGCCACGGTGTGGTCCCGCGTCCCCCGGAGGTGGCCCGCCGCAGCGAGCGCGGCGACCACGGCTTCCCTCGCCTCGAAGCGATCGAGACCCCTGAACTCCTCGGGAACGAGCTCGCCGGTCAGACTGGCGTCGAGCCCTATCACGCTCGGCCGCGGTAGGCCGTGACGCTCACCGATCTCGAAGTCGGTCACGTCGTGAGCAGGGGTGATCTTGAGGGCGCCCGTGCCGAAGCCGAGCTCCACCGCCTCGTCCTCGATGATGGGCACGAGCCGGTCAGTGAGGGGGATGCGCGCGCTCCGGCCCACCAGCTCGGCGGCGCGCGGATCGGCCGGGTTGAGGGCGACTGCCACGTCGGCGAAGATCGTCTCGGGGCGGACCGTGGCGATCACGATCTCGCCGCCACCCTCGAGCGGGTAGGCGAGCTCGAAGAGCTGCCCGGGCCGCTCCTCCCGGTCCACCTCGAGGTCGGAGAGCACCGTCCGGCTCACCGGGTCCCAGTTGACGATGCGCTCGCCCCGGTACACGAGGCCCGCGTGGTAGAGCTCGACGAACTGGCGCCTGACCGCCCGCGACAGGCCCTCGTCCATCGTGAAGCGCGACCGCGTCCAATCGGCGCTGACGCCCAGGCGCTGCAGCTGCTCCACGATGATGCCGCCGTAGCGCTCCTTCCACTCCCACACCCGCTCAAGGAAGCGCTCGCGGCCCAGTTCGAGCCGGCCGCTACCTTCCTCGCGCAGCGCGCGCTCCACCATGACCTGGGTGCTGATGCCGGCGTGGTCGGTCCCGGGCTGGAACAGCGCCTCGAACCCCTGCATGCGCTTGAAGCGGATCAGCACGTCGATGATGGTGTTGTCGAAGGCGTGCCCCAGGTGCAGGTTGCCGGTGATGTTGGGGGGCGGGATGACGATGCAGAACGGCTCCTTGCCGCTGGTCGGGTCCGCCGTGAACGGCTCCTCGGCCCAGCGCCTCACCCAGGGCGCCTCCAGCGCCGCCGGGTCGTACCGGCTCGGCAGGTCCGCGCCCGCCTTGTCTGTTCTGGTGTCGCTCATCCGTGCCTCCGGTGACGGCGCCGCCGGGGGCGGCCGCTCCGCGCACCCGCGCCCGGGCCGCCGCGGCGGTCGCCAGGGCTAAGCTGCCAGGACTCGCTCGTCCGTGGGCGGGCCGACTTCCCCGCCCGGCACAACATACCACCGGCCCCGACGGGCGCCGGGCGCCGCGGGGACCGCCCTCAGCCGGGGAACGGCCCCGCTGTCACGCCGCGGCCGCGGTCGGTGCGCCGCCCCTCAGCCGACCATCGGTAGGCTGCTGACCGACTGGATGCTCACCTGCCCGGCCATCCGGCGCGTGGCGCGGCGTAGTTCGACGGCGCTGGGGTCGTCGGGGTGCGAGACCACCAGCGGGGTGCCGCTGTCGCCGCTCTCGCGCAGCGCCCGCGTGATGGGCACCTGGCCCAGCAGAGGCAGCTTCTCCGACTCGGCCCAGCGCTCGGCGCCGCCCTCGCCGAAGATGTGGTCCCTGGTGCCGTCCGGGAGCGCGTAGTAGCTCATGTTCTCGATCACCCCGAGCACGGGGATGTGCGTCTTGCGGGCCATGGTGTAGGCGCGGCGCACGTCTACCAGCGCCATGTCCTGCGGGGTGGTGACGAGGACCATGCCGGTCACCGGGACGAGCTGCGACAGCGAGAGCTGCACGTCGCCGGTGCCCGGCGGCAGGTCGACGACCAGGTAATCGAGCTCGCCCCAGACGGTCTGCTTCAGGAGCTGCGTGAGCGTGCCGTGGAGGATGGGGCCGCGCCAGGTCAGGGCCTGCCCGTCCTCGACCAGGTTGGCGATCGAGATGACCTTCACGCCGTGGTTGCGCAGCGGCAGGATGTGCTTCTCGTCGTCGGCCATCAGGCGCTTGCCTTCGACCCCGTACATCTTGCCCTGGCTGGGGCCGTAGATGTCGGCGTCCAGCAGCCCGACGAGGGCACCCTCCAGGCTGAGCGAAGCCGCGATGTTGGCGGCCATGGTGGACTTGCCCACGCCCCCCTTGCCCGAGCCGACGGCGATCACGTTACGTATGCCGGGGAGCGGCATCTGGGTCGGCCCCCTCACCACCGAGCCGAAGGTGAGTTCGACGTCGTCGACGCCCAGGTCGTGCTTGATGGCTGCCCGGATGTCCTTCTCGATCTTGGCCTTCATGGGGCAGGCGGGCGTGGTGAGGGTGACCTCGAGCTTGATGGTGTCGCCGGCGATCTCGACGCTGTCGACCATCCCCAGCGTGACGAGGTCTTGGTGGAGTTCGGGGTCGTTGACGCCCTTCAGGGCCTCGAGTACGCGTTCACGGGTGACTGCCATAAGTAAGGTTAAGCGTAACAGCGTCCGCGCCGCCCGCTCGCGCGTACCGTGACAGGACGCCCCAGCTGACGCCTTGTGACGCCTCCCCCGCCTGGCTATACTCGCCTGGCGTGGATCAGCCCGGGCGTTTTCAGCGCAACGAACGACTCAGGAGCGATGGCGACATCGTCACCAGCCTCGGGGTCGACGTCGTGACGGGCCTGGCGGTCCTAATCTACGACTTCCCCGGCGAGCCGCGAGCGCGCCCGGGCGGCCAGGCAGTGCCGGGCATCCCCACGGTGGTGGCGAGTTGGGCGGACGGCGGCCAGGGCACGCTCGTGGTCGCCTACCCGAGCGACGCCACCCTCGTCGCCCCCGGCGAGTCCATCGTCGACGACCAGTTCGTGCTGCAGGCGCTCACCGTCCTCCGCGACGCGTCCGGGCAGGGGCTCGTGCACGGCGACATCCACCCCGGTCGCTTCCTGTGGGCGGAGCGACGGCTCTACCTCGAGGGCTACGGCGTCCCGTGGCGACGAGGCCAACCGGCCGCGCCGGCCGTCGCCACGTCGACGGTGGGACCCGGCCTGTCTGCCGCGCTCCGCGAGGACCTGCGTCGCGCCGCCGCAGCACTCTTGGAGCTCGGCGCCAAGGGCATCAGTGCCGAGGTCGCCGCGGCCCTCGGGTCGGCGGCCGCCGGCACCAGCGGCGCCGACGCGACCGGCCTGCAGGCGATCGTCAGGCGGCTCGCGGGCGGGGCGGTCAAGGTGCCGTCGGCGGGGTTCGGCGACATCGTGCTGCCCGTCTCCTCGGCGGGCCCCGCCGAGGAGGGCCCACCCCTCGATCTCGACGCGCTCGAGTTCACCCCGCAACCGCAGGCGCCCGTCGCCGACCTCGACTTCGACCCTCACGACGTTGCGGGCGTGCTCGGCGCGGCGCCGAGCGTCTCTGCCACGCGCACCGACATGCGGGTCGACCCCGCCGCCTACGCGGCGCGCCCTGAGCAGGCGGCGGACGCGGCCCCGGTTACGCCACACGGCCGGGACCCTGGCCGCCAACCGCCGCCCACCCCGACGCCGGTCGACGAGCCCGACCCGATCACCCTGCATAGCGACCCGGGAGCGGGAGTGCTCAAGACCGGGCCCGTCGGCAAGGCGCCGCCGCCCGAGGGCGCGTTCGTGAAGAACCTGCCTCCCGGCGCCACGTACCGGGCGGGTACCCTCGAAGACGCGCTGCGCCCCGCGCCGATCCGCCTGGACGGCGACATCGACGGCCGCGCCCGCCGCAGGTCTCTTCGCGGACCCGCCCTGCTACTGCTGCTCGTGCTGGCGCTGGCCCTCGGCAGCTTCCTCGCGTTGAGGGCCCAGCGGTCCTCGGGCCTCGGCAACGTCGAGGCGGGCACTGTGCGCCACCTCGTCGACGTCCGCGTGACGCCTGGCAACCTGCCGCCCGTCAGCCTGGTCGTCGACAGGAGCCCGGACGGCTCGCTCTACTCCCCGGGGACGATCATCGGTTCGGTCCCGCGCCGCGTGGCGTTCGACGCCAACGGCGTCTGGGTCGTTCACGCGCAGTTCCAGGGCCGGTCCAGCGAGAGCGTCACGCTGCGCGTGCCCGACGAGTCCGTCATCACCATCGCCTTCCCGGAGCCGAGCACGACCTCACCGTGACCGCGGCTGCCGGCACCAGCCAGGGAGACACCGCCGTGCCGAAGAGCATCGTCGTGATCGATTACGGCTCGCAGTTCAGCCGCCTGATCACCCGTCGCCTACGCGAACTGAACGTCCACTCGGTCATCCTGCCCGCCGCCTCGCCCGTCAGCCGCATCCAGGCCCACGACCCGGCCGCGCTGGTGCTGTCGGGCGGCCCGAACAGCGTCAACGACCTCGGCGCTCCGGGCCTCGTCCCCGGGCTGCTGGACCTCGGACTGCCGGTGCTCGGGATCTGCTACGGGATGCAGCTGCTTGCGCGAGACCTGGGCGGCGCCGTGGGCGGCGGCGGCAAGCGCGAGTACGGGAAGGCGCTCCTGACGCGCCGGAGCGGCCCCCTGTTCGAGGGGCTCGGCGGCGAGTTCGTGGCGTGGATGAGCCACGGCGACGCCGTGACGCGGCTCCCGTCCGGTTTCGAGGCCACGGCCACGACCGAGAGCGGGGTCGTCGCCGCCATGGCCGATGAGGCCCGCGGGCTGTTCGGCCTGCAGTTCCACCCCGAGGTCAACCACACCCCGCGCGGCATGGAGGTGCTGGAGCGTTTCGTCGCGCTCTCCGCCGCGCCGCGCGACTGGACCGCCGCGAACATCGTCGAGTCGGCCGTGGCCGCCGTCCGGGCTCAGGTGGGCGACGAACGCGTCCTGCTCGGGATCTCAGGTGGCGTCGACTCCACGACGCTCGGCCTGCTCCTGAACCGCGCCATCCACGACAGGCTCGTGGCCGTGTTCGTCGACCACGGCCTGCTGCGTCACGACGAGAGGCGCGAGGTCGAGGCGGCGCTCACGGCGCTGGGGGTGGACCTCACCGTCGTGGACGCCTCCGAACGGTTCGTCTCGGCCCTCGCCGGCGTCACGGACCCGGAGGCCAAGCGGAAGGTGATCGGGCGCGAGTTCATCGAGGTGTTCGCTGCCGAGGCGCGACGCTCGCAATCCGGGGGCGGTGCCATCCGCTACCTCGCGCAGGGCACCCTTTACCCGGACGTGATCGAGTCCGCCGGCGTGCCCGGGGCGGCCAACATCAAGTCGCACCACAACGTCGGAGGCCTGCCTCCCGACCTCGACTTCGAGCTGGTGGAGCCGTTCAGGGACCTGTTCAAGGACGAGGTCCGCGAGGTAGCCGCTCAGCTCGGGCTCCCGCCCACGCTGCGCGACCGCCACCCGTTCCCCGGGCCCGGCCTGGCCGTTCGCATCATCGGCGAGGTCACGCCCGCGCGCCTCGACGCCCTCAGGCGCGTGGATCACGTGTTCATCTCGGCGCTGAGGGAGTTCGGGCTCTACAGCTCCACCTGGCAGGCGTTCGCCGTCCTGACGGACCTTCGCTCCGTCGGCGTGATGGGTGACGGTCGCACCTACGGTTACACGGTGGCGCTCAGGGCCGTCTCGAGCGTCGACGGCATGACGGCCGACTGGTCGCGCCTCCCGCACGAGTTCCTGGCCACCGCCGCGAACCGGATCGTCAACGAGGTGCCCGAGGTGAACCGCGTGGTGTACGACATCACCAGCAAGCCACCCGCGACCATCGAGTGGGA